>JAZQFS010000134.1:0-13105 GCA_045539625.1 Eubacteriales bacterium | reverse complement strand
AACTGTAAATGCACAGAATGTAAGGATTGTGATAGCGAGTAATGCAACACCGCCAATGTTCATAAATGTTGGTGACAAGCTGTAGATTGAAGCAAGATCAATGCCTTCTGCAAGTGTGTAAGCACCACCGCTAAGTGGGACAATAGCAAATACAGCGAGCAGGATACCTATAAGACCTTCACCTGCAATCATACCCGAACAGAAGAGAACACCGTCGCTGATAATGCCATCTTTTTCTTCTTTTGCTTTCTTGAGCTTGTCGAATACAAGACGGATAAGACCACCAATCATAATTGTTGAGCTGAGCTCTAACGGAAGGTAAAGACCGATTGCAACAGGAAGTGCCGAAATACCAACGACTTCAAATGCAATCGCGATAAATGCACCGATAAAGATAAGTGCCCAAGGAAGGTTACCATCCATAACACCCTCAACAATCATCTTCATAAGTGTTGCCTGAGGAGCAGCAAGCTCATTACCGCCAAAGCCCCAAGCCTGATTAAGAAGCGAAAGTGTTCCGCCTATTGCAAGTGCCGATGCCACAACGCCGACAACCTCGCCTATCTGCTGCTTTTTAGGTGTAGAACCGAGAAGAAAACCTGTCTTAAGGTCCTGTGATGTGTCGCCTGATATTGCCGCCACAATACAGATAATGGAGCCTATGGAAATAGCCGCCGTCATACCGTGTGCACCGACATCGCCTGTTGCCTTAAGGAGAAGAGTTGACACAAGAAGTGTTGCAATTGCCATACCCGATACAGGGTTATTACTGCTTCCCACAAGACCTACCATTCTTGAAGAAACGGTGGCAAAGAAGAAGCCGAATACTACGATAATTGCCGCACCAAGAAGTGATACGGGAATTGCAGGCACAAGCCAGATTAACAATGTAAGTACAGCTATCACCGCAAGTACAAAGCCCATATTCAGATCCTTTGAGGTTCTGTCATTACTTTCCTTCTTGGAAGAAAACATACTCTTAAGTGAGTCACGGAAGGTTTTTACAATAAGAGGAAGTGACTTTACAAGGCTGATAATACCGCCCGCTGCAAGAGCACCTGCACCGATATATCTTATGTAGCTGCCCCAGATGCTGCCTGCTCCACCGCTTGCGAAAATTTCACCGATGGTCTGTGTACCGGGAAATACAACGGCATTTGCACCGAAAAGTGTAATAAGAGGAATAAGCACCATCCATGCAAGCACGCCGCCTGCGAACATATATGATGAAATTCTGGGACCGCAGATAAAGCCCACACTTACAAGAGCAGGATACACCTGAGTGCCGATTTCACCGTTATAGCCCTTGAAGAGCTTGCCGAAATTATAGCTGATTTCACCGGGAACTGCCTTGATACCGTCAACGATGAACTTGAACAGTGCCGCAAAGCCCATACCTGCAAATACGGTTGAGGCACTTGCTCCACCCTTTTCGCCTGCAAGAAGAACTTCGGCACAGGCTGTTCCTTCAGGATAAGGAAGTGTTCCGTGTTCCTTGACAATAAGTGCATTTCTCAGGGGTATCATAAAGAACACACCGAGAAGACCGCCGATAAGTGCAATAAGGGTGATGGTGAGAAAATCGGGGTTACTGTCTATTGTACCCTCTTTTGCCCACAGATAAAGTGCGGGAAGTGTGAAAATTGCACCTGCCGCAACAGACTCACCTGCAGAGCCTATTGTCTGGACGATGTTACTTTCGAGAATTGAGTTTTTACGCATTATCACACGTATAACACCCATTGATATTACTGCCGCAGGAATTGAAGCGGATACTGTCATACCTACTCTCAGTCCGAGATATGCGTTTGCCGCACCGAATACCACCGACAGAATTATTCCCATTATAATTGAGGTAACGGTAATTTCAGGCGTCACCTTTTCCGCGGGAATATACGGTTTGAATTCTTTCTGATTATTCATAATTCTCCTAACCGCCGTTTTTCACGGCTATTGCGTATTTCGTATATTTTAGCATACCATTACGTCAAATGTCAAGCTTAATTTTTTAATTCCTTTAAAATATCTACAATTATACTATAAACATCACCAGTAGAAGCAACACTCAGCCTTTCATTGACTGTATGAATATCGTGCATTTCAGGTCCTACGGATATGCAGTCAAAGTCTTTCTTTGAAGAAGCGAAAACTCCGCACTCAAGCCCTGCGTGTATTGCCTCAACGGAAGGCTCTTTGCCGAAGTGCTGAGCGTACTTTTTAACATACAGCTCACGGATAAGGGAATTTTGATTATACTCCCACGGCGGATAGTGTCCGCTTTTGGTAATTTTACAGTCAATATATCCGAAAAAGGCTTCAAGCTTTTCTTCAAGGAAAACAAGTGCTGTCTTTTTATTGCTTCGCAGTGCAAACGCCGTTATTATTTCGTCACCCACGGTTTTCAGTATTCCCATGTTAAGGCTGGTTTCAACAAGTCCTTCTATTTCCATACTCATATCAACCACACCGCCCGGAGCACAAAGCAGCATATACACAAGCTTTTGTGTCATTTCTTTGCCCACCGTTTCAAACACGCCGTTTTCCGATGCTTGAATTTCAGTGAAAAATCCGCCTTCACGTGCCGAGATTTCTGTTTTTACGTCACTGCAATACTGCAAAAGTGCCTTTTCAAGCCCTTTACAATCCCGTGTTACAAGCTTTACCGTACATGCTGTGGGAATGGCGTTTGCCTTATCTCCGCCGTCAAGACTTACCAGCTCAAAATCACAGCTCTTTTGTACGTGGTTAAGAATGCGTCCCATAAGCATACCTGCATTGACTCTGCCGCTGTTGATTTCAACGCCCGAATGACCGCCATTAAGACCTTTAACGGCAAAAGTCACGCAGCTGCCTTCCTTTTTTTCACGCACAACGGGAATATTAACACGAAAATCGCTTCCGCCCGCACATGAAACGGTAACAACGCTTGCGTCCTCCGAGTCAATATTTATCATTCTGTTTCCTTTGATAAGAGAATGGTCAAGTGCCACAGCACCCAACATTCCGATTTCCTCATCTGTTGTAAACACAGCCTCAATGGGAGGATGGCAAAGAGTGTCATCGTCAAGAATTGACAGTATCATGGCAACTGCAATTCCGTTATCGGCACCCAAGGTTGTTCCTCTTGCCTTAATATAGCCGTCTTCAACATATATATCAAGTCCGTCATTTTCAAAGTCAATTGTGCAATCCTGCGTTTTCTGGCACACCATATCAAGGTGTCCCTGCAGAATTACAGGTTCTGCAGATTCATATCCCTTTGATGCGTCCTTATAGATTATCACATTATTTGCACCGTCACGCACCGCTTTAAGGTTATGCTTTTTTGCAAACTCCATACAGTATGTGCTGATTTTATCCATATTTTCTGAGCCGTGAGGAATTGAGCATATTTCTTCAAAATAACCAAACACCTTTTTTGGCTCAAGCTTTTCAAGTACAGCCATATTTTCACCTTTTCCTTAAATTAAATATCAATTTCCATTGTAACGTGCACCACGCCCTCTTCAAGAAACTCGCCCGAAACGGTTTTAAAGCCCAGCTTTTCATAAAAGCCCTGTGCATGCTTCTGAGCGTGAAGAGTGATTTTTTTACAGTTAAAGTGTTTTTTTATCGCCGCCATACTTTTTTCCATAAGCAATTTTCCTTCGCCTTTGCCGTGAACAAGCGTCAGCACTCTGCCAACGCTTACCGTATCTTCAGCCGTTCTGAAGGCACGAAGGTATGCGGTAACATTTTTACCGTCAAAGAAAAAGCAGTGCAGGCTGTCATAGTCAACACCGTCTGCATCAAGGCATATTATTTTCTGCTCCAGCAGAAACACCTTTGCCCTCGACCTTATTATTTCATAAAGCTGAGACAGTGTCAGCTCATCAAAGGTTTTTGCGTAAAATTCCATGGCGTCACTTTAACCTTTCGTAAAATACATTTCAGTATACCACAAATTTATTAACAACACAAGCCTTCGCAAGTGTTACTTTATGCCAAAGCATCTGACAAGCCTGAACACCTGCTCGGCAGTATCCGCACCGTTTTTATATGCGTTGTCAATATCCATTGCCTCATCAAGTGTGCACACTTTGCGAAGTATGGGAAAGAAGGCATCTATTCCGTGTTGGTTGCACTTTACCGCCTCGTCCGTCACGGCACCAGAAAAAGCTATAACAGGCCTCGAGTGCTTTTTCGCAAGGCTTGCCACACCCGACGGAGCCTTTCCCATAGCCGTCTGTCCGTCAAGTCTTCCCTCGCCCGTCACCACAATATCGCTCTTTTTTATATATTCTTCAAGTCCTGTTTCCTTCATCACAAGCTCAACGCCCGAAACAAGCCTTGCTCCGAGAAAGCTCATAAGTGCAAAGCCCATGCCTCCCGCCGCACCTGCTCCCTCGCAGTTTTCATCCGCCCGAGGGAACACCTCTTTTACTTTTGAAGCGTAGGACGATAGCCACTTATCCATATTCTTTATCATTTCTTCATCTGCACCCTTTTGCGGTGCAAACACTTTACTGCAGCCATTATCGCCGCACAGCGGATTTTTTACGTCGCAGGCAACCTTGAAGGTACATTCTTTAAGTTCAGCACATGCTTTTTCTGTTTTTATCTGTGCTAAATTTTCAAGTCCCCGTGCTCCCCTTGCAATACTGTTTCCGTCTTTATCCACAAGCTCAAAGCCAAGTGCCTGAAGCATTCCCGCACCGCCGTCATTTGTAGAACTTCCGCCTATTCCCACAAGAAAATTGCGGCAGCCCTTTGAAATTGCATCAAGTATTATTTCACCAACACCGTAGGTTGTGGTAAAAAGAGGATTTCTTTCCTGTTCCGTTACAAGGGTTATTCCTGCAGCAGATGACATTTCGACAACGGCAAGCCCCTTTTCTTTCACATATCCGTACTGTGCAGTGACAGGCTTTCCCAAAGGTCCCGTAACGGTAACAGAGGTCATCTGTCCGCCAAGTGCTCCCGTTACAGCCTCGGCTGTTCCCTCGCCGCCGTCTGCCATGGGACAGGTGAAAATCTCGGCATCGGCGTAAACTCTTTTTATTCCCTCGCCTATGGCTTTTGCAATCTGAAATGTTGTAAGGCTTCCCTTAAAGGAATCAACAGCTACTGTTACTTTCATGGCATTTCTTACCTCTTTCGTTATTATTAAACATAATTATACCCCAAATGTCACAAAAAAGTCAACCTTGACGGCGAAAAAAATCCCCATCTGTTAATGGAAAGGCTACAGTATGTTTGTTGACAAAAGCATAAAATGTGTGCTATCATAAAAGGGTAAAATTCTGCTGTTTGGAGAGATATATTTGAAAATCATACATACAGGCGACCTTCATCTTGACTCCCCCTTTTCGGGACTTGATCCAGCTTCCTCGGAAAAAAGAAGAGGAGCTTTGCGGGCGGCGTTTTCATCGCTGGTTGTTCTTGCAAAAACAGAAAATGTACAGCTATTTCTAATCTGCGGCGATTTGTTCGACGATGAGTGTATAACAAAAGATACAATTAACGCTGTAATCAATGATATGGCTTCCTTTAAGGAGTGCACCTTTGTTATAACTCCCGGAAACCATGACCCCTACAATCCGTCCTCGCCCTACAGACTCGTAAAGTGGCCGGACAACGTGTTTATATTCAACACCGAGGCTCTCAGCTACGTTGAAATAGAGCACCTGAATACAAGAATTTACGGCAGTGCATATTTTGACAGCACCAAGACAAGCTTTTCCGACTCTGTGTTCAAGGCAAAGCAGGACGGCAAAATCAACATTCTTATGCACCACGGAGACATAGATGTTTCAGGCTCTGTATACTGTCCCGTAAGCAGCCGTACTCTTGACGGCTCGGGTTTTGATTATGCGGCTCTCGGGCATATACACAAGGGAACGGAAATTTTAAGCTCAGGCAGTACAAGGTACGCATACTGCGGCTGTATTGAGGGAAGAGATTTCGGCGAAACAGGCTATAAGGGTGCAATTATCGGCGAAATTGAAAAGGGAAAAGTAAATCTTAAGCACGTAAGAATAAGCGGCAAAAGATATGAATGTGTAACGCTTGACGTCAGCGGAGCAAGCTCCTTTTATGATGTGATGCCCGACGTTGTAAAGGCGTGTGCAGGATACGGCAGTGATACTCTTCTCAGAGTTGAACTGACAGGTCTTACCTCCGAAGGCTTTTCGGCTGACTGTGACGTTTTAAGACAGGCTGTGCCGTCGGTGTCTTATCTTGAAATCAAGGATAAAACCCAGCCCCTTATGAACATCTCACGCCTTAAAGAAGATAAAACACTTGCAGGAGAATTTTACAGAAAGCTTGAAGAAAAAATCAACAGCAGTGATGTAAACGAAAGAGAAACTGCAATTCTTGCATTGAAGTACGGACTTCGTGCAATATATGCAATGGAAATCAAAGCGTAAAGGAGATAATATGAAAAAAATACTGTTTTTGGCACTTTGTTCATTAGCACTGACATTGACGTGCCTTGCAAAAACGTATACGGCAGACTGCATTCCTCCCGAAACAATAGAATACACCCTTGCCGAATATGAGGATAGCTTGAAATGTCAGCTTTTTATTGAAGAGGACGGACTTTTCGGGCTTAAAGTTGTAAGTATGAATACAAGCACCGAATATGAGCCGAAAATCACCGTGACTCTATCAAAAAAAGGTAAAGAGCTTGCCTCCTTCACCACAAAGAATGATGACTTTTTCGATTATGAATACTTCATGCTTGAAGGTCTTGCCGAGGGTGAATATACGCTTAAAATCGAAAATGCCGCAAAATTTTCCGACACCTCATTTGTAATTGACACCTTTTTTACCCCTTGGGAAAATATTGAGTCACAGGATAACAAGTCCTTTGAAAAAGCATCTAAAATGGAGCTTGGAAGCCGATACAAGGGCGGTGTAATGTACAGGGACGAGCCTGATTATTTTTCATTTGAAATGACAGAGGACGGATATGCGGTAATCGATCTTTACAGCGACAGCCTTAAGTGGTTCAGTCTTTATGACAGTGAGTATAACCTTATAGGCTCTATGGACGTGTGGATAGATGATGAAAACACCGTATTTGAAACACGCTGCGGTCTTGAAAAGGGCACATACTTCATTTCGGTAAGTCCCGATGAAGACTATCTCAGCCCTCGGTATGCCCTTGAAGTAAGAGCTTTCGGCGATGCGGTGTTTGAAAAGGAGTATAACAACACCCATCTTACTGCAACACCCATCAAAACAAGCGGAGTCAGCGGAGAAATAAGAGGCAATCTTTTCGGTGCAGATGACGTTGACGTGTATTCCTTTTCCCTTGATAAGGAAGCATCTGTAACAGCAAAAATCACCGACCTTTATCTCACCGACGAAGGTCACTATGAGTTTTCAATCCTTGAGGCTGATGGCACGCCCATTATTACACGTACAAGGTGCAACACCTACAGCTTTGAGAATATTGAGCTTGAAAAGGGCGACTATTACCTGTCTGTTTCCTGTCCCGATGAAAGAATCTTCACCGCCTTCGGATACAAGGTAAGAGTGCAGGCTGAAACGCAAGCTGAGAATACAGACAAAGAAGATACTGCCACAGAAGATACAGAGCCTGTTGCTCCAAAGCCTTCTGACTTTGCCGACATTTCACCTGATGCATGGTATGCAAAGGATATAGCGCAGGCACGTGAAATGGGGCTTATTGAAGGAACGGGAAACAACAAATTCCAGCCTGACGGAAACGTGACGGTTGCCGAGGCTGTGACGATGGCGGCAAGAATGTACGAAAAGCTGTCGGGAGCAAAGATAGCGGACGTTGACGGTGAAAAGTGGTATACAAGCTACGTTTTGTATGCCGTTGCCGCAGGAATTATAAACACCGATGACTTTGAAGATTTTGAAGCAAGTGCCACAAGAGCCGAGATGGCATATATTTTCGCAGGTGTGCTGAAAAATGCCGAGCTTCCTGCAATTCTCGCCCACGAAATTGACATTCCCGACGTTGATATTAATCACAAATACTTCAATCCCATACAGCTTTTATACAAGCTTGATATTCTTACAGGCGTTGATGACAGCGGTACGTTTCTGCCCGACAACAGTGTAACACGTGCCGAAAGTGCAGTTATAATGCTGAGAGTGGCAAAGCTATTGGCTATAAAATAGAGAATAAAAAAAGGTCTGCAGCAAAACGTGAATTTGACTGCAGGCCTTTCTCATATTCTTTTGTTGTAATCAGTGTGTTTCGGGATACTTTATGATAACAGGTCTGTTTTCCTTTGCCGACTGTACCGTGGCACAGGCAACAGCAACGGTTTTTGCCCCCTCTATGGAGGTTATGGGCACGTCTTTATTTTCAAGAAGTGCTTGTATAAACATCTGTGCTTCGCCTCCCGTGTTATGATTATTTACAGTAACAGGGATTATTTCACCGCCGTCATCCTCGTGCCAATGGGTTTTACCTTCCTTTTCGTTGTCCTCGTAAAGGGTGATGTGGTCGCTTGTGTTGTCGCAGATAATTGTTCCCATTGTTCCGTAAAATACCGAACGCATGGTGTAAGGACGTTTACAGCCTGTGGATACAAACACCTTGCCCGACACATTGTTTGGGAATTTGTAGAGAGCTACTGTGCAATCGTTTGTAGGCCAATCGGTAAGGCACTTGTGGTTTGCGAGGGCATAAACCTCTGTGGGATCTCCTGCAATCCAGCGAAGAAGGTCAACTGCATGACAGCCGCCGCCTATAAAGCCGTCACGTTCGGGAGTTACTCTCCAGTCGTCGTAGCCTCTTGCGTTGCGATAGTTGTGGGCATATTCGCTTTCCACAAAGTAAAGCTCGCCGATTCTGCCCTCATCAACAAGCTGTTTTGCTTTGATGAAGTTATCGGTGAAACGGCAAATCTGACCGATCATCAGCTTTCTCCCCGTTTCCTTTTCAACCCTTATCATCGTCTCACACTCACTGAGTCTCAGAGCCATGGGCTTTTCGCAAAGCACATCCTTGCCTGCGTGCAAAAAGTCACATACCATCTCACAGTGTGTCTCGTCGGGAGTGACAATAATTACCGCATCTACCTTGTCGTCATTCAACAGCTCTTTGTAGTCTTTTACTGCAACCTCGGCACCGTATTTTTCCTTGGCTTCCACAAGCCTGTTGTCACGTGCCGTGTCGCATACGGCATAAAGATTTATTCCGTCCACGTCGCGCAGTCCGTCCATATGAACCTGTCCCATTGCCTTGGAACAGCCGATTACTGCAATATTCAAAATGTTTTTACTCATAGTGCTTGCTCCTTTTATTATTGTATGATATAATTATAGCACATACATACATTAATACAATATATATTTGTTTGTTAAAATATTCAATTTGTTGGGAGAGTCCATGAAGTACGATCATTATGTAAAAAGACACAGCGAAGAACCTGAGGTATGTTATTCGGGCTGTGACAAAAATCTTGAGGGCGGAATAACCTATGGGCCTGTAATTCGTGACGTATTCATAATCGAATGTTGTACGGCAGGCTTCGGCTCGGTAATAATAAACGGCAAAGAGTTTCCATTAAAGAAGGGCGATTGCTACTTTCTTTTTCCGGGCGATGTTATTGTGCATACTGCGGCAAAGGAAAATCCGAGAGAAGGCTACTACTGTGCCGTGGACGGGCTTCAGATTGGCTCTGTTCTGTTAAAGGCAGGCATTACGTCAACAGCTCCTTTTGCACCGACGGGTGCTTTTGAAGGGATAGCAGAGTACCTTAAAAAGTTATATGAAATGAAGGACGACACAGACGGCGGAGCACCCTTTCGAAGAACATCACTTATCTACGGGATTTTTGCCGCCCTTATGAGTCACAGCAATGTAAACGCCGACAGCAATGTTTGGATAAAGAAGGCTGTGGGAATCATGGAAACAAATTACCATATGCCCTTGACGGTGGCAGACATTGCCCGTGAAACGGGACTTGAACGAAGCTATTTTTCAACGCTTTTCAAGGCGCAAACTGGAAAGCCTCCACACGGATACCTCACAAGTCTGCGTATAAAAAAAGCCTGCACCCTCATAAAGCAAAAAAATATGAGTATAGGCGACATTGCCTGCTCGGTTGGTCTTGACAGCGTAAACTTTTCAAGGCTTTTCAAGAAGGAAACAGGCTTTACACCCCATGAATATGCAAAAAGAAAGGACGGTTGATTCCGTCCTTAAATTATGTGTGTTATCTTCCGAGAACCTTATTGACAGCCTTCTTTGCCGCTTCAATTTCTTGGGGTGTCAATTCTTCGTCAAAGCTGCAGAAGGTATTGTTGTCGATGCTGTTTCCCGTGAGGTAGGCATACCACAAAAGTCCTATTGCATATCTTCCAAGTCCATAGGACAGATGGAAGGTGTCACGGTGCATCTTGAAGCCTTGTGAGCACATCTCATTAACAAGCTCTCCCGACGGAATAATTCCCGCCGCACCAATCGCTTCTGCCGCCTGTGCGTAGGCATTCTTTATGTCACGGAACATATCAGCGTGATGCTCATACTTTTGCTCAAGGCAAAGACGGTTGCTTCCTTCCTCGTAGCCCCAGGTCTGGTGAATGTACAGCTTTGCCTTGGGTGCGTACTTTCTGCAATATGCAGCAACCTCATCAAGGTAAGGCTGGTATGTGGCATAGTTTTTGCTGATGCCCGATAACTGCTGAAGGGTGATTACGTCCCATTCACGTGAAAGAAGTGCTTGCTTGATTGATACAAAAAAGCCTGTTGTTACACCGTTGAATTCCAGCGAATAAGCTGCGGCATCATTCATTATGTTCTGAAAATGCTTGTACAGCGGACATCCGCCGATACAAAGATTGACGGTTGTGAAAACTTTGCCGTCACTTGATGCAATTGAGCTTGCATATCTTGTTGCGTCCTGTGAAAAGCTGTTGCCGATAGCTAAAATTTGCATAGTAGTTTCCTCCAATATTTACTTTTATTTGTTTTCTTCAGCCTTCTTGTCAAATGCCTTGTTTCTGAAGTAGAGAATAAGGTCTGTGCCTACCATGATAAAGTTAAGCACATAGAAGAAAAGAACGTACCATGATGTTGTCAGCCATTCTGCAAAGTCAGGTCTTAAAATCTTTCCGATTATACCTGCAGCATAGCCGAAAAGGATAAGGCAAAGGAAGGAAAGGCTCTTGCCCTTGGCTGTTCTTGCCTTATATGAGCGAATTACATTAAAAGGCCATGATGCTCCGAAGCTTACAATCATTACAGTTTCAAGAATTCCTGAAATCATTTAAGTCACCTCCGTTTTTTCTAATGATACCACACATTTTCCCTGTTGTAAAGTACTATTTCTGATATGCTTACTATAACTTGACAGTTACTGTAAAATGTGTTATCATAACTTGGGTGATGATAATGGAGCTTTTACAGTTAAAGTATTTTATATCTGCGGCAGAAACGGAAAACTTTTCCGTAACGGCGAACAAATTTCTCGTACCTACATCAAATATATCCCAGACGGTAAAGCGTCTTGAAGCCGAGCTTGGCTGCAAGCTTTTTGACAGAAGTGCCAACCGCATACGCCTTAACAAAAACGGCAGAATTTTCTACGAAGGGGTGAAAAATGCCCTTTCCGAGCTTGACAAGGCAAAGCTTGCGGTATCACCGAAGGAGGGAGAAATCTGTGGGGAAATAAAGCTGTCAATCTGCACAGACAGACGTCTTGTTACTGCGGCAATACAGAAATTCATTGAAATTTACCCCAACGTATCATTCAAAATTTCCCATTCGGCAGAGCACTCCGAAAACAGCGATGTTGTAATTGCCGACAGAGTATCAAAGCCGTCCTCCTACACAAAACAGCTTCTTACAAAGGAAAAAATACTCCTTGCCACAATAAAGGAGCTGGGGCTTAACGGACTTGACTCCCGACAAAAGCTTACACTGTTAAATTCACTGAATTATATATCAATGCCCGATACCTCTTGCCTTTACCGCAACACCCTTGAAGTATGTGCCGACATTGGCTTTGAGCCGAACATTACGATAATTACCGATGATCCGTTTTACATCAGAAAATATGTTGAAATGGGGCTTGGCTCAGCTTTTGTTCCCGAGCTTTCCTGGCAGGGACAGTTTGACGAAAAGGTACATTTTTACTCCGTCGGTCCTTATTCACGCTCAACCTATGTTTTCAGAAAAAACACCGTTGATTCTTCCCCCACCGTTGATGCCTTCTGCCGTTTTCTTATAGAGGAAACAGCAAAAATAACCCAAAAGCAGTAAAATGGGCAGAATGACGATGCAATAACGGAAAAATTTTGTGCAAAATTGCCTTTGAAGTTTCTGTAGAAATATGTTATAATATGTATGGAACGGATAAGGAGAGATATGCAATGTACAAAATCGGCGACAAAGTTATATACAAGCACAGCGGTGTTTACCTTGTTGACGGCGTGGAAACGCCTTCCTTTGTTAAGGACAAGGGTGCGTTGTACTACAAGCTCTCCCACATATACTCCAATGCCAAAGAAACGGTGTATGTGCCTGTGGATTCGGAGGATGCAATTCGTCCCGTGGCTGACGAAAATAATTTTGACAAAGCATTGAAAAGTGTCAACGAAAAAACGGTAGTCCCCTTCTGTGCCCGTCAGCCGCAGCTGGTAACCGAGCATTACAAAAACGACCTTGCCGTCAACACCCTTGAAAGCTCCTTAACTGTTCTCAAGGCACTGTACATACGTGAAAAGGAATGTGAGGGCAGCGGCAAAAAGCTGAGACAGGCGGAAGGACATTATCTTGCACTTACCGAAAAGGCTGTGTGCGAGGAAATGTGCGAGTGTCTTAAAACCCCGCCTGAAGAAGCAAGGGAAAAAATACGCAGTTTAATTGAATGTTGAATATTAAAGCCGTTTCGCAAGAGACGGCTGAGCTTGTCGCAAAACCATTGTGAAAGTTTAGGTCAAGCCTTTTCAAAGGCTTGCGGGATCCTGTGGCAGAGCCTTGGTCGCCGTCCGCAGACGGCGAAATCCCTTATGCTTCATAAAGCGCAGGAAAGGTGAATTTACCGTCCTTCAAAGGACGGTAAAGAGGAAAACCCTCGCCGGGGGTTTTCCTAAAACTTGAAAAAAACATACTTTTTCAACAGACTGA
>JAZQFS010000133.1:0-6303 GCA_045539625.1 Eubacteriales bacterium | reverse complement strand
GTGCGTGAAGAGCTGTGTGTTGTGAATTATGCGGTGCTGGCGGCTCTTGATGCTCTCAAGCAGCAGGGCTACAACGGCGGAGTTACCGAAGCCCGTGACAAGCTTGAAAAGCACATAAACAAAAAGGCTCACGGGCAGTAAAAAAACGCCTTGCGGCGTGTATTGACAAATTTCGGTTTTTAGTATATAATGAGCCTTGCTGAAATTTTCAGCCAAGGCAAGGTTTTATAATTCGGTTTATACCGGCGGTTGTGCCACACTCCGAAAGGGGGTGGTGCTGTGAAATACATACGGATTATGTTTTTGATAATCTTATTTGTTTTTATAGCGTTTACTTTTTCCATAAAAGTAAATTAACCGCCCATCCTACCAAGATAATGCGGTTAATTTAACTCATTCATTTTGGCACAACCGTATAAGGCTTTGCCTTGTATCTTTATTATATACTGTGAGTTTGAATTTGTCAATACCTTTATATGTTTTATTGACAAATCGGATATTTGGTGTATAATAGTCCTGTCGGATAAAACCGACAGGGGCGAGAGCTCTTTGTGCTCTGAAGAGTATGAACGGCAGTAATGTCGGCGGTTGTGCCATTCCCGAAAGGGGGTGGTTATTATGAACGTATACATAAGGTTTTTTATCTGTGTAACAGTCATAATGATAGCTTTTACCATAAAAGTAAAGTAACCGCCTCACGTCCAAAATGTAGCGGTTACTTTTAACTGATACTATACGGCGCAACCGTTTGAGGTCTTGCCCTTACACTCATTATTATATTCAATATTTTTGTTTTGTCAATACCCAAAGTCGGTATTGGCATTTTTTATTTATACGGAGGTTTAAATGTCAAAGAAAAGCAAAATGAAGTTTTCAAAGAAAATCATAATACTTATGTTTGCCACAATGATACTGTTTACGGCGGTTATGATTGTGACGTTCTGGCGGTATCAATCCATTCCCGATGCGTTAATTGAGCCGTTCTTCGGTTTCTTCGGCATCGAGGGCGGTGCACTCGGCATTATCAAGGTGGCGGAAGTGTTGGCGGAGAAAATCGAATTGAAACGAGGTAAAAAGAAATGAAAATCAACTGGAAGCAGAAGCTTACAAGCCGCAAGATGTGGGCGGCAGTAATAACATTCATCACATCAATTCTTGTTGCCTTCGGCGTGCCTGACCTTACAATTGAGCAGGTATCAGCCGTTATTATGGGCGGTGCAACGATGATTGCATATATTATCGGTGAAGGACTTGTTGACTCGGCAAGGGTGGGCAAGGAAAAAGAGGAATAATAAAAACGCCCTGCGGCGTTGTTGACAAATTGAATAATTGGTGTATAATAGTTTTCGTCGGATAAAACCGACAGGGGCGAGAGCTCTTTGTGCTCTGATGAGCATAAACGGCAGTAATGTCGGCGGTTGTGCCATTCTCCGAGAGGAGGTGGTGCTGTGAAATACATAGAATTACTGATTTTATTTATTGTCATGGCTTTTGCGTTATCAATAAACGTAAAATAACCGCCCTTCCGACCAAAGAATAGCGGTTATTTTATAACGGTTATCTTTTGGCGCAACCGTTTGAGGTCTTGCCCTTACACTTATATTATATTCAATAAATTCAATTTGTCAATACCTTAATTGTGTATTGACTTTTTTTATTGTCTGAAAGGAGAAATATTATGATAAGCTGTTTTAAAGGAAAATTCCGTGTTACAAGTCCAAGAGGCTACAGAACACTGTCGGGCAAGCGTGAGTATCACGGCGGTATGGATTTGGTTGCCCTCGATGACAAAAATGTTTATGCCGTTGCCGACGGCGTGGTTGATGCCGTTCCCTTTGAGGCTAACGGCTTTGGGTACTACGTCAGACAGCTTTTTGACGATGGCTCACGTTTATACTACGGGCATTTGGCAAAGGGAAGCATTGTTGTAAAGGCAGGGCAAAGCATACGCAAGGGCGACAAGCTGGGTGTGATGGGAAGTACAGGAAATTCGACAGGTGCTCACACTCACCTTGAGCTTCGTGTCAAGGGCACATCAAAGACAAGTCTTGACATATCGGAGTTTTGCGGCATACCCAACAAAATCGGCACGTACGAGTATGTGCCAATGACAACATCGGAGGAAAAACACAAGTACGCCGTCACATGTGCCGAAAGGCTGGAGGACAAGACGGGACTTGAAAAAAGCACAATCAACTGGTTGTGGACGTACAAGCACGCCGACGACTTATTTATTAAGCTGTGGGTAGCAATGAAATGATTTATTGAGGAAGGATAAAAGTATGAAAAAGCTTGAAGGAAATTTTACCATGATACCCAACAATTATATAAACGATCCAAGGCTGGATGTGTATGAGTTCAGGGTACTTTGCTATCTTATGAGCCTGACAGACGATAATTTCTGCTGTTATCCTTCCTACGGTACAATTGCGCAAATGACGGGTGTGAGTGGTACTAAGGTGATTAATGCAATTAAAAAGCTGGAAAGCTGCGGCATAATAACAAAAGAATGCCGTGACAGAAAAGACAGCTCCCATGCTACAAACTATTATACCGTGTTTTCACAGGATATGCAGAACGGTACGTGCGACGCAGAAGGTGGTACGTGCGACGCAGAAGGTGGTACGTGCGACGCAGAAGGTGGTGCGTGTGACGCAGAAGGTAGTGCGTGTGACGCACACAACCAATACTTATACAACAAAAACCATAATACCAATACTCATTTTACCAATACCATCAACGGCGGCGAGAAGTCGTCGGGCTTTGACGAGCTTATGAACAAGTTCGACCAATACGAGATTGAGGGAGAGATGAAAAAGAATTACAAAACAGCTCTTGAAATCATGTACAATTCGCCGTCCATTACCGTGGGAAGCGAGACGGTTGTGCGGGAAAAGGTGCAGGCAAGGCTCGGGAATCTCAGCTACGAGCACATTGTTGCCGTTGACCGAAACAAGCCCATGCGTCTTGAAGGCAAAAGGCTTGTCAGCGATGTGCGAAATCCCGTTGCCTACATTGTGACGGCACTGTACAACACACTTCGCTACACCGAAGAGGAGCTTGTGAAAATGGAGTACGGCGACGATATGTGGTAGCAGGGCAGGAGTGTTCTTTTTTATCACGGGAACGGCAAGACTGCCGTGGTTACAAGGGGTTATTATGCCTTACCGCCGTGGTGACGGGGGTTTTTGAGGCGGTCACAAGAAAATGAAAATGAAAAGTCAAAAACCACTTGCACAAAATTTAAAAACGTGATATAATTATTTCAAACATAGATGAAATAAATATATTGTGATAAAACTTTTTTACGGAAGTTATACATATGGATAATAGAATACAAATATTTGAAGATAAGAAAATAAGAACTGCATGGGACGAGGAAGCAGAAGAATGGTATTTTTCTGTTGTTGATGTAGTTGGTGTTTTAACGGATAGTAAAGATCCAACAGCCTATTGGAGAAAGTTAAAACAGAGATTAAAAGCCGAGGGGAATGAAACCGTGAGAAATTGTCACGGTGTGAAGATGACCGCATCGGACGGTAAAAAACGAATGACAGATGTTGTGGATACAACAAATCTGTTAAGACTTATTCAATCAATTCCATCTTCAAAGGCAGAGCATCCGCAAGGTCTATCTGAAAATATCAAGGTTGCAAAACGTGGTGGAAATGTTGCAAAGATTGCAAGGCAAGCATTAGAAACAGAAACAGGAAAATCTGCCATCACTTCACAAAATGCAACCGAGTTGAATAAAGTTGTAACCGGTTTAATTGAAAATGTTGTTGATGCCGAAGAAAACTAATAATAATTTTGTTCCCGAATTGACAAAAGCATATGAGGATTGTCGAATATTGTCGAAAAGAGGGGTTAGAAATGAAAAAATATAAAAGCATTTTTATCGGGATTTTTTCTCTTTTATTTTACTATTTGGTAATGCATTTAATGTTGCTTTGGAAATATAACGAAAAGTATTCTTTTATTCAAAATGCAATGCTTTTTGTTTTGCCTGCATTACCAGGTGTTGCCCTGGCTGTTTTGTTAATACGAAACTCAGTGAGAGAATTTTTTAAGTCGTGGGGCATTTGTTTTCTTACTTCTGTATGTTTAGGTTTCTTATGGATTATTCTGCGAGTTGATTTGATGATATATACAAGTTTAACTAGGTTTGAAGAATTTGCTTTGGGTGAAGGGTTACTTATGGCAGTTATGTCTTTTTCATACATAATATCTTGTACCATTGGATGTGTTATAGCAGGAGTTTTGAGCTTTTATAAGCAGAAAAAGATAGGTATCTAGAATATACAGTCTTTATATAAGGATTGTCGAAAATTGGCGAAGGGAAGTGCTTAAATGAAAAACTTGGAAGAGTGGAGCAGACTCCACAATGCATTAGAAAGAACGGAAGAATTATTTTGGTGTTGCTTTCAATCATACAAAGAAGAAGAACCAGAAGAGTTTTTAGAAGTGTTTCCAGCTGATAAATCAAATGTAAGAATAGAATTTGAAAAAATAGTTCACGAAGTAATGTTGCCAGATTACGACCAAGAATTTATATCAATATTTTTAAATATATTTGCAGGCGACCATAATGTAGGCTGGTTCAAAAATATGCTGTTAATGGATGGTACTGATTTTGACGAATTCTTTGTGATTGAATAAATTTTTGGTTTTAACTTAATATGAACTACTGTGGCAAAACATTGGCATCCAGATTATACAGTCTTTATACAATAAGTTTACACAGCAAACCCAATGAATTGCCTTACGGCATGAATTGAAAATTAAAAATATTCATAATCGAGCTTTACAGCTTATGAATTGCACCTTGCGGTGCATTAATAAAAAACACTACAGAGTTAAAGGAGAACCCCGATATGAAATGTCCTGTTTGCGGCCATCTTGAAAGCAAGGTGTTGGACTCCAGACCGTCAAGTGAGGGTACAAGCATCAGAAGAAGACGTGAGTGCCTTGCGTGCTCTAAGCGCTTTACCACCTTTGAAACAATTGAAATAGTATCCTTTATGGTTGTCAAAAAGGACAAAACCCGTGAGATTTTCGACCGCACCAAGGTTAAAAAGGGCATAGTGCGTGCCTGCGAAAAAAGACCTGTTACCATGGAGCAGATTGAAAATGCTGTAACGGAAATCGAACAGAACCTATTGTCCACAATGAGAAGCGAAATTCCGTCCGACGAAATCGGCGAGCTTGTTATGGACAAGTTAAAGGAGCTTGACGAGGTCGCATACGTGCGTTTCGCCTCGGTTTACAGGCAGTTCAAGGACATTACCACCTTCAGAGACGAGCTTAACAAGCTGCTTGATTCCGCAAAATAACGCAAACTGCCGATGGCAAAATTTAAGACCGAGGTTTTGCCTCGGTTTTTTATGTCAATTTATATTTCCAATGCCTGCTGTCTCCACCTTGAGGGGCTTGTGCCCGTTGTGTGCAAAAAGCTTTTATAAAACGCCGTGTAATCATTAAAGCCGCAGTCGCAGGCGATGCTTTGTGCGCTCTTTCCCGACACCTCAAGAAGGCGTTGTGCCTGACGTATTCGTATATTTGACAGGTACTCAAATGGCGTCATTTTATACTGCTTTTTAAACAGGTTGATTATCTGATTTTTACTGAAATGGAACTGTCGGGACAACCCTTCAAGGCTGATTTGTTCGCTATAGTGAGAGGATATATAATCGGCAATCATTCCCGCCGTTGTTACCGTTTCATTCTTTTTATAAAGAAGTGACAGTATTTCATAAAACAGTGCTGACTGCTGTGTATAGGTGGCATTGGAATGGCAGGCTCTATCCAGCTTTTCCATAACGGGGCGAAGTGAAAGGTAGTCAAAATTACCGCTTCTCGGCAGAGTACCGCCCTCACTTTCTGACCATCTTGAATGAAAGTGAACGTACAGGTACTTTGGCATTTCCGACGGCACAACACCGCTCTGGGATGTATTTCGGCGATGGATAAAATATTTACCGGGTGTTATTTCATACGGCACAGACTCTTCTGTAAAGCGAAGAACGCCGTCATACACCAGCAAAAGCACATCATCACGGCAATAACGTGTGACATAATGCTCGCCCTTTTCAAAGAAGCGAAGTGATGCTCCCTTATAGATTATTGGTTTATTTAGGTTTATTCCTTCCATTTTTTCTCCTTTTCTTTTTCAGTTACTTTTTAAGTTACTTTATGTAACGCAAGGAGGTTTCGTCCGTTGCGACGGACGAGTAACTTTGACCGAAGCGTCAAAGTAACCAAAACGCTTCCCCTCAATGGAGGAGTCCTCGGTGTGCACAAGGA
>JAZQFS010000132.1:0-5346 GCA_045539625.1 Eubacteriales bacterium | reverse complement strand
CCCCAATGTATGAACATTCCTAATTTGTTTTCATGCGTTATCAATGTGTATACCTCCATTACTTTTTAATTCAGTATTCCGTATTTTTATTTATGTATGTTTTTTATAAGCTTTTTATACTGCAAGAAGCTTTTTTATTTCGTCCCTGCCGTTAAGTATGTGGTTTCTTATATGAATTTCAGCCTCGTCAGCCGATTTACAGTTAAGAAGATTATTTATCAGAACTGTATGACCTCCACTTTTCTTTTCACCGTGAAAAATGTAGCCTGCTCTGTAGAAAACATTTATCAACGACATTTTTTCAAAGCTTGCACATATTTTTTCATTACCGCAAGTAGACACAAGTGCCCTGTGAAATTCGTCATCCGAGTTCCATGCCTCCATACGGTCATCGTACTTTTCTATCATTTCGTCCGCTTTTACTGCAAGTGACATAAGCCTTTCGCCGTTTTTTGCAATGTTCCCAAGAGTATAGCCCATTCTTACAGCCATACCCTCTATGCCTATTCTTGTGATGTAGCTGCCTATGACGTCATTTTCGTCTATAAGCTTTACCTGTGTTCCCTTTCGGGGTATCGTTTCAATGTAGCCCTCGTGCTCAAGCTGTTTCATTGCTTCAAGTACGGGTGCTGTGCTTGTTCCAAGCTTGCTTGCAATATCACGTCTGTTGATTATCTGCCCCGGAACAAGCTCTCGTGTAAGCAGCTTTTCCAGCAAAGCAGAATACACCTCTGTTGATAACATAACTCTCTCTCCTTGCGTGATATATTTTGTGATATATCACCATTATGGTGTTATTTTAGCACAACTTTTTCCCTTTGTCAATAGAAATTTGTTTTTTTACCAATTCAAAAGTCGAAAATTCAGCAACAATGTGCATTGACCTGTGTTCAGCTTTAATGTATAATTTATGTGTATATATTATTTTTCCAACGGAGTGAGTATTATGAAAAAGATTATTGGCATTTTATTCTGCATCGTGCTTCTCACCTTTACGGCATTTGCCGCTGAGGTTACAGTAAAGCTTGACGGAAAGACACTTGAGTTTGAACAGCCTGCCGTTATTGTTGAAGGCAGAACTCTTGTACCTCTTCGAGGCATATTTGAAGCGCTTGGTGCAAACGTGTACTGGGACGACGCCACAAAAACGGTAACCTCTGTCAGAGATGACATAACCGTAAAAACAACTATCGGCTAGCCCTATCTTATAAAGAATGACACTTTGGTTACTCTTGACGTTCCTTCCCGAATTATGGGCGAGGGCTACACTATGGTGCCCGTACGTGCAATTTCGGAGTCCTTCGGTGTTGATGTGAGCTGGAATGATAAAACAAAGACTGTTGTTCTTAAAAACAATGTTGAAGGTGCAATTCTTTACTGTGCCGATGCCGAAAACCCCGACAACAATCAGGGGCTTTACGGTTCCGGCTCAAAGATGAGCATTGTAAAAGACCCGATAACAGAGGGCAACAACGTATACTTCCTTGATGCCACGGTTGACAACAGAGCATCCTGGACATATATCTGGGTTGACAAGCAGTTTGAAGCAGGCTGTACGTATTACGTTGAATACGACTGTATGATAGGCAATGACGTTTTTGGCAACGAGGTAACAAAGGCTTCCGTGGGCACCTGCTTCAGCTTTGCCGAAAAGGGACAGACATCAAGAAAAGACCACGGTGTGGGCGGTGCAAACTTCACCTCCATGGGCGTATGGCAGAGAGTTTCCCTTATGTACACCGTTCCCGAGGACGCCGAAACAGACGTAAGCAGCAGATTCGGTATTTACGCAAGTCCCGTTCAGGTACAAGGAATTGACCATCTTGTTGCTATTGACTTTTATGTGGATAATATTACGGTAGTTCCCTTAGAAAATTTGCCTGAAAGAGTCATTTCCGTTGAAGAAGCCAAGAACGCATATTTTTACGGCTCGACCACCAAGAATCCGCTGGAATACACTCCAGGTGAAACAATGACCTTCAAGCTTATAGTGAAAAACGGTGTTGATACCGTAAAGGTTCCTTATGTTTATTACACCTGTGTGGGCGATGACGGCAAAACCTCAAGCGGTTATCTTGAGCCTGACGATGACGGATACGTTTATATTAATACCAAATGTGAAAAGGACGGTTTTGTCAGGGTTATAGCAAAAGTCTGCGATGAAAACAAGCGTGCATTGAGTTCATTTCAGCCCTTTGAAGGGGGTGCAGGCGTCAATGTGGACAAAATAAAGAGCGACACGTCGGAGCCTGACGATTACCTTGAATTCTGGGAAGGTCTGAAAAAGACAGCCTTTGCCCTTGAAAACAAGGTCTTTTACGAAAAGGACATTTCAACAAAGAGCGGCTTTGTTGCAAAGGATATGCGTCTTGAAACGGCAGAAGGTGCGGGCGACTATGCTTCCTTTATTATCACATACCCCAAGGATGCCGCCCCCGGCTCATTAAAGCTTAAAATGAGCTTTATGGGCTACGGCGTTTCCCGTGCAAATCCCGCTTACAACGACGGATATATTACAATTTCAATGAACGCCCACGATATTCCCAACGACCTTCTGCCAAGCGACTACGAAAACCTCAAGAAAACAAAATACAGTAATTACGGCTGGAAAAACGATGAAAACCAAAAGCCCGAAACAAGCTATTGGTGGAAAATGTATATAAGAAATATGCAGGTTTACAACTATGCCGTAAGCCTTCCCATGTTTGACGGCAGCAACGTAGAATTTTCAGGCGGCAGTCAGGGCGGATTTCAGGCGTGCAATATGGCAGCCCACGCAGGCAAGGCTGTTTACTGTTATATGGCTGTTCCGTGGTTCGGCAATCTCTACGGCAACAAGGTAAGCGGACTTCAGAACGGCTGGTATCCTGATCCTGCTGACGGACTTCGTTACTTTGACACAACAATTGCCGCAAAGTATGTAAAGTGCAAAACCGAAATAAGTGCAGGTCTTGGTGACTATACCTGTCCTCCCTCCTCCATCATGGCAATATACAACAGCCTTAACTGTCCCGCAACTCTCAACTTTATTCAGAACAGAACTCATTCCTATACGGCACCTGCTTATATGAACTACACCCTTAAAAAATAATAATTGTTTTATTTTTACATTTTTAAGGCAAAAGCCGACAAAAAAGTGAACGATTTTGTATTGTAAAATACCTTCTTTGATGATATAATGAAGGAAAAATGACAGGAGGCTGTTACATATGTGGAACATAGGTGTTTGTGCACCCTTTAACGATTATAAGAAAATGACTGCCCTTAAAGAGGCAGGAGCCGACTTTTTTGAATTCAGCTTTTCTGCTCTCGGCAAAGCTACCGATGAGCAGTTCAAGGAAAGCCTTGCTTTTGTAAAGGAGCTTGGTCTTCCCGTTGTGTCAATGAACGGTCTGCTTGTTGGCGACTTTCGTATGACGGGCGACAACACAAACCATGAGGTTATTGCAGAGTTTGTAGAAAAAACTCTTGAAAGAGCCGTTCAGTACGGCACACGCAACTTTGTTATCGGAAGCGGCAAGGCGAGAAGTGTTCCCGAAGGCTTTCCCGAAGAAAAGGCAAGAGAACAGCTTGAAAGCTTATTTGTTGACAAGCTTCTTCCCATTTTTGCAAAGTATGATTCGTACCTTTCCATTGAAGAGCTGAGAAAAGAAGAGTGCAACATCTTCGTAACCTGCCGTGAGACAATGGAAACCATCAGAAAGATAAACCACCCCAACCTTACACTTTTGGTTGACTACTACCACGCAATGCTGGGCGGCGACACATTTGAGGAAATTGCTTCCTACAAGGGCAAGATTACTCACGTACACATCGCAAGCCCTCTCCACGAAAGACATGTTCCAATGCCCGGTGACGGCGAAGATTATCAGAGCTTCTTTGATGCGCTCAAGAAGGCTGACTACAAGGAAAAGAACATTTCTCTTGAAGGCAACTACGGCGGCAAGGACTTTGCTGAAATAACAAAGACAAGTATTGCATACCTCAAGACCTTTAACTGATTATGAAGAATATTGAAAGAAAGTCTGCAAGGCGTTACGATACTCCCGGCAGATGCCGCTCATTTACCGACAAAGTATACAGCGGTCCGTGTGAAGACAGACAGGCACTGAGAAATGCGGTCTTTGCCTCAGAAAAAGAATTTTACCCCCAAAAAAGTGAATACAACATCTATTTCGGCGAGCTTCACGGTCATACCAATCTTTCCGACGGCATACCCGACATAGACGATTATTTTCTCAACCTCCGTGACAATGCAAAGCTTGATTTTGCCGCTCTTTCCGATCACGATCACGGCGGTATCGGAAAAAGGGAGCTTTTCGGCGAAAGCTGGGAAATCATTAAAAGCAAGGTGAAGCAGTTTTACGAGCCGCACAAATTTACCACAATTCTTGCCTATGAGCGTGATTCCTACCCATGGTACAACAATATGGTAGTGTACTATGACAGCCATGAGGGAGAAATACTTCCCCACAGCATAAACGGCGAGCTTACGAGAAAAGAGCTTGAGGATATGCTGAAAAGAGACGATATTCTCTTTGCTCCTCACGACACCTACCATCTTGAAGCAGGTGCGGACTTTTACTCCATCGACAAAGAGTTGCTTCCTCCCCTTTTTGAAATGTATTCAAGGGGCGACTGCACTGAGTTCTTCGACAATCCCTGGAACGAAAGGGATATAATGTGTGAGGGCGGATTCTTTCAGGATGCGCTGAAAATGGGTGCAAAGCCGGGTGTTATTGCAGCCTCGGACGACCACTACTGTAAAAACGGACTTCGTATCGAAGAATGGGGCGGATTTTCACAGTATCCCGGTATGACGGCTGTACTTGCAAAGGAAAACACCCTTGAAGGAATTTTCGATGCACTCAAAGCAAGAAGATGCTACGGCTTTATGGGACCTGAACGTATTTACATTGATTTTCGCATCAACGGTCACTATATGGGCGAGGAATTTAATTGCGACGGCGACAGAAGCGTTTATTTCAAAATAGACAGCGACAAAAAGGTAAAGAAGGTTACGGTTGTCAAAAACTGCCGTGATTATATGATTATCAAAAGACCTGAGCAGTTATTTTTTGACTACAAGGCTGAAAACGACACCGACTCATACTATCTGAGAGTGGAGCTGAGTGACGGAAGGCTTGCCTGGACAAGTCCGATTTACGTGAATAATGAAATGGAAAAGGATGCCTGACGGCATCCTTTGAGCTTGTCGCAAAACCATTGTGAAAGTTTAGGTCAAGCCTTTTCAAAGGCTTGCGGTTTCCAAAGGCAGAGCCTTGGTCGCCGTCCGCAGACGGCGAAATTCCTTATGCTTCATAAAGCGCAGGAAAGGTGAATTTA
>JAZQFS010000131.1:0-16354 GCA_045539625.1 Eubacteriales bacterium | reverse complement strand
GCACCTGTTTCTTTATCGGTGTAAAAATTTGCTTCGCAGGGATATTTCTGTCCTAAACTCATAACAATTCTCCTTTGCATTAGGTTACGATTATTTTAACTTTGGTAGTTTTAAAAGTCAAGGAAAACAAAACAATAGTGTACGATTTTTACATTTTGAGGAAAAATCCGTTCAATCCTCATCATAAAGTATGCCTGCAGTATCCTCTATGCTGTCTTTGTCAAGTGACATATAGTATTTCAGCGTGTACTCAATCCAGTACATATACTTGCTGAGGGGGCTATACTTCTCGCAAGCCTTGAATTTTTCGTACATTTCAATGCCGTCGGAAGGATCGTGCCAGGTGTCGGCAAATATAAAGTCGTAGAAAACCTTTGACGTTTCTTCCTTTGCAAATCTGAAGGCATCATCGCATATTACCTTGATTTTGTCCTTGAAGGGATATTGGGGTAAAAGATATTTTTCAAAAAGACTGATTACTCTCTCGTCCTTTTCCACGATTGTTACGCTTGTTACATTTTCTTTTAATGACGCCATATAGGGAAAATAACCCAGCCCCAAGCCGTAGGTCAGAACATTACCTTCACTTGCTTTTACGGCGGGCTTTGTGGTTCTTATTTCGTGAGGGGTTACCGTCATCCACTCTCTGCCGTCCTGAAGCACTGCGGGGTAGAAAAACTCCTTTTCAAAAAAGCCGATTCTCGGAAGCAGTCGTCCGTCAGCATCAAGCACCGACTCATCTGCAAGAAAAGCTTCATAGGGCTTGAAGGACATGGTTTTAAACTGCCAGCTTTCGTTTGTCACTTCGGGAAACTGTATATTTTTGTAATATTCGTCTTGCAGAAACTCATTTTCGTCCTGCATGAAAATCATACGGGTAAAGCGTTCCTTGAATATTTTTTTGTGCTTGGGATTGTCATTGAAATCATAACCGCAGTAGGTGGCGAGAAGTGCGGCATAAGCGTATTCACGCATTGCTTTGTCGTCACAGCCGCTTATTTCGTCCACCATTTTGCCGTCAATTGCATCGCTCATCAGGTTGAGATACAAGGATAACTGCCGCAAAAGATGGGCGTTTTCACGGCGTATTTCTTTAGAAGGTACAGCCATTTGCATTTCCTCCTTTTCTAAAGCAGATTATAGCAAAAAAGGAGAGTAAAGTCAACTTTCTTTACGAAAAAGTTCAAATTTCTATTGCAAAGACAAAAAATAAGTGTATAATGAAAATACATACGAAACTTTTGATATTAAGGAGAAAAACAATGCTTAATAACTTGAAAACAAAGAATCCCACTCTTAAATTTTACAGCATCAAGGACGAGGCTTTCAAAAAATACGGCAGAGTAATTGACATGGACGCATCGGAAATCGTTGCTGCCTGCAAAAAAATGCAGTATCCCGAAAGCGGCTCTCAGTACATAGCAAGTGTCCCCGCACTTGAAATCCTTGGCTGCTCACAGAGAATTATGGACGAAACCTTCGGCGGACTGCCCTCTCATATAGGTATCTGCCATGGCTATAACGATACAATGAACGCACTTGAATACCACAAGAGCAGCGAAATCAACGTTGCGGTAACCCCTCTTGTGCTTATTCTGGGTATGGAACAGGATATGGACGGCTTTGAGTACGATTCATCTAAGGTTGAGGCGTTTTATCTTGAAGAAGGAGATGTTGTTGAGGTTTATGCAACAAGTCTTCACTATTGTCCCTGTCAGGTGTCGGACAGCGGCTTTTCAAGCGTTGTGGGACTTCCCAAGGATACCAACACAAAGCCTGTTGAGATAAAAGGCGACAGACTTATCTGGGCTAAAAACAAGTGGCTTATTTGTCATGACGAAAATAAAGAGCTTACCGATAAGGGTGTTTACGGCGGAATTCACGGCGAGAATTATAAAGTGAGCTATTAATTGTTAACTTGATGTGAAAAATAGCACATATATCTTGACGAATCTTGCCGAATAGTATAATATTTATTAAGGAATACCAAATAGAGGTGCGTCTGTCAATTATCTTTGCAGCTGCTTTCGGAAGGCTAAAGATGCAGGGGAGGTGAGGATGCCGAGGTGGAGCTTCTTCCGAAGGGGGCTTTGCCGGAGATATGTGAGAATATCCTTATCTCTGTCACATTATGTGGAGCGCTATTATAGGTCATTTGATTTTTTTGGAAATAATTGACTGTAGTAAGGCTTTACTGCAGTCTTTTTATTTTATATTTTATTTTTTTGGAGGTTTAAACCTTATGAAGGCAAAGAAACTTATTTCCAACCTTATCATAATTGCTGTGGTTGTTGCGTTTGCGGTTGCTTGCTTTATCACAGGCGACATCAACAATCCCGTAGGCACATTATGGTCACTTTTCCCGCCCGTTGTGGCTATCGGTCTTGCACTTATTACCAAGGAAGTGTATTCTTCACTTTTCGTAGGTATTCTTGCAGGCGGTCTTCTCGCTACAAACTTCAATGTTGTTAAAACTGTTGACTCCGTTGTACAGAACGGTCTTATCGAAGCAGTTTCAGGAACAGCAGGCGTTTTCATTTTCCTTGTTTTCCTCGGAGCTATCGTTGCACTGCTTAACAAGGCAGGCGGCTCTAAGGCATTCGGTGAATGGGCATCAAAGCACGTAAAGACAAAGGTCGGTGCTTCTCTTGCTACATTTGCTCTCGGCGTACTTATCTTTATCGACGACTACTTCAACTGTCTTACAGTAGGTGCGGTTATGCGTCCCGTTACAGACCAGGCTAAGATTTCAAGATCAAAGCTTGCTTATCTTATTGACGCAACAGCAGCTCCTATCTGTATGATAGCTCCCATTTCTTCATGGGCTGCAGCTGTTTCCGAATACGCTCCCGAAGGCGTAAGCGGTATCGGTATGTTTGTACAGGCTATTCCTTACAACTTCTATTCTTTGATGACATTTGTATTCATCATTGGTCTTACACTTATGAAGTTTGATTACGGTCCAATGAAGCTTCACGAAGCAAATGCAATGAACGGCGACCTGTTCACATCAAGAAACGAAAAGGTTCAGGACACAGAAGAACCTTCTACAAGCAAGGGCAAGGTATTCGACCTTGTTATCCCTGTTATTGTACTTATCATTATCTGTGTTCTTGCTCTTCTCTATGTTGGCGGCTTCTACGGCGTTGATATCTGGGACGGCACGGAAAACAAGGGCAGCTTTGTTGGTGCTTTCGGTAACACAGATGCAACAGTAGGTCTTCCTCTTGGCGGTCTTGTTACACTTATCTTTGTTGTAATTTACTTTGTTGCACGCCGTCTTATTTCCTTCAAGGAAGCTATGGAATGTATTCCCAAGGGCTTTATCGCAATGGTTCCCGCTATCCTTATTCTTACAATGGCAACCTCACTTAAGAATATGACAGGTCTTCTTGAATCCGATACATTTGTACAGAACGCTCTTGCAGGTGCAAGCAGCCTTCAGACCTTCCTTCCTGCTATTATCTTCCTTGTAGCATGCTTCATCGCATTCTCCACAGGTACAAGCTGGGGAACATTCGGTATTCTTATTCCTATCGTTACAGCAATCTTCCCCATCGGAAGCGAGCTTGGCATTATGGGTATGTCCGCTTGTCTTGCAGGTGCTGTTTGCGGCGACCACTGCTCACCTATTTCCGACACAACAATCATGTCCTCTGCAGGTGCTCAGTGTGACCACGTAAATCACGTATCCACTCAGCTCCCCTACGCAATTACAGTTGCTGCAATCTCCTTTGTTTCTTACCTTGTAGCGGGCTTTGTACAGAACGTGTACATTTCTCTTGCATTTGCTGCAGTTGTTACTGTTGCAACACTTTTCGTTATCAAGAAGGTAACCTCAAAGAAATAATTATTGTACAACAGTATGTCCTCGGCTGAAAAATGCCGGGGATTTTTTTATTTATAAGTGTAAAAACATCTTGAAATAGCGGCGGTTTGGGTGTATAATGTTATTGCAAATGGAAAGGCGGGTTTTATTATGGAGCCTAAAGATTACACGGTATGGAAAATTGAAGGAGAATACGCCTATCTTAAGGATATTGAAAGCGGCGAGGAAATTTTTATTGCCCTTGCTCTTTTGCCTTGAAATATTGACATAGGAACAAAAATACACGGCGAAATGTTTCAGTACACCGTGATTGAATAAGGAGAAGAAAAATGGACTTTTCAAGACTTGATAAATTTTTGGAGGAACACCTTTGGTATTACGGACTTCACGGTTGCGATGTAGGTGTTGTATACAAAGGCGAAACCGTTTACAGAAAAGGCTTCGGCGTAAGCGATGACATTACAGGCAAAAAGATTGACGGAAGCGAAATGTACTATATTTTTTCCGCATCAAAGCCTATTACCTGCACAGGAGCACTTAGACTTGTTGAAAGAGGACTTCTTGACCTTGATGCACCTGTCAGCGACTACATTCCCGAATATAAAAACATAAAGGTGAATACATCGGACGGCGTTGTCCCTGCAAAAAATGTTATGACGGTGAAAAATCTTTTTACTATGACAGCAGGCTTCAACTATGACCTTGGAGGTGCTCAGATAAAAGCACTCCGTGAAAAAAATCCCAACTTCACCTCATATGATTTGGCGGTGGCTCTCTCGGAATTTCCTCTCTGTTTTGAACCCGGCACAGCATACCAGTACAGCCTTTGCCACGATGTACTTGCAGGTGTTGTTGAAAAAATAACGGGAATGAGATTTTCCGAGTATCAGAAAAAGAACATCTTCGAGCCTCTTGGCATGAACAAGTCATTCTTCCATCCCGAAGACTGTCCTTATGACAGCTTTGCAACACAGTATCTATACAATGGCGACAGAAAAGCAAGCGACAGACGTGACCTTGCCTGCCCTTACATTCTCTCGCCAAAGCACGACAGCGGCGGAGCAGGCATGATTTGCTGCACCGATGACTATCTTAAATTTTTAAGTGCAATGAGCCTTGGCGGAACGTCAAAGGACGGCTACAAGCTTCTTGAAAGAGAAACAATTGACCTTATGAGACAGAATCATCTGCCCAAGAATCTTGAACGCACCTTCACAAGACGCACCATCGGCTACAGCTACGGTCTCGGCGTAAGAACACTTGTTGACAGAGAAGCCATGAACGCAAAAAGTCCCGTTGGCGAATTCGGATGGGACGGAGCGGCGTGTGCCTATCTTTTGATTGATCCTGAAAATCAGGTTGGTATTTACTATGCGCAGAACACCCTTGGCTGTGGACCTATGTATATATTGGGACACGGAACTATAAGAGATCTTACTTACGAGGCACTCGGTTTGTAAAAGCTATATATTTTTTTGACGGCGAAGATTTTTTGGTGATATACCAAAGTGTCTTTTAAATACCTTAAGAAAATAATTGTAATCGCTAAAGCCGGTTTTTTCGCATATTTCATTTATCGATAAATCAGATGTGAGAATAAACTGCCTTGCCTTGTCAAGACGGCAGCTCTTGATAAAGGCAGCAATTCCTTCACTGTGACAGCCTGACATAATACTGTAAAGCGTTGTGCGGCTGACAGAAAAGGTAAGGCATATGTCACGTATGTTTAAATCGTTCTGAAGGTTGTCACGGATGTACTTTTCAATTTCCTTTATAAGTGCTTCACCCGACGGACGGACAAGCTCTTTTACAAGAACGTACTTTGAACAGGCATCCAGTATGTTCGCCGCCGCTTTAAACTGGCGTGTGCTTTTGCTTCTGATTTTGCCGATGTGCTCGCAAATTTCGCCGTTAAGAGTACCGTATTCTTCGGCAATGCAGCACAGCCTGTTGTAAACATCGCTTTTCTCCTTGCTGTCGGCAACCTGACCGAACATCATATAACCTATGATTCTGCCGTTCTCATAAAGAGGCGCCGTTGCCTCGCAAAGTCCTGCATGACACTTTGAAATGTAAAGTCCTTTTGTTTTTTGACAGACATCAAAACAGCAGGCATCGCTCTGACGGCACTTTTCGTCAAAGAACTTGTTTTTTCTCATACAGTCGCAGAAGTTTTCCACCTCCGAACGGTATTTTATAAGCTGGTTGAAGTTTTCATCGAAAAGTGCAAGTCTCATTCCTGTAAGTATGTAAAAATCCTCCATTAGCTCACGAAGCTGGTTTTCTCTGTAGCTTAACGGCAAAAAAATCCACCCTTTCGGACAAAATTACTGTTTTTTGTACTGTTTTGCCTATTATTTTACCACTTAATGTGTTAAAATGCAAGTGTAAAATAACATTTGTAAAGGGAGGATTTACAATGAAAAAGCAGACATTTGCACTTTATTTCGGAAACAGAGGATTTTTCCCCGAAAGTCTTATAGGAACGGCACGGGAAGAACTGGTTAAAGCCGTAACCGATGCAGGCTACGACTACATAATTGCTCCTGCAGATATGACACGCTATGGAGCTGTTGAAACAAGACAGGAAGGATGGAAGTATGCCGAATGGTTAAAGAGCCACGAGGGCGAATACGACGGCGTTATTATGTCACTTCCAAACTTCAGCGACGAAAACGGTGCTGTTGCAGCTCTCAGAGATGCAGGAAAGCCCATTTTCATTCAGGCTTATCCCGACGAAATAGGCAAAATGGACTTTGAACACAGGCGTGACTCCTATTGCGGAAAATTTTCAATCGAGGACGTATTCCATCAGTACGGTATTCAGTTTACGGTGCTTGAGCCTCATGTTGTACACCCTCTCAGCAAGGAATTTGCCGATAATCTTCACGATTTTGCTGCTATCTGCAGAGTTGTCAACGGCATGAGAAGAATAAATATAGGAGTTCTCGGTGCAAGAACAAGCAAGTTCAAAACCGTAAGATATGACGAAATCACACTTGAAAAATACGGCATCACCTGCGAGACCTTTGACCTGTCTGAGCTTTTCTACAGAGTGGGACAGTATAAGGACGACGATAAAAAGATGCTTGAAATAAGAGCTGACCTTGAAGAATACACCGATTTTTCCTGTGTTCCCAAAGATAAGCTCACAACTCTTGCAAAGGTTGCGGCAGTTGTCTATGACTACATCCAAGAATACAGACTTGACTGCGTAACCCTCAGATGCTGGGAAGAAATGCAGACAATTCTCGGCGTTGCACCCTGCGTACTTTTGTCCTATTTCAACGATAAGGGCATTGTGGTTTCCTGCGAAATCGACCTTTGCTCTGCAATAAATATGTACTCAATGCAGCTTGCTTCAGGCAAGAGCACTGCCTGCCTTGACTGGAACAACAATTACGGCGACGACCCCGATAAGGTTATACTTTTCCACTGCGGCTCAACGGCGCAGTCCCTTATGACAGGTAAAGGAAAAGTTACCGACCACAAAATGTTTGCAAAAGGCTGTCCTGGCTGTGGATGGGGTGCAAACGAAGGCAGAATTGCCGCCTTTGACATGACTTACTCCAACTGCAAAACCGAAAGCGGAAAGCTCACATTCTATGTTGATGAAGGTAGATTTACAGGCGAAGAAATCGAGCCTGAATTTTTCGGCTGCGGAGGAGTTGCAAAAATTGATGACCTTCAGAGAAAGCTTATAAAGCTTGGACGTGAAGGCTTCAGACACCATACCACAATCGGTGTCGGACATATGGCGAAGATTTTACGTGAAGCCTTTGTTTATTACCTTGGCTACGACGTGATGGATTTATAATTTCATTTCATTTAAAGGAGCGATACCATGATTTACCTCGGCGGACTTGACATCGGTACAACAGGCTGTAAAATCAGCGTATACGATGAAAAAGGCAACTATATTTGTAACCACTACTGCGAGTATCCCTCAAAGCGAGATTCAAGCGGACATGAGATAGACTGTGCCCTTATTCTTCAGAGTGTGAAAAACGTGCTGAAGGAGGCAGCGAAGGAATATAAGCTGTCGGCGGTGGGCGTTGCAAGCTTCGGAGAAACCTTTGCAATGCTTGACGAAAACGACAACATTCTATACCCCGGTCTGCTTTACACCGACCACAGAGGCGATGAAGAAGTAAAGGAATTTGCCCAAAAGTTCGGCGAGGATAAGCTTACATACATTACAGGCGTTAAGGTACACAGTATGTACGGTCTTGCAAAAATGCTGTGGCTGAAAAAGCACGAGACGGAAATTTTCTCAAAGGTAAAGCACGTTTTGCAGATAACCGACTTTATTTGCTACTGCCTTACGGGAAATGCCGTTATCGACTATTCGCTTGCCTCAAGAAGCCAGTGCTTTGACATAAGAAACAAGTGCTGGTGCGATGAAATTCTTGATATGGCAGGAATTGACAAGAGTATTCTTTCCACTCCCGTCAAGGCAGGTACGGTTGCGGGTGAAATAAAGGAAAGCGTATGCCGTGAGCTTGGTATTGAGGGCGGCATCAAAATAGTCTGCGGCTGTCAGGACCAGATTGCGGCGGCTCTGGGCTGCGGTATTCTTAAATCGGGAAATGCTGTTGACGGAACAGGTACGGTTGAGTGCATTACCCCCGTATTTGACAGTGTTCCCGAAAGCAAAGAAATATACGAGGACAGATATTCCGTCGTTCCCTATGCAGTTGACGGTACTTATGTGTGCTATGCGGTGTCATACACGGGAGGCGCTGCCGTTAAGTGGTTCAGAGACAACATTTCGGCAGAAAAATCCTACAAGGTGCTTGACAGTCTTGTTAAGGAAGAGCCTTCGGGAATACTTGTAATGCCTCACTTTGCAGGCTCAGGTAATCCTTATATGGACATTCACTCAAAGGCGGCATTTATCGGTCTTACTTTGGAGCATAATAACATTGATATATACAAGGCTATTATGGAAGGCGTAACCTACGATATGCTTGTAAACCTTGAAGGACTTGAAAAAGCGGGCATCGTTCCCCAAAAGCTTTATGCAACGGGAGGCGGAGCGGCAAGCGGTGTGTGGCTTCAGATAAAGGCGGATATATTAAACCGTCCAATATGTACGCTTAAGGCTAAAGAAGCAGGTGCTTGCGGAATTTGTATGCTGGCAGGTACGGCAATAGGTCTTTATAAGGACCTTGAAGAAGCCAAGAGCGTGTTTGTCAAGGAGGACAAGGTGTTCTCGCCAAATCCCGAAATGGCAAAGAAATACGCAAAGCTCTATAATGCCTACAGACAGCTTTATACGGCTCTTACCCCTGTCAGGGAGGCAATGATATGAGAAACACCTATATAGGTCACGAAAATCAGCTTTACGGCGTAGAAGAATACAGACTGTCAGGCGGAAAAGGCGACGGTATGAGATTCCTGCAGGTGAGAAACGGCAAAGGTCTTGAGCTTCAGATAAGCCTTGACAGATGTGCCGACCTTTCAAGAGTTACCTTCAAAGGCGACAACTTCGGTTACTTTGCGCCATGCGGATATGTGCATCCGTCTTATTATGACGGCATTGGTGCAGGCTTCTTAAAGTCCTTCACCGCAGGTTTTATGACAACCTGCGGACTGTGGGCGGTTGGCAGTCCTTGCAATGACGAGGGCGAGGAGCTTCCTTTACACGGCACTATTTCAAATACACCTTGCGAAAAATATATGTACTGCGAAAAGGACGGCAAGCTTTATATTGAAGCGGCAGTAAGAGATGCTTATCTTTTTGCAAGAAAGCTGTTGCTTGAAAGACAGTACTGTGTGGATTTGTCCGAAAATACCGTGACACTTACCGACAAAATCACAAACATCGGCTCGGAAAGCACTCCGCTGGAGGTGCTGTATCATTGCAATATGGGTTATCCTCTATTGTCGGAAAACTCGGTAATTGAAATACCCTCCGAGAAAACCACTCCCAGAAACAATCATGCGGCAAGTGACCTTGATAACTGCTTAAAGGCTCAGAAGCCTACGGCGGGCTATGAGGAAATGTGCTACTATCACAAGCTTTCAGGTGTTGCAGAGGTTTCTATAAAAAATCCCGACATCGGTAAAAAGTTGACCATGAGCTTTGATACAAAACAGCTTCCTTTCTTTACTCAGTGGAAGATGATGGGCGAATACGACTATGTTATGGGACTTGAGCCGGGCAACTGCCACCCCGACGGCAGAGATGTTATGAGAAAGCAGGGACTCTTAGAGTTTTTAGCTCCCAATGAAACAAAAACACATATTATAAAATTCACATTTACGGAGGAAAAATAAATGTTAGTTACACTTAAGGAAATTGAAAAAATTGCAGAAGCAAGAAAAATTGCAGTAGGTGCATTCAACGGCACAAACTCCACATACATCAGAGGTGTGCTGGGAGCGGCTGAAGAATTAAACGAGCCCGTTATTCTTATGCACGCACAGGTACACGAAGAAATGGGACTTTGCAAAATGGACGAAATGGCTCCCATTATGCTGTTTATGGCTGATAAAGCAAGAGTACCTGTTTGTGTTCACCTTGACCACGGTACAGACCTTGACTACATCAAAAGAGGACTTGACCTTGGTTTTACCTCAGTTATGTACGACGGAAGTGAGCTTGATACAGAGTTAAACTTTGCAAATACCTCCGTTACCGTTGAAATGGCAGCTCGCTACGGAGCTTCCGTTGAAGCTGAAATCGGCTCAATGGGTGCAAGAGAATCAGGTGAGGCGGGACTTTCAGACGAAAGCATCTACACAGATCCCGTTATGGCAAAGAAGTTTGTTGACGAAACAGGTATTGACGCTCTTGCCTGTGCTTTCGGAACGGCTCACGGCGTATATTTGAAGCAGCCTAAGCTTGATTTTGACAGACTCAGTAAAATCAAGAGCCTTGTTGACCTTCCCCTTGTAATGCACGGCGGAAGCGGTGTAAGCCATGAGGACTACAGAAAGGTTATAGAGCTGGGTATCAGAAAAATCAACTACTACACATATATGGCAAAGGCTGCTGCAAATGCAGTAAATGCCATGGCAGACAGAACATATTACCATGATATTGAGGTTGAAGCGGTAAGAGCCGTTAAGGAAGACGTAATGGCAGCTATGAAGGTGTTTACAGGCAGAAACTAAAAACCGAAAGGAAAACAAGATATGCTTTGTAATTGTTCTTATGGGAAAACACACTTTATATTTGAAGTAGATGATAACGGCTTTGTGCTGGTAAACAAGCTTGGAGCAGAAAATGCTGCCACCTTTGAACTTGCCCGCTGTCCTGTTTGCAGAATACACGAGACAGGCAACCTTAATTGGGGACAGGTGGGTTCTGTTCACACAGGCTCTTCGGGTGAATATACCTTGAAGTACAAGACTCACAGGGTTTATGAAAACAGTCTCGGTCAGAAGGTTGAAATTGTCATTTCCGATGAAAGAATGGCGGTAACGGTGCATTTTCAGATGTACAAAGATGTGTGCGGTGTAAGAAGCTTTTGTGAGGTTGAAAATATCTCTGACGAAAAAGTGGGACTTGAATATGTTTCAACTCTTTCGCTGTGCCTTTTCAGCACGGTTGCCGACAGTAAAAATGACAACATAAGTATATATATACCTTATAACAAGTGGTGTCAGGAGGCAAACTGGAAGAAGAGAAGCCTAAATGAACTTGGTATTGAAACTCTTGCCTGCAGCACCGTGAAAAGGTTTGGCATTTCCAATACGGGACATTGGTCAAGCAAGGAATATCTGCCTATGGGCGGCTTTGAGGATGCCGATGCAAAGCAAAGTGCAATATGGCAGCTTGAAAGTAACGGCTCATGGAGTTGGGAGATTATCCCTTCAAGAGAAGGAAACGCCTACCTTACGGCAACAGGTCCCAACGAAAGCGACAGCTTTTGGTATAAGGAGCTGAAAAAGGGCGAAAAGTTTGTAAGTGTTACAGGCGGAATTACCTTTGGCTGTGATTTCAACGAGGCTTTGGGTGAGCTTACAAAATACCGCCGTCATATTATTGCCGACAGAGGAGCTGACGGAAACAACCCCGTTATTTTCAATGATTATATGAACTGTCTTATGGCAGATCCCGACGACAAAAAGGTACGTGAGCTTATTGACCTTGCTTCGTCCCTTGGCTGCGAATACTATATGATGGACGCAGGCTGGTACGCAAAGCCCGCCGAGAGCTGGTGGGGTACGGTAGGCGAATGGAAGGAAAACAGAACTCGTTTTCCCGACGGAATAAAGGCACTTTCCGACTATGCCGCAAGCAAAGGTCTGAAATTCGGTTTATGGCTTGAAATTGAGGTTATGGGCGTAAACTGTCCCATACTTTCCGATTTTGAGGACGAGTGCTTTATTATGCGTCACGGCAAAAGAATCGTTAATCGCGGCAGATACCACTTTGATTTCAGAAACAGGCACGTTTATGACTATGTGACAAGTGTTGTTGACAGAGTAGTAAATGAATACGGTGTAAGCTATATAAAATTTGACCACAACATTGACCCCGGTATGGGTACAGAGCTTGATGCAGACTCCTTCGGTGACGGCCTTTTAGGTCACTGCAGAGCACTTGTGAAATGGAAGGAGGATATACGTAAAAAGTATCCTCACCTCATTGTCGAAAGCTGCTCAAGCGGCGGACTGAGAACGGACTACGCAACACTTTCAACAGGTCATCTGCAATCGGTATCCGATCAGGAGCATAAGGAAATCAATCCCTATCTTGCTTCCCTTTGCCCTACATCGATGCTTCCCGAGCAGTGCGGAATGTGGAGCTTTCCTCTTCCCGGTGACAACGAAAATGACGTTATCACGGCAATGGTTAACACACTTATGTTAAGACCTTATATGGCGGGCAGGCTTCACCTTATGGATGAAAAAAGCCGTGAGCGTGTAAAGGAAGCCATAGCACTTTATAAGACGTTAAGAGAAGAGGTATCAAAGGCACTTCCTTTCTATCCTCTCGGTCTTACACAATACGGCGACAAGTATCTTTGCACTGCCTACAGGTGTCCTGACAAAAATTATCTTTGTGTATGGCACCTTGACGGAGAGGATGACGAAAGGTTTATTCCTTTTGAAAATTCAAAAGAGGTGAAAATTCTTTATCCGTCTCATTGCTCCTACGGCAAAGCGGAAATCTGCGAGGGCGGAATAAAGGTCACACTTCCGAAAAACACGGCGTTTTTATTGCTGACAGAATAAAAATCCAGGCTGTTGTATTTTATTGTACAACAGCCGTTTTTTTCGCCTTACAAACATTGACAACCTGATTTCACTGTGCTATAATTACAGTACACTCGCAAAAGGAGGACATTATGAAAAAGATAAACTTTAACAAGGGCTGGACTTTTATCCTTGAAAATGACCTTGATGATTACAATACCTACGGGCTTTTGAAATATACAGGAGCCAAGGGTGCGGCGGCACAGTTTTATAAAAACAGCAATTGGGAAAAGATTGACCTTCCGCATGACTGGGCGGTATCCTTGCCCAAAAGCAAACTTGCCAACACCTTTGCAGGAGCAAGACCAAACACACGTCACCACCGTTTTGCAACAGAAACTCATTCCGATGATGAAAAAATATACAACATCGGCTGGTACAGAAAAGAATTTGAAATTGATGAGGCAACAAGAGCAGGCAAACGTGTTTTCCTTGAATTTGAAGGCGTGTTCCGCAATGCTTCCTTTTGGGTTAACGGCGTGTATCTTGACAACCATTTCAGCGGATATACCGAGTGCTTTTTGGAAATCACAGACCATCTTGTAACAGGCACAAACTCGGTTGCCGTAAGAGTGGACAGCGAACAGCCAGAGGGCTGGTTTTACGAAGGTGCGGGAATTTACAGAAACGTATACCTTCACATCGGCGAGCCTTGCTTCTTCAAGCACAATATGACGATAGTTAAGGCAGACAACACCGAGGGTAAGGTTAATATCACGGCTGTTTTGGTAAACGATACAGCGGAAGATGTGGCAAGAAATGTTGAGTTCACCGTCAGCGACAAAGACGGAAAGGCTGTTGCAAAAGCAAACTCGCAGATTGTTGTTTCGCCTTACGAGGAAAAGACGGTTGAAGTAAATATTACCGTTGAGAATCCGCTTCTCTGGAGTGTGGACACTCCAAATCTGTATACACTTACCGTCAGGGCAGCAGAGGAACAGGAAAAAGTGGTATTCGGCATAAGAAGCATTGAAGCCACCACCGACAGAGGTCTTCTGTTAAACGGCAAGCCCATAAAGGTGAGAGGTGCCTGTGTGCATCAGGACTTTGGCGGTGTGGGCATTGCTCTTACGGAGAACCTTAACAGATATAAGATTCAGCGTCTTAAGGATATGGGAGTAAATGCTTACAGATGCTCCCACAATCCACCGAGCCCCGATCTTCTCAAAGCCTGCGACGAGCTTGGTATGCTTGTGCTTGATGAAACACGTGCCTTCGGTACTTCTCCCGAAGCTGTCCGTCAGCTTACAAGCCTTGTTGAACGTGACAGAAACCACCCTTGCGTATTTATGTGGTGTGTGGGTAACGAGGAATTCAGCGTTGAAAACGGCAGATGGTCTGCTCGCCTTACAGACAAAGCTCAAAGGATTGTAAGAAAGCTTGACAACACCCGTCCCATAACCTATGGCGGTGACAACGGAGCTAACTTTGAGGGAGCAAACTCAGTTTCCGAGGTAAGAGGCATCAACTACATACGAAACGGAAAGCCCGGCTGGGTTGACAAGTACCACGAGGACCATCCGCATCAGCCCATGATGGGAACTGAGGAGGCATCATACGTACTAAGCAGAGGCGGTGCGAGGGCAGACTTCGGCAACGGACTGCTTGACTGCTTCGGCGATGTAACAATGAGATGGGGAAGCACGCCAAAGGGCTGGGTAAAATTTTTTGAAGAACGTGACTGGCTGATTGGCTCTTTTATGTGGACGGGCTTTGACTACAGAGGAGAGCCTAACCCCTTCTATAACGCAAACAACTCCTCAAGCTTCGGCACAATTGACCTTTGCGGTATGGAAAAGCCGCCGTTCTATTATTATAAGGCATGGTGGACAGATGAGGACGTGCTTAAAATCGCACCTCATTGGGATTTCCAAGAGGGCGAAGACGCACTTATTACCGTGTTTACCAACTGCGAAAAGGTAACTCTTTACCTTAACGGCAACAAAATAAGCACTCAGAATGTAAATAAGTTTGATGTTCTCAGATGGAACGTGCCTTTTGAAAAGGGTACACTTTGTGCAATAGGTGAACGTAACGGAAAAGAGGTAAAAGCTGAGCTTGTAACGCCTTCAAAGCCCTGTTCCATTGTTGCACAGACAGTTCTTGAGGTAAAGAATGAGGACGACATCGGCATTATTGAAATAAAGGCAGTTGACAAGGACGGAAATTTCTGTCCCAACGCCGAAAATGAGGTTGAGCTGACAGCCGTTTCGGGCAGTATTTTTGCTGTAGGCAACGGAAACCCCAACTGGTGGGGAGACGAGCAGATAAAGCCTTGTGAAAAGGCAAAGTACATCACCACCTTTAATTCCGAACTCGGAATGTACACCGTTCCCGATAAAGTCCCCAACAAGATTCAGCACCGATACAGCTATCTTGAAAGGGAAGAGCACGTTGATACCTACGAGGACGATTTCAGAAATGTGGAAAGCTTTGACTGGTATAACAAGGAGCCTGCAAAGACTTACACCTTCTCGGCTTTCGTAACAGGTGCAGAAACCTATGAATATGTGGAAATAGGACGTATCAACGGCAACTGTGAGGTGTTCCTCAACGGTGAAAAAATCGGCGGCAATCCCTGGATGCACCGTGATGACAACTTCTCGGTACGTCCGTTCCGCTTCTACTGTAAATTCAAGGAAGGCAAAAACGAGCTGAAAATACGAGTGGCAACCTACGGTGATTTTCTTGACTGTATTTCAGGCTATGTTAAGCTTGGAAAATCCGTATGCCGCAAGCCTTGGACAGTTCCGCTTCATTACGGTCTTGCAAGAGTGTTTGTCAAGGGAGAAAAGGCACAGATTAAAGCACAGATAATACAATAGTTTGTGGGGACGGCAATTATTGCCGTTCCTTGTTTTTGTATAACGAAAACCACCAGCTAAGCTGGTGGTTCCAAAAAGGCTTTTGCCGTTGAATAAAAAAACCTCCCATGATATAATAGAAGCGGTCTAGCCAGCCGCAAAAAATAAAACATAGGAGGTAGTATCAATGAAAATAGATACCAATAATAGTTTATCACATACAACATGGAATTGCAAGTACCACATAGTCTTTGCACCAAAATATCGCAGACAGGTGATATATGGAAAAATAAGAAGCGATATAGGTCAAATAATAAGAAAACTCTGTGAGTGGAAAGAGGTAGAAATAATAGAGGCAGAGGCATGACCAGACCATATACATTTGCTTGTATCAATACCGCCAAAGTATAGTGTGTCAAGCTTTATGGGATACCTTAAAGGGAAGAGTAGTTTAATGATATTCGATAAACATGCAAATCTGAAATACAGATATGGGAACAGAGAATTC
>JAZQFS010000130.1:0-47478 GCA_045539625.1 Eubacteriales bacterium | reverse complement strand
TTCAAGGGCTTTGTTTTCTCGTCTTTCGTTGTTCAATTTTCAAGGTCCGTTCGCTTCCCGCTCTCGCGGACAGCTTTGTTATTATATCACAACCTTATCTCCTTGTCAAGTACTTTTTTTATTTTTCTTAAAAAAGTTTTTTGACTCGCGTTTCCGGTTGTGGTGCTCCCCTTGCGGACAGCTTGGATAGTATAACACATCATTTTGGGTTTGTCAAGTACTTTTTCAAAATTTTTCAAAGTTTTTTTCAAACCCGCATTTGATTGTTACCGCCCTCGTTTTTTGAGGGTGCGTTTATTTTACCACGTGATTTTGCATTTGTCAAGGGGTATTTTTACATTTCGTCAAATTATTGTCAATTTCACCATTATACATACCCCCGTTTTGTTGAAAATATAAAAAAGCTGTCTCTTTTCGCCCTTTAATCTCAATAGAGTTACTCTGTTTTTGCTCTTTGATTCCAAAAGTATTGACTTTTTTCACAGTCGGTTTTATAATATTATTGTACAGATTTAATATCTTTGGAGGTACATTATGGCATTCGCTTCATTAATACTCGGCACATTATCAGTAATCTTTTCTTTTATATTCAACTGGTGGGCGTGGTACATTACCGCAATTATTTGTGTTCTCGGCATCACCGCAGGTGTTTTCGGCAGAATCAGATCACGTTTCATACACGTATCCTCCGCCGGCATTATACTGTCGGTCATCGGAGCCGTTCTCACTATTCTGCTTGTTATTACCTACAGCTCCATTGCAGACTTTTTCAGCGGCATTCTCCTTTGATTTTTCGGTATATATATTGTATATATTAATTGTAGAGTTTTTTCAGCTTCCGACAGCATCGGGAGCTTTTTTCTTGTTAAACATCGGAACAGCGGCAGCTCAACCTATATTTTATCAAAAATTATTTCATTTTCCTATTGACAAAAGTATTTTGCCGTGTTATAATGTTATCACTTTAGCAAAGTAAATTACTAAAACATTTTTAATCAAAGGAGTTTTTATCATGAAGAAGTTTTTAGCAATTATTTTGGCAGCACTTATGTGCTTCGCACTTTTCACAGCTTGTACAGACAGTACAGCACCCCTTGAAGACGCAGCAGACGACGTAACACCCGAAGCTGAAACAGAAGTTGAAACAGAAACAGAACCCGAGGCTGAGCCCGAAGCAGAAGCAGCAAGCGACCTTCAGGCTATCAAGGACAGAGGCGTTCTTGTTGTAGGTATCACAGACTTCGCTCCCATGGACTACCAGGACGAAGCAGGCAACTGGATCGGTTTTGATGCTGATATGGCAAAGGCTTTCGCTGAATACCTTGGTGTTGACGTTCAGTTCCAGGTAATTGACTGGGATAACAAGGTACTTGAGCTCAACAGCGGCACAATCGACGTTGTTTGGAACGGTATGACACTCACAGAAGAAGTTAAGGCTGCTATGGAATGTTCCAACGCATACTGCAACAACGCACAGGTTGTTATCCTCCCTGCAGACGTTGCTGAAAACTATGCAGACACACAGAGCATGGCTGACCTTCTCTTTGCAGTAGAAGCAGGCTCAGCAGGCGAAGCAGAAGCACTTGCTAACGGCTTTGGCACAACAGCAGTTCTCGACCAGGCTACAGCACTTCTTGAAGTTTCCACAGGCAATGCAGATGCAGCAGTTATTGACTCCCTCATGGCAGGTGCTATGGTTGGCGAAGGCACAGACTACGCTTCTCTTACATACACCATCGGTCTTAACAGCGAAGAATACGGCGTTGGCTTCAGAAAGGGCTCTGATGCTGCAGAAGCACTCAATGCTTTCTTTGTAGAATGTTATGCTGAGGGCACAATGATGGAAATGGCTGAAACATACGGCGTACAGGCTGCTGTTATCGCTCAGTATTAATTCTAATTTAACTACAATTAATAATGCGGAATCAGAGGACATTTCTGCCCTCTGATTTTGGCTGTAATGGGTTATTTGATTATTTGAAAGGTTAGAGTCTGACTAATGAAAAGATTTACTTTTGCACTTATTGCCGCACTGATGATAATTATGTCGCTGCCTTTTGCGGCATACGGCGATACGCCTGTTTCCGCTGAGCCTTCTCAGGCAGATCAGGACACGGCAATAAAGCTGACCGTAAACGGCAGAAAAACTGACACTGCCGAGACCTACGGCGTTTCCGTCACTGTTGACAACGGTATAATATACATTCCGTTAAGAGCGGTTGCCGATATGTATGAGGCTGAGTATTCCTGGGACGGCGACACGGCGGTTATGACCTTGTCTGAGATTACTGCGGAATTTTCCGGCGACAGCAACTTTATTATAACAGACGGCGAAGAAACAGAGCTTCACAACCCTTCTTATGTTGTTAACGGTGAGCTTGTGGTCACCGACGAAGCTCTTACCTCCGCCTTCGGCCTTATGGTGAACTTCAAGAGCGAAAAGTCGCTTGTTACTGTAATTCAGAAGGACTCCAAGCGTGAGGCGGAAATTGCCGAAAAGCAGGCAGAAGCACAAAACGGCAAGAACAAAGGCTCAAAGGCTGATGAGATTATTACCGTAATCTCCGCCATGAACAAGGGCTTCCTCGCAACGCTCAAGCTTTTTGCAATTACTCTTATCGGAGCTCTGCCCTTGGGACTTATAATTGCTCTTTGCTCAATGAGCAAGTTTGTACCCTTAAAGCTTCTTACACGTCTTCTTGTTTGGATTATCAGAGGTACGCCTCTTATGCTCCAGCTTCTTATTATATTCTACATACCGGGTATGGTGATGGAAAACGGAAGTCCGTGGCCCAGAGGCGAAGAAGGAAGATTTATGGCGGCAAGCGTTGCTTTCATAATCAACTACGCCTTCTATTTCTCCGAGATTTTCAGAGGCGGTATTGAAAACGTCCCCAAGGGACAGGTCGAAGCAGGTCAGGTTTTAGGTATGACAAAGACACAGATTTTCTTCCATGTCACGCTTTTACAGATGATAAAGAGAATCGTGCCTCCCATGTCAAACGAAATCATCACTCTCGTAAAGGACACCTCCATTGCAAGAATTATTTCCATGCAGGAGGTTATCTGGGCAGGTTACGCCTTCCTCAAGAGCTCACACGGCTATTCGGGACTTCTTTGGCCGCTGTTCTTTACAGGCGTTTACTACCTGCTGTTCAACGGAATTCTTACCGTTTTATTCAGCAAAATCGAAAAGAAGCTCGGCTATTTTAACTAAAAGGGAGGTAAGAAAATGTCGGTACTTAACGTTAAAGATTTAAAGAAAAGCTTCGGCAAGGTCGAGGTTTTAAAGGGCATTTCCTTCTCTCTTGAAAAGGGCGAGGTGCTTTCAATCATCGGCTCATCGGGAAGCGGAAAAACAACGCTTCTGCGCTGTCTCAACTTTCTTGAAACACCCAACGACGGCACAATAACCGTGGGCGACAAAATAATTTTTGATGCATCTGCAAAAGCAAAGCCGAGTGATATGGAAATACGTGAAAACCGTCTGAATTTCGGTCTTGTATTCCAGTCCTTCAATCTGTTTCCGCAATACACGGTGCTTAAAAACCTTACTCTTGCAAAGGAACTGTTCGAGTCAAAAAAAGGCTGGAGCATTTCCAAAAAGCAGATTCACGACGAGGCGCTTTCCCTTCTTGAAAGAGTGGGACTTGCCGACAAGAAGGACGCATATCCTTCACAGCTTTCGGGCGGTCAGCAGCAGAGAGTTGCCATCGCAAGAGCGCTTACCATGAAGCCTGAAATCCTCTGCTTTGACGAGCCTACAAGTGCACTTGACCCTGAGCTTACAGGCGAAGTTCTCAAGGTTATCAAGGAGCTTAAGGACGTGGGAACAACAATGATTATTGTCACTCACGAAATGGGCTTTGCCAAGAATGTTTCCGACAAAATCATATTTATGGCGGACGGAATCATCGAGGAAATGGGAACACCCGAAGAGGTTTTTGAACATTCCAAGAGCGAAAAAACAAAGGCTTTCTTTGAAAAATCATTTGAAAACATCGTATAAATGACATGGAGCTGTCTCTAAACGGACAGCTCCTTTTAATATGCAAAGCGCCGTTTTCTTTCGGAATACAACAGCTCACAATCAAAAAACGGCTTTACGCTCACGCAAACTTTGCAACAGCAACACCGACTTTGGCGGTTTTCCGCAAAATGTGTTGAAAAGCTATGAATATATTTCACAAAAATCGTTGTGTGAATTTACACAATTTGCACGGTATTTCTATTGACACGGCCGCAATAATTTAGTATAATAAAGTATATTTTTTATCGGAGGAAAATTATGATTACACTGCGCAAGGAAGGCATATATCTTGTTGACGGAAAGCCTTGTGAAACAAGTGCTGTTTCAAAGGAAGAAGCAAGAAAAGGTACTATCGCCTACAACATCCTCAAAAACCACGACACAAAGGGCGACGAAGACGTTCTTTACATCAAGTTTGACGCCCTTGTTTCACACGACATTACATACGTCGGCATTATCCAGACAGCACGTGCAAGCGGACTTCGGGAGTTTCCCATTCCCTATGCCTTGACAAACTGCCACAACAGCCTTTGCGCCGTGGGCGGTACAATAAACGAGGACGACCATGTTTTCGGTCTGTCTGCCGCAAAGAAATACGGTGGAATTTATGTTCCTGCAAATCAAAGCGTTATCCATTCCTATGCAAGAGAAGAGCTTGCAAAGTGCGGCGGTATGATTCTTGGCTCTGACAGCCACACACGCTACGGTGCATTGGGTACTATGGGCGTCGGCGAGGGCGGTCCTGAGCTTGTAAAGCAGTTACTTAAAAACACATATGACGTAAAGCGTCCCGAGGTTGTGCTTGTTTATCTCACAGGCAAGCCAAGAAGAGGTATCGGTCCTCACGACGTGGCTCTCAGTCTTGTAAAGGCAACCTTTGCCGAAGGCTTTGTCAAGAACAAGGTACTTGAATTTACAGGTCCCGGCGTCAAGGAGCTGCCTATCGACTTCAGAAACGGCATTGACGTTATGACCACCGAAACCACCTGTCTTTCTTCAATCTGGGAGACAGACGAGGTTACAAAGAAATTCTACGAAATCCACAAGCGTCCCGATTGCTACAAGGAATTGAAGCCTGCCGATGTTGCATACTATGACAGTATGATTGAAATTGACCTTTCAAAGCAGGAGTCAATGATTGCACTTCCCTTCCACCCCTCAAATGCTTACACCATTCACGAGTTCAACCAAAATGCTGCTGAAATCTTAGCGAGCGTTGAAAAGGAAGCGGCGGAGAAGTTCAAGGGTGCAAAATACGACCTTGTTTCAAAGGTACGTGACGGCAAGGTTTATGCCGATCAGGGTGTTATCGCAGGTTGTGCAGGCGGTATTTTCGACAATATCGTTGAAGCTGCGGCAATTTTGGACGAAAAGAGTACAGGCAACGGCTACTTCTCGCTGTCGGTTTATCCCACAAGCGTTCCCACAAGCATTGAGCTTACAAAAACAGGCATTACCGAAAAGCTTTTACGTGCAGGTGCAGTTATTAAGCCATCCTTCTGCGGTCCTTGCTTCGGTGCAGGCGATGTTCCAAGCCACAACGGTCTTTCGCTTCGCCACACCACAAGAAACTTCCCCAACCGTGAAGGTTCAAAGCCCGGTGAAGGTCAGATTGCAGGCGTTGCGCTTATGGACTCAAGAAGTATTGCGGCAACGGCAGCGAACGGCGGTATAATTACGGCTGCTACCGACATTGATTACGATTATACACCTTACGAATATCACTTTGACAAGACAGTTTACGAAAACAGACTTTACTACGGCTTCGGCAAGGCAAATCCCGAAGAAGAATTAATTCTCGGTCCCAACATCACAGACTGGCCGAAAATGTACGAGCTTTCGGACAATCTTCTGGTTGAGCTTTGTGCCGTTATCCGTGATCCTGTTACAACAACGGACGAGCTTATTCCTTCGGGCGAAACATCTTCTTACAGAAGCAACCCCCTCAGACTTTCCGAATTTGCGCTGTCACGCCGTGTTCCCGAATATGTTGAACGCAGCAAGTCGTGCGACAGAGACGAAAGAGCAAGACGTGAAGGAAATGTCAGCGACAAAATCAAGTTTGCACTTTCCAAGGTAGGAAACGCAGATGACCTGAGCAAAAACACACAGTTCGGCTCATGCGTATTTGCCAACAAGCCGGGTGACGGCTCGGCTCGTGAGCAAGCGGCGTCCTGTCAGAAGGTGCTTGGCGGCTTTGCCAACATCTGCTACGAGTTTGCCACAAAGCGTTACAGAAGCAACTGTATCAACTGGGGTATTCTTCCCTTTACAATTGATGAAAGCGAAAAGTTTGAATACAACGAGGGCGATTACGTATTTGTTCCCGATGTAAAGAACAGAATTGCAAAGGGCGAAGAAGTATTCCCTGCAAAGGTTATAAGACGTGACGGCGTGGTTGCCGACATCACCCTTTATGTCAAGGGACTTACTCCCGAAGAAAAGGAAATAATCATGGACGGCTGTCTTATGAATTATTATGCGAGACACAACGGATAACATAAAAATTTCATCAAGCAGGTAACAAAGCACCCATCGACACACACGGCTTAAAATTACATAAAATCAATATTAACACATATATTTTTTCAAACTGTTCGGAGGTATTGAACTATGGAAAAAATTAAAATGACAACTCCCTTGGTCGAAATGGACGGGGACGAAATGACAAGAATCATCTGGACGATGATTAAGGACGAGCTTCTTTTGCCTTTCGTGGATTTAAAGACAGAGTATTATGACCTCGGTCTTCCCGAAAGAGAAAAGACAAAAGACAAGGTTACATGGGATGCGGCAAATGCCAACAAAAAGTACGGTGTTGCAGTTAAGTGTGCAACCATTACCCCAAATGCTCAGCGAGTTGAGGAGTACAATCTTACAGAAATGTGGAAGAGTCCCAACGGAACAATAAGAGCTGTGCTTGACGGTACTGTTTTCCGTGCCCCCATTCTTCTTGATTTCATAAAGCCTGCTGTAAGAAGCTGGAAAAAGCCCATTACAATTGCCCGTCATGCTTACGGCGATGTTTACAAGGCAGCAGAGCTTAAGGTTCCCGAGGGAGCTAAGGCAGAGCTTGTTTATACAGATAAGGACGGCAAGGAAACAAGAGAGAAAATCTATGACTTTGAATGCGGCGGTATCCTTCAGGGACAGTACAACAAGGAAAGCTCCATCAAGGCTTTCGCTCACTCCTGCTTTAAGTATGCGATAGACACAAAGCAAAGCCTGTGGTTCTCCACAAAGGATACCATCAGCAAAAAGTATGACCACACCTTCAAGGACATCTTTGCAGAGCTTTACGAAACACAGTACAAGGCAAAGTTTGAAGAGCTTGGCATCGAATACTTCTACACCCTTATCGACGATGCCGTTGCACGTGTAATCAGAAGCGAAGGCGGCTACATCTGGGCACTTAAGAACTACGACGGCGACGTTATGAGCGATATGGTATCAACCGCATTCGGCTCACTTGCAATGATGACAAGCGTGCTTGTAAGCCCCGACGGCAACTACGAATACGAAGCGGCTCACGGCACCGTTACCCGTCACTACTACAAGCATCTCAAAGGTGAAGAAACAAGCACCAACCCCATGGCTACAATTTACGCATGGACAGGCGCTCTCAGAAAAAGAGGCGAGCTTGACAATCTCCCCGAGCTTTGCAGCTTTGCCGACAAGCTTGAAGAAGCGTGCATCGACACACTTTGCAGCGGCATTATGACAAAGGATCTTGTAAATCTTGCCGAAGGCATTGAAGCAAAGCCCGTTAACACCAAGGACTTTATTCTTGCAATCAGAGCAAATCTCGAAAAGAAGCTGTAAAACCAAAAGCGGAGATATGTTCAGAAAGAGAATATCAGAATAACATTGAAAAGACAGCTCATTGCAAAGTGAGCTGTCCTTTTTTTTGCCATTTTACTTAGTATACTTTTTACTGAATTTATCAGTTCTCAATGAATTTCTGTTACTGTCAGTATCGTCATAGATATCCCCCATACCGCCGTCGGACGAGCCGTTGGTGGTATTTATCTGTCCGAAATTATCACGTGAAGTATCACGGATTGTGGGAAAAAGATCCATTCCCTTATCACTGCCTGTAACGGTGGTTGATGTGCCGTTTCCTACATATGAGCTGTAGCCGCTGTTTGCACCGTAAGTGCCAAAGCCGTCATTCATTCCTCTGCCGCCACGATAGTAGCCTTCACCTGTGACGTCTGTGCCGTTTTCAAGTGCACCCATACCGTAATCAACAACATTTTCGCCGTTTCTTATGGCGTTATCAATACCTCTTTTTGCACTGTTTTTAAGATTTGTACCTGTTCTCATCATATCTCGTGAGCAGGAGCACATAACAACTGTGCAAAGAGCACATAACATTATTATAACTGTATTTTTTATTTTCATAAATTCAAGCCTCCTTCAGACTCGAAATTATTTTTTGCTTAAAACAGCTCTTATATGCTGAAAATAAATTGCAGTTTTTCATTTTTTTGCATAAAAAAGCCCCGTCTTATGACGGGGCGTTCTTGGTTCTTTGGCTTACCCTTTCTTAAGCAAGGTATTCCTTAAGGGATGCGGGAATCTTATCAACCTCAACGGAAGCTGTCATTGTGAAGCTTACGTTTCTTGCTTCAAGAATGGGAAGTACAGCAAGTGCAAACTTTTCAAAGCCTGCAAGGTCTTCTGCACAAATCTTTAAAGCAGAGTCAATAAACAAATCCGTAATATCAAAGTTGGCGCTGAGTGCACCGCATACAAATCCGTAAAGCTTTTCGGCTGTGTCTACTGAATATTCAGATATGTCAACAAGTCTTGTCTGTGGATTGATTTCATGAATAAGCTTTGTGCCCTTTTCGATACATACAACGTTACCCGAGGTCTTTTCCTGAGCTGCGTTTACCATTTCGATAAGGTGCTTTGTTTTTCCGGAACCCTTGAGTCCTGCGAAGATTTTTAACATAATGTGTTCCTCCTTGTGGGTGATTTATCTGTAAGAGTTTCCTCTAAGATTTCTTGTATATATATTACACTATTTTTTATAAAAAGTCAATAGTCATTTAGTGAAAATATCCAAAAAATCACGTGTTTTTTCAAGTTTGTTACTTATGCACATATTGAGAGCACATTTTTTGGAATATATTTCGCATAAGTTTTAACAAAAAGAGGAATAATCCCAACATCAGTGAATATTTACACACGCCCTGCAAACAATAACAAGGGTAAAAACAATCAAAATCATAAAGAGAGGTAATTGTTCAAATGAAAAGAATCACAATTTTTGCACTTGCACTTTTATGTGCATTTAACCTGTGCTCCTGCAATTTTTCAAAAAAAGGAAGCGGCGACGGCGAGGTAGGCGTATTTTACTACACCTTCAGCGACACATACATTTCAGGTGTCAGGACGGCTATGGACAAAATGCTTCGTGAATCAGGCGTAATTTTCAACGACTACGATGCCAACGGCAATCAGACAACCCAGACAGAGCAAATTCAAACCTCAATAGCCAAGGGTGCAAAGGCACTTATCGTAAACATCGTTGACACAGGCTCCGACGATGCGGCAGTCAACATCATAAATATGGCAAAGGAAAAAGACATTCCCGTTATTTTCTTTAACAGAAGTGTTGACGAGGACATTATAAAGCAGTACAAAAAGTGTGTGTTTATAGGCACAGACTACGAAATGGCAGGACGTCTTCAGGGAGAGATGGCAGGCAATCATCTTGTTGAAAACTATGATGAAATTGACCTTAACGGCGACGGCAGAATCAGCTATGTTATGTTCAAAGGTCAGGAAGGCAATATGGAAGCAATTGCAAGAACACGTTTTGCAGTCGAGGACTGTGACAGAATATTGAATGAAAACGGCTTTGAAAGCCTTATGTATTACGACGAGTCCAACAAAAACAAGTATCTTGTTGACCAGGACGGTTTATGGTCAAGTGCTGCAGCCACCAACTATATGAGCACCATTCTTGCACAGTACAGCGAAAACAACAATAATATGGTTGAGCTTGTTCTTGCCAACAACGACGAAATGGCTCTCGGTGCGATTTCTGCTCTTCAGAGTGCAGGCTACAATCTTCCCACAAGCTCTGTTACCATTCCCGTTTTCGGAGTTGATGCCACAGATGCCGCAAAAAGTGCCATCAGAAACGGCTCTATGACAGGTACTGTCAAGCAAGATGCCGAAGGTATGGCTCAGACCATGATCAAGGTGCTTGACAACTTTGTAACGGGTAACGATGCTCTTCACGAAATCAACCGTGACAATGTAACAGGTTCATGGAAAATCAACATTCCCTACTCCTCATATTTAGGTGAGGAATAACAAGTCTCGCCATTGCTGGCTGGAGGTGCGGATTTTGCAGCAATCAGATATTGTTTTAAAAATGGAAAATATATCCAAATCCTTTCCCGGTGTCAAAGCCCTGCAGGACGTGTCGCTTACCGTAAGAAAAGGTACTGTTCACGCACTGATGGGTGAAAACGGAGCAGGTAAATCCACCCTTATGAAGTGTCTTTTCGGGGTATACAAAAAGGACAGCGGTCACATTTATGTAAATGGCAAGGAGGTTGATTTCAAAAACTCAGCGCAGGCTCTTGAAAACGGTGTTGCCATGGTGCATCAGGAGCTTAATCAGGCTCTCAAACGCAGTGTAAGCGAAAATATGTGGATGGGACGTCTGCCTCTTTATCACAAGCTTTTTCCCATAGTCAAAGAAAAGAGAATGCACCGTGAAACAAAAGTGATTCTTTCCCGTCTGGGGCTTAACATCGATCCAAAAGTCACCATAGGAAAGCTGTCTGTTTCAATGCGTCAGATGGTGGAAATAGCAAAGGCGGTATCATATGATGCACGAATTATTGTCTTTGACGAGCCTACCTCCTCGCTCACGGAAAAAGAGGTGGAGCATCTTTTCAAAATAATCGACATGCTAAAGCAAAAGGGCTGCGGAATCATTTATATTTCCCACAAAATGGAGGAAATTCTCAAAATATCCGACGACATCACCGTAATGCGTGACGGAAAGCACGTTGCAACCCGTCCTGCAAACGAGCTGACAATAGAAGAAATCATACGTCTTATGGTGGGACGGGAATTGACGGAAAGATACCCCGAGATGCCGCAGCGTAATTTATCCGAGACGCTTCTTGAAGTGAAAAATATGTCAGGGCTTTACAACCGTCTGAAGGACGTTTCCTTCACATTGAAAAAAGGAGAAATATTGGGTGTTGCAGGTCTTGACGGCTCGGGAAGAACAGAGCTTCTTGAAACTCTTTACGGTATTCTTTCAAGAAAAGACGGCGAAATTTTTCTTTCCGGCAAAAGAATTCACAACAAAAATGCACGTGATTCCATTAACAACGGCTTTGCTCTTCTTACTGAGGAGCGTCGTGCCACAGGTATTTTCGGCATACTTCCCGTCAGCGAAAATGCCGTAATTTCAAGCATTGACCGTCACAGGACAGGTCCTTTTCTCAGCAACCGCAAAATCAAAAAAAGCACCGATTATGTCATAAGCTCCATGAACGTAAAAACGCCGTCGGGCAAGACCAAAATCCGCACACTTTCGGGCGGCAACCAACAAAAGGTGATTTTGGGCAGATGGCTTCTGACAAAGCCCAAGGTATTGCTTCTTGATGAGCCGACACGAGGTATTGACGTAGGTGCAAAGTTCGAGATTTACCGTCTTATCGGGCTTCTTGCAGACGAGGGCAAGGGTGTTATTATGGTTTCTTCCGAAATGCCCGAGCTGCTGGGTGTCTGCGACAGAATACTTGTTATGAGTGCAGGTCGTCTTGCAGGCGAGGTCAATCCCAAAACAACAACGCAGGAGGAAATTCTTACCCTTGCGGCAAAATATGTATAAGGAGGCAAAACAATGTCACAGACGGATAAAGCAAATGACAGTTCAATCAAGGGGCGTCTTGCCTCTTTTGCAAATATGGACAGCCGTGACAGAAAAAGAGTAATCAGCGACCTGTTATTCAACAACGCAATGTATATAATAATCATCGTTGCCATTATTTTTATTGCAATAAGAGTTCCTGCCTTTCTGTCGCTGTCCTCAATTATAAATATTATTTCCCTGACAGCCGCAAAGCTGCCTATAGCTCTTGGCATCGGAGGAGCTATTGTTCTTACGGGCACGGATATTTCGGCAGGGCGTGTTGTGGGACTTACCGCCTGCATATCGGCATCGCTTCTTCAGATGTCAGGCTATGCCAACAAAATGTTTCCGGGTCTCGATCCCCTACCGTTATGGGCAGTGTTTCTGATTGTTGTGGCAGCAGGTGCACTTATCGGCGTTGTCAACGGCTTTTTCGTTGCTAAATTCAAGCTTCACCCCTTTATCGTAACGCTGTCCACCCAGCTTATAGTTTTCGGTATAGTGCTTATGTATTTGATGATAGGCACAAACAACGGTCAGACTCTTTCGGGGCTTGACCCGTCCTACACCGATTTTGTAAGAGGTACTCTGTTTAAAATAGGCGGTGTGGCAGTTCCCAAATATGTACTGTATTCGGTAATTCTCACGGTAATAATGTGGATTGTATGGAACAAAACGGCGTTCGGAAAAAATATGTTTGCTGTGGGCTCAAACGAAGAGGCGGCAAATGTTTCGGGTATCAATGTTTTTCGCAACATTATACTTGTATTTACCCTTGCAGGTGCAATGTACGGAATTACGGGCTTTATTGAGGGTGCAAGAATTGCCTCATGCTCTGCAAACACAGGTCTCAACTACGAATGTGATGCCATAGCGGCATGTGTAATAGGCGGCGTTTCCTTTGTGGGAGGCACAGGTAAAATCAGCGGTATTGTTATAGGTGTCTTACTTTTACAGATTATTTTCGTAGGTCTTAATTTCCTTTCGGTTTCTGCTAATATGCTTTACGCAATAAAAGGTCTTATCATTCTGGGTGCGTGTGCCATAGATATGAGGAAGTATCTTGCAAGAAGATAATCTTTTCTTATCGGATACTTTACAAGCAATTATAAAACGGAGCTTTCTCAAAAGAGTTAGCTCCGTTAATTGTATCTTGCGTAAAAAACAAAAGAACAAATTATTTTTTATGTAATATGCCGAAAATGTAAAATATACAAATATGCTGTTGAATAATGCGAGGGTGTGTGATAAAATATAATTGAAATAATTTTGGGGAGTGAAAAAAGTGAATAACAATAACGGCTATAACGGTAATTACGGAAACAACCCCGATTACGGCTCAAGACAGGAAATGGACTCCATAAGACAAAACGAAAGAATGAATCAGCTCAACCGTCAGAAGGAGTCGGCAAGGCTTCAGCGTGAAGAAAGAATACGCAGAAAAAAGATGAAGATTATCAAGGACGCAATCACCGCTTGGGCGATACTTATTTTTATTGTAGTCTCGGTAATTGCAATAATCAGCGGAATAATCTCGGCTTGTACAGCCAATGACGACGATGACGATACAACCGAGGGCAAGGCTCTTGACAGTGTGCTTTTACAGACGGCTGAAGACTTTATTGCTTCCGATGACAGCTATTCGGGCTCAAAAACCGCAGACAAGCTTGAGAAATATACACAAGCTTCCGCAGCAGATATTACAGAGCCTCTTACATATCCGTCAAATCTGTACCTTGCGGCTGAAAGCATGATGCTCTCAGGCACTGAAAATGCCGACTTGGTTGAAAGTGCAACCCGTGACTGTCCCATTTTCAGCAACGGTTATGTGTGGTCAAGCAAGGAAAGCATGAAGTTTCCCTTAACGGGCAGCTATCTTTATGACACAAACGCTTCCTTTATAATAGCTGTGTGCGAGATTTGCAAAAACGGTGCAAACAACGAATTTCTTTTTGAAACAGACGCAACAACCGACGGCAACAAGGACGTTTCAAGAGGTCTTACGGTAATGCAAAAGCTCGAAAAGGCAGCGGATTATTACTTTGACAAAAACGACCTCAACGGCGGAGGTATAAGATACAACGAGGAAGACGGACTTGTTTACATACTTACAACCGACAACGCAGGTCTTGACTCATCAAAGCCTTCCAACATCTTCCACAACCACCGTTTCGGCTACCTTGATTTATACAACAACCTGCTGTTCAACAAAGCTGTAAAAGCTCTTGCTCTTCTTTATGAAGATATGGAGGACACTGCTAAGGCGGCATTCTACAAAAACGTCGCCTCAAAGAACACCGAGGCAATCAACAGTAAATTCTGGTCTGACTCTCTTGGCAGATACGTTGGCTACATAGATTCTGACGGCAAGGTTCACGACGCAGGCTACACCGCCCTCAACCTTCTTGCAATACAAAGCGGCGTTGCCGACAAGGACAAAACCGACAAGATTTACGCTTGGATTGACGGCGAAAGAAAAATCAACACAGACTCAGCCGTTTCAGGCAAGGTTTACAAGGATCTCAATATGCCTGTATTCAACACGGTAGCTGTTTTTGACGACACCTGGTACGACAAGGACGGCACATTCCCCTACGGCTCTTCCGACAAGTACGGAGAATACCATATGAACGGCGGTCAGTCCTATGCTTCGGCATATTTCAAAATCGGTGCCGCAGCTGAGGCAAAATCCCACAAGGCTCTGAGAAATACTGTCACAAAGCTTACCGACGCCCTTGAAGGCGATTCTGCACAAGGCGAAGAAATCTTTGCCCTGACAGCGGCGTACCTCGGTGCAAAAGAGCTGTTTGGCATTGACACCGACGGCGAAATACTGTATGTAAACCCTGCTGTTTCTTCGGATGAAAGCTTTTCCGTTAAAAATGTATCCTTTGCCGACAGAGAATACGGCTTCCTCTTTGACGGAAACAAAATCTTTGTCACATGCGACCTCAACGCCGCAGTTAAAATCAAAATCGGCTCATACGATGAGGGCACAGCCTTCAAGCTGACGGTTGCGGAAAACGGAAAGATTGTTTCGGAAGAAAATGTAACTGCCGACAAGGACGGAAACATTTCGGTTTACAAGCGCTTTGGCTCTACAAGCTTTGTTATACTTGAAAAGCTTGAGGAAAAGAAAAAGTAAATATCAATATCAAACAAAAACACTGTCTTTACTTATTTGGGTAGAGACAGTATTTTTTTATCAAATTATTTTTGAGCTGGAAAAAGGGATTATATCAAGCAGTATGATAAGGCCCTTGACAAAAAGCAAAGTAAAATGCTTTAGCCCAGCTTTTCGAGAAGTATTTTAATTGCGTGAATATATCCGTCAAAGCCCTCGCCTGCAACCCTTGCAAAGCAATACATACCTGCGTAGGATATTTTTCTGAAGTCCTCACGGGAATCAACGTCCGAAATATGCACCTCAACCGCAGGAATATTCACCGCCTTAAGTGCATCAAGTATAGCCACGCTTGTATGAGTATAGGCGGCAGGATTTATGACAATGCCGTCCTTATTTTCATAAGCCTCCTGTATTTTATCCACAATACAGCCCTCGTGATTGGACTGGTATATTTCAACCTCACAGCAAAGCTCCTTTGCACTTTTTTCTATAAGTGCACACAAATCGGCATAGGTTGCATTTCCGTAAATATGTCTTTCACGTATGCCTAGAAAATTAAGGTTAGGTCCGTTTATAACAAGTATCTTCTTCATATTTTCACTTCCTAAAAAAGCTTTGGCAGTTGCTCGTCTATCATCTTATCAAGGCGCAAAGCACATTCCTTTACGTCCTCGTATGTTTCTATAACAATATCCGCCGCATTTTCATATATTTCGTGGCGTTCCTCGTAAAGCTTAAGTATTCTTTCGTGTCCGCCTGCAGACAACGGTCTTCCGTCGGTTGACAGCTTATCGAGGTCACGCTTTAAGTACACAACAATTCCGTTCTGCTTCATCAGCGCAATATTCTTTTCACGCTTTACTGCTCCTCCGCCTGTGGCTATAACCTTTTCCGACAGTGCCGACAGCATTTCTATTGCCTGTGTTTCTTTATCGCGGAAATACTCCTCTCCGTATCTTTCAAAGATGGCGGGAATTGTCATTCCGCACTGCTCAACAAAGTTGTCTGTATCAAGAAAGCTTCTGCCCGTCATTTTTGCGTACTCGCCACCGATACTGGTTTTACCGCACCCCGGCATACCTACAAAAATCACGTTAAGTATCTTCTTTGTACACTGTGCCAGCACCTTTTCGATAACGCTGTCATCTACCTTTGTATCAAAGAAAAACTCGTGTGCTCTTACTGCCTGTGCAACAAGCATGGGAAGACCTGTCGTACAAGGGATGCCTCTTTTTTCGGCGTCAAGCACAAGTGCTGTTTTTATGGGGTTATATATAACATCAACAACACCCGAAAGCTTTGGGAATATCGAAATGTCAACAGGCTTTCTGCCGTTATCGGGATACATTCCCACGGGAGTTGTGTTTATGATAATGTCCGCATCGCTGTGGTCTTTTATATTATCGTAATTTACTTCGCCCTTACGTGATACAACAAGATACTCTCCTGCACCCTCTCCACGGCAGACAGCTCTTGCCGTAAGGCTTGTTCCGCCGCTGCCGAGAATAAGCACCTTTTTGCCTTTTATATCAATTCCTGCACGTCTCAGCATATAGACAAAGCCTGCATAATCGGTATTATAGCCGTAAAGAGTGCCGTCTTTATTGACAACAGTATTGACACTTCCTATACTTTTTGCTTCCTCCGATACAACATCGCAAAGCTTGAAAGCATCTGTTTTATAAGGAATTGTCACGTTGAGTGCCTTGAAGCTTTTGCCTTCAAGAAGCTCGTAAAACTCGTCCTTCTCAAGGCTGTAAAGGTTATATTCCTTATTGCCCAGAAGCTCGTGTATAATTTTGGAATAGCTGTGCTTCAGCGTTCTTCCGCATAGTCCGTACTGTATCATTTTTAAACCTCTGTATAATTGCCGAGGAACACAAATTCCTCAGGTCTTGCATCAAGCTCGCAAAGATATGTCAAAAGCTGCTCGGTAAGTCCGTAAGACTCAATTTCGGCATAGAACATAAATTCAAAGTCTCTGCCCTTTATGGGACGGCTTTCAAGCTTTGTAAGGTTAACGCCAATAGCAGTAAACCTTGAAAGAATACTTGAAAGGCTTCCGCTTCTGTGGGGAACGGTAAACATTATGCCGATTTTTGATGAGCCGGGATATATTTCAAATTCCTTGGAAATACAGATAAAACGGGTATGGTTATTATCGCTGTTCTGCAGGTCATAGCAGACAATGTCAAGCCCGTAAAGCTCGGCACAGTCATAAGAAGAAATTGCCGCAACGTCACTTCTGTCGCTTTGCGACACCATTTTAGCCGCCATTGCGGTATTTTTACACACGTTCACATTTATTTGGGGATTGTTTCTGAAAAATTCGCTGCACTGCCCGATCGCCTGAGAATGGCTGTAAACCTCTCGGATTTCGTCTAAGCTTGTGCCTTTCTTGGCAAGCAAAACATGGTGAATGGGAATTTTCACCGTTCTTACAATATGTATTTTATTTTTGAATTCCTTAAGCAGGTCGTAAACGTCCGTCACCGAGCCGTGAATACTGTTTTCTATGGGCAGAACGCCGTATCTGCATTTACCCTCTGCAACAAGGCTGAAGGCATCACGGAAGGTTTCGGCATAGGTAATATCAGGTCTGTGGAAAAGTCTTTCACAGGCACGCTGGCTGTATGCCCCCTCAACTCCCTGACAGGCAACAGATGCACCTGCGGGAAAATATTCGGGAGTATTTTTCTTTGCCGCCTGAATATCCTCTGCAAGGGTTGTATTTTCAAGGAGCATTTTATTCTGCTTTGCACGGCTGATTTCAAAAATTGTACCGTACAGCATTGCAAAATAGCTTGCATTTTCCTCGTCCATGCCTTCAGTCAGACGTTTTACTATAGCTCTTTCTCTTGCAGGATCAAAAACAGGCTTATTATTCTGTCTTTTATATTCGGCAACACAACCTGACAGCTCCATTCTTTTTGTAAAAAGCTTTACAAGCTCGTTATCAATGTCATTAATTTCAAGTCTTATTTTATCAAGGTCAAGTGTTTTTTCGTCCATCTTCTTACCTCTTTCTCAAAGCAAAAACTGACACACCGCTATCGCCGCCGCAGCCTCAATACAGGGAACGGCTCTTTGCACTATACACGGGTCATGTCTGCCCTTGATTTCAAGTACATCATCTTTTCCCGTCTTGATATTCACCGTCTTCTGAGCCTTTGCTATAGACGGCGTGGGCTTTATGCACACATTAAAGTTTACGGGCATGGACGTACTTAAGCCGCCGCAGATACCGCCTGCATTATTGGTAAGTGTTTTTACACTTCCGTCATCTGCATAAAAGTAGCTGTCATTATTCTGTGAGCCAAATCTTTCCGATACCTCAAAGCCTGCCCCGAACTCAATTCCCTTTACCGCAGGAACGGCAAACACACTGTGAGAAATAACGTTTTCAAGTCCGTCAAACATAGGCTCTCCAACACCCACACCAAGTCCTGTTATCATACACTCAATGCTTCCGCCCACAGAGTCAAGGTTTTCCTTTGCTTCAAGGATTTTTGCCTTCATTTTTTCGCCCTTTTCATCGTTAAGAACGGGAAAATCCTTGTTCTGTGCACTTTTTACGTATTCAACGTCAAGGCACGTATTATCAAAGGCATCGTCACATATTCCGCCGACAGACAAGATGTGTGCACCGATATACACGCCTTTTTCTTCAAGCATCTGCATAATGACAGCACCTGCAATACACAATGGTGCCGTAAGACGTCCCGAAAACTGACCGCCGCCTCTTACATCGTAGTTTGTGTATTTTACGTTTGCAGGATAATCGGCGTGGGACGGACGCATTTTTGCTTCAAGCTCGCTGTAGTCCTTGGAGTGCCGGTCAGAGTTGACAATTACGGCACACAAGGGTGCACCGCAGGTCTTGCCGTTATAGAGCCCCGACACAAACTGCACCTTATCCCCTTCCTTACGAGTCGTTGAAAAAGCATTTTTACCGGGAGCACGTCTGTCAAGAAAGGCTTGCACCCTTTCAGTATCAACCTTAAAATCCGAAGGCAGACCGTCAATAACAACGCCTATTGCCTCGGCGTGGGACTGACCGAAAACCGTCACCTTTATTTTGTTTCCGAATGTATTCATATATCCTCCGAAATTAACTTCTCATTGACAGTCTGTCAAAGTCCGAGAAGAATGTTGTATAGGATTTTTCCATCGCCTGTGCACCCTCGATTATAACCTGATTTTTGCAAATCAGAGAGCATATTGCACTGCTCATTACTATTCTGTGGTCGTTATGTCCCACAACAGAGCCGCCTTCAAGCCTGCCCAAGCCCTCGATTATAAGTCCGTCCTCCGTTATTTCAACCTTTGCACCCAGACGTGTAAGAAAATCACGTGTTGTTTCAAGTCTGTCACTTTCCTTTAAACGAAGGCGTTTTGCACCGAAAATTCTTGTCTTTCCTCTTGCACCGCAGGCAACAACCGAAAGCACGGGAACAAGGTCGGGAATATTGGAAGCATCAATTTCAATGCCGCGAAGGCGTCCTGCTTCAAAGCTTATTCCGCCGTCCTTATGAACAATCTTCTTTGCTCCGAATTTTTCAAGAATGTCCGTTACGTGTCTGTCGCCCTGAGGACATTTCTCGTCAAGTCCGTACAGCACAACATTTGCACCAAGAGCATCTGCACACAGCCAGAATGCCGCACTTGACCAGTCGCCCTGTGCATTAATTTCCGACGGTGAGGTATAGTGCTGACCTGCCGCAACCTTATAGCAGTTGTCGCCCTTTTCTATTTTAATACCGAATTTTGTCATGGTATCAACCGTCATATCAACGTAGCCTGCAGACTCAAGAGGTGTTGTAATTCTTACTTCGCCGCCGTCCGAAAGTAACGGCAGCATAAGAAGAAGTCCGCTGATATACTGGCTGCTGATGTTGCCCGGAATTGTGAAAACTCCGCCTGTCTTTACGTTCTCGCTTACCGTCATGGGTATTTTTTCGCTTGTAAACACAGCACCGTGCTCCTCAAGGCTTTTACAAAGGGGTGACATAGGTCTTTCGGGAAGTCTTCCGCTTCCTGTCAGCGACACCTTTTTGCAAATTGCCGCCGCTACGGGCAGAATAAATCTTGCCGTCGAGCCGCTTTCGCTGCAGTCAAGGGTAAGTCCCTGCATAATTTTATTTCTGTCGCAGGGAGTAATTATCAGCTTACCGTCTGAAAACTCCGCCCCTGCACCCAGCATTTTCACGCACTCAACGGTGGTGATAATATCCTTTGAAAGTCCGCAAAAGCTGATTTTTGTGGGCTTATCACTTAAAGCGGCGCAAATTATACATCTGTGAATGTCGGATTTTGAAGATATAATATCAAGTGTTCCCGAAAGGGCTGTTTTCGGGTCAAGTGTTACTGTCATAAGTTTTTCGTCCTTTATCAGTTTAATGCGTCACGGAACAGCTGCAAAAGCTGAGATACCTGTACATCATACAGCTTACAGCTGCCCATTTTTTCGGGAAGCACAAGGGTAATCTTACCGCTTTCACGTTTTTTATCGGAAAGAGCCGCCTCATAAAGCTCCTGTGCCGTAATATCATAGCTTGTGGAAAGCTTATACTTTTCCAAAAGTGCTTTTATTCTCTCGGAAAGTCCCTTTTCACACAGTCCTATGTTTTCGGCTATTCTCGCCGCAATTACCGTTCCCACAGCTACCGCCTCGCCGTGAGTCACCGCAAAATCCGACACCTTTTCAATGCCGTGTGCCGCCGTGTGACCAAGATTCAGAAGCTTTCTTTCGCCTCTGTCAAATTCGTCCCTTTCAACCACGTCACGCTTGAAAACAACGCATTTTTCAACTGTTTTTTCTATATCTGCACTACCCTTTTCAAGCTCTGTGCAAAACCGACCGTCAAAGAGTATGCCGTATTTTATAACCTCTGCATAGCCGCAGGCTATTTCCTTATCGGGAAGTGTGCTGAAGGTATCGGTATCGCACACAACAAGTCTTGGCTGATAGAAGGCTCCCGCAAGATTTTTACCTGCCTTTAAGTCAATTGCCGTCTTACCGCCAACCGATGAGTCAACGGAAGCAAGAAGCGTTGTGGGAATCTGTACAAAATCAACACCACGAAGATAGCAGGACGCCGCAAAGCCTGTGATGTCTCCAACAACTCCGCCGCCAAGAGCCACAAGCAGGTCGCTTCGTGTAATCTTCCACTTTGCCAGTGTTTCAAGTATTTCTATAAAGGTTTCGGCACTTTTACTTTCTTCTCCCGCCGTAAAGGTAAACTTTGACACCTCAAAGCCTTCATTTACAAGACTTTTTTTAAGTCTTTCGCTGTAAAGACCGTCAACATTTGAGTCTGTAACTATAACCGCACGGCAAGGCTTTTTAATACTTGCCACAAGCTCGCCTGCCTTGTCAAGCAGTCCTTTCCCTATATGAATGTCATAACAGCCCGATGCCTTTACCGATACTATTCCTGCCATGTTCAAATCCTCTTTTACTTCTTTTTCTTTTCAACTGCAGTCCATGCCGCAATTCTCTTTTGCTTACCGTCCCGAAGCAGCTCCATAAGTGTATCTCTGTCGCCTTTGGAAATTGCCTCATGGTACTGTGTAAGGTTATCTATAAGTTCACGCAGCTCGCCAAGCAGATAATCCTTATTCTGCAAAAACAGCTCCGACCACATATTCTCGTTAAGGTATGCAACTCTTGTCATATCCTTGAAGCTTCCTGCGGAAAAACCAAGATTTTTCAAGGACGTGGGACTTTTTACGTAAGCACTTGAAGCTATATGTGCAAGCTGTGAGGTGTACGCAATAATCTTATCGTGTTCCTCGGCGGTTGTCACGGTTATTCTGTGAAAACCCAAAGATATAAAGAACAGCTTTGCATAATCAAGTGTTTTTCTGTCAAGGTCACTGTCTGGCACCATAATCATAAACGCACCGTCAAACAGGCTGTCGGTTGAAAAATCGTAGCCTGACTTTTCAATACCCGCCATGGGGTGTCCGCCGATAAAGGTAAAGCCCTTTTCCCTTGCTACGGGGAAAAGCTCACGGCAAACCTTTGTCTTTGTACCGCCGCAGTCAATTACAATTGTATCCTCAAGGTGATCTGCATTTTTCTTTACAAAGTCAATTATATCGTCAGGATACAGTGCCACAATAACTATATCGCACTTTTCGTTTTCCCAGTCAAGCACGCCGTCAATTGTGCCGTCAAGCATTGCACTTTCCATTACGCTGTCCGAAACATCATAGCCCATAACCGCAAAATCGGTATGCTTTTTAACCGTTTTCGCCATTGATGCACCGATAAGTCCGAGTCCTACTATTCCTACTGTCATATTATAACACCTCTGAGCAATTTTTTCAACATTTTAATTAAAAAACCGCAGTGTTTTTATTCACCGCGGTCTTCTGTTTACATATTAAACACCTAAGTTCAAAACGCAACAACGAAAGACCTTGTTCCTGCAATAAACAAAGCCGTAATAAAACTTATTGTATACGTTTACAAACAAGTTTTTCATCGTCGTTTCTCCCTCGAAAATTAATATGCTGTAATTATACTCTTATTATCACTTTATGTCAAGAATATATACAAAAGTTCATACATTCTTTACTGCACTAAAGTAAAACGAGGTTTTGTTTACACGTCGTTAACTTTTTTATTTTTCAAGCACCGTACTTCTGTAATAAGCCACTCTCATATATTGGTTATAAACCTCGGCAAGAGGCGCAGGCATTGTGCCGAGAGTATAATAGTTTCCCTCGCTGTCATAAGAGCCCACAAGGTTAAGTGCAGGAAGCTTTTCACGTACCGTTCTCTGGTACTGCATAAAGCTGTCGCCCTCTATTCCAAGCTCATCGCACAGAACGCTCATAAGCATACAGGGGCTTGTTGTGGGAGCTTTTCCGATAAAGTCATTGCCAAGAACTTCTTTAGCCTTGCTGTTTGCAACAATTACATATTCCGTTCCGTAATAATTGCGAAATCCTTGTTCCGTTGACACATCAAGGTTTATGCCAAGATTATTATATACGCTGTTACTGTCGCCGAGCCACGGTTTATGGTCGCCGAAAAGCAGAACTACACAAGGCTCTTCGCTTTCTTGAATTTTATCCACAAACCACTGAAGCTGATAGCCTGTATCACGCACCGAGCCAAGATAATTATCTATGATATAATTATCCGTCTCAGGCAGATTTTCATTGTGATAGTAAGTGCCGTTACCCCACTCATAGCCCGACGTGCTGTAAGGTCCGTGTCCCTGATAGGTTACATGGAAGGCAAAATAAGGCTTATCGCCCCCGATGCCTTTGAGGTAGCTTTGGTAAAATTCGGGAAAAGCCACGCTGTCAAGCCGCATATTGTCGCCGTACTTTTCAAGAAAATAGTTTTCGCTGAAAAGATAGTCCGAAAAGCCAAGATACTTATTTACGTTCTTTCTGTTATAGAACCAATCCTGTGACGGATGGCTTCCCGTGGTGTAATAGCCCATATCGTTGAAAAAGCGAACATAGCTGTTTACGTCGTGCCTGTAGTTGTCAAGGTCGGCATAGCCTGTAAGAAAGGCTCTTTCGGAGTCTACGGTGCCTCCTGCAAAAATGTTGGTTATAAGTGTTCCCGACTTGTTTTCGTCACGGATTTTACGGTAAGAAGCGTAGACATTTGGATTTATTCCCTCAATGCCTGTATTTTCAAGGTCGCAGAAGGCTTCAAGCATAATTGCTATAACATTGACCTTCTTTTCTTCGTCGGGCATTTTTGTTTCAAACCCGTCAAGAAGCTGCCTTGCCTCATCTTCGCTGTAATCGGCAGGAGGCTGTCCGAAGGCATCAAAAACACTGTGAATAAACGGATACACAAAACCCTTTGAAATATACACCTGTGTTGCTGACCAGCGGTTGATACAGTCATAATTCTGAGTTTTAATATCGTAAATATGAGTATCCTTATACACATTCTTAAGAGGAAAAATGCACACAACGGGAAGAAGGGTAAAAATCACACGGGGCACAAGTCTGTGTCTTTGCTTCTGGAACACAAAAAGCACAATTGCAGTGACAATATAAATTGCTCCCACAAGAATAAGTCTTCTTGACGGCGTATAGTCATAGCCTTCCTTGGAAATTCCCACTGCCTCCTTGATGTAAAGCACATCCGAGAAAATCAGCGGATCGTCACGGAATCTTAAAAGGTAAAAGTTTGCAAGAGAAAAGCCAAGTGTCAAAAAGCCTCCCAAAAGATGGGCAAGCCAGCCTCTCGACGTAATTCCGTAAAAGAACAGTACAAGCAGCACCACCGGAAGTATATTCAGCGACAGAATATACCAATTTTTCAGGTATCCGTCAAATATTCCGTGAGGGTATGCCGTACCGTAGGCAAGTCTCAGCGAGCAAAAGGCAGTAATTACGGAGGACATCAGTACAAGCAATAGATTGAACAAGGTACAGATTACCTTTTTGCCGCCTGTCAAAGTCTTACTGTCCTTGCCGAAAAGCCAGAAGGACGTGATTTTTTTATAAAGCTCACCTGTTTTTTTCATATTTAACTCCTTTGTTTCTGCACCGCCGTAATTGTTTTATATCAAAATCGTACGTTTTTTGAAAAAATGCGTAAAACAGTTGCAAAATATATTTTTATCAATTATAATATAATCGAATCACGAATTCAACAACATATTGTAAAAAGGTGGTTATATTATGAAAATAGGTGCACAGCTTTACACCGTTCACGATTACACAAAAACACTTGAAGGTATCGAAGAAAGCTTCAAAAAAATAGCAGATATGGGCTACACCTCCGTTCAGGTATCGGGCACCTGCAAATATGAAGCAGAATGGATGAAAGAACTTCTTGACAAGTACGGTCTTGACTGTCCCATTACTCATACGGATATTCCCGCAATTGCAGCAGATACCGACAATGTTATCGCCTTCCACAAGACTATGGGCGTAAAGTACATCGGCATGGGCGGTATGAGAGGACTGTGGAGTCCCGAATACAAAGAAGATCCCTTCAAGGTTCAGGACGAATTTGTCAGAGACTACGTTCCTGCAGGCAAGAAGATTGCAGAGGCAGGCTGTTATATGATGTATCACAACCATGCAGGTGAATTTGCACCCCGTCCCGACGGCACACTTCTTATGGACTATCTGCTGGAAAACTTCGGCGAAAAAGAAATGGGCTTTACACTTGACGTTCACTGGGTAAAGGCAGGCGGACAGGATCCTGTTGAATGGCTGAACAAGTTAAAAGGCAGAACTCCCTGCGTTCATTTCAAGGATCTTATTACCATGGACGACGGCTCATACAGATTTGCAGAAGTAGGTGTAGGTGAGCTTGATTTTGATGCAATTATCGAAACATGTATTGCCAACGGCGTAGAATATGCCTTTGTTGAACAGGACAACTGCTACGGAGAAGATCCCTTCAAGTGCCTCAAGACAAGCATTGACTACTTACATTCCAAGGGACTTAACTGATATATTTTAACACATTTTTTGCTCTGCTTTATGGCAGAGCATTTTTTATTTCGTCAAAATCAAGCGGCAGCTACCAATGTAAAAATAATCTTTTAACAGTAAAAATATAACAATAGTCTCAATTTTTACACTTTATCTTGACTTGATATGTATTTAATGATACACTTTTTTTACAAAAGAAGAGGTGCTATGAGCCAATGAATAACAAAGAATATATCTTATCCTACGATACAGAAACACCCGAAACAGGCGACGATATAATGTATTTTGTCAAAACCGAGCGTATTCCCGACGACGGCTGGGAGCATTGGAGCTTGCCCATCGGCTGCGGGCACTTCGGTGCAAGTCTTTTCGGAAGAGTCATGCACGACAGAATTCAGATAACGGAAAACAGTCTTGTCACCGCCTGGATACCCTCTCCCGACAACAAATACGAAGGAAGACGAGGCGGTCTGACAAACTTCTGTGAGCTGTTTCTTGACTTCGACCACGCAGACGTCTGTGACTACAAAAGAAGCCTGAGCCTTAACGATGCCGTTTCAACCCTCAGCTACAGATATGACGGCAAGGAATATACCCGTCAGTATTTTGCAAGCTATCCCGACAAGGTACTTGTTGTATCTCTCGGATGTTCCGAAAAGGGCAGCCTTTCCTTTGTAATGCGTCCCGAGCAGCCGTTTGGCGGCAAGGATAAAACGGACACCTACTTTGACATAGAAGGAAACACTGTCACCTTCGGCGGAAAATTCGGCACATGCGAGGTAGAATACGAGTCAATATTCCGACTGTTCACCATAGGCGGAAAAGTAGAAAAAAACGGCAACACCCTCGCCGTAAAAAACGCACATTCAGCATACATTATCGGAACCTTCGGCACAAACTACAAGCTTCAAAGCTCAGTTTTCACCTGTGACAACGGTTCAAAAAAGCTTGAAGGCTTTGCACACCCCCACCAAAAACTGTCGGCAATTATGGACAAAGCTTCAAAGTATTCTCTTTGCCAACTAAAAGAACGTCACATTGCCGATTACAAATCACTTTTTGACAGGGTTGCCATTGACTTTGGCGGCGTAAATGATGACATTACCACAGACAAGCTTCTTGAAAATTACAAAAACGGCAAGCAAAGCAGATACCTTGAAGAGCTTTACTTCCAGTACGGAAGATATCTTCTTATTTCTTCCTCACGCCCCGGCACTCTCCCCTGCAATCTGCAGGGTACGTGGAGCAAGTACATTTCTCCGTGTTGGGGCAGCGGCTACTGGCACAACATAAATATTCAGATGAACTACTGGCCTGCCTTTGTTACAAACCTTTTTGAAACATTTCTGCCATATATGGACTACTGCGAAGCTTATATGGACAAAGCCGAAACCATTGCAGACTACTACATTAAATGTCTGTATCCTCAAAGGCTGTCATCTGAAAAAGGAGGTAACGGCTGGGCTATCGGTACGGCGTGCTGGCCTTATTCCATAGGTGCACCCTCGCCTCATTCCCACTCAGGTCCCGGTACAGGAGGCTTTACAACCATGCTGCTATGGGAAGCTTACACTTTTTCGGGGGATACAGAGCTGCTTAAAGACAGAGTATATAAGCCTCTTAAGTCAATGGCACGTTTTCTTGAAAAAAATCTTGTTGAAATTGACGGCAAGTGGCTTGTGGAATACTCTGCCTCACCTGAACAAAAGCACAACGGCGAGGACTATCACACTGTCGGCTGTGCCTTCGACCAGATGATGATATGGGAATGTTTTCACGAAACAATTCTTGCCGCCGAAATCTTGGGTGACAATGATAAATTTATCCGACTTTTGAAAAGCAAAATAGACTTGCTTGACCCGATACAAGTCGGTCTTGACGGTCAAATCAAGGAATTTCGCGAGGAAGAGCACTACGGTGATATAGGAGAATACCATCACAGGCATATTTCTCATCTTGTGAGTGCTTATCCCGGTGTACTTATAAACAAGAATACTCCTGCTCTTTTGAAGGCAGTGGAAAGGACTCTTGAATTGAGAGGTGACAAGTCAACGGGCTGGGCAATGGCACACAGACTGTGCACTTGGGCAAGAGTGGGAAACGGCAACCGAGCTCACAAGGTTTATTCAACGCTTCTTTCACAGGGTACTCTTGAAAATCTATGGGATACTCATCCGCCCTTCCAGATTGACGGCAACTTCGGCGGAACAAGCGGTGTTGCCGAAATGCTGCTTCAAAGCCATTCAGGTGAAATCGAACTTCTGCCCTGTCTTCCCGATGTGTGGAATGACGGTGCTTTCAAGGGCTTATGTGCAAGAGGAGGATTTATTATTGATGCAGCGTGGTCAAAAGGTAAAATCACAAAGGCACATCTTTACTCTACCGTCGGAGGAAGGTGTATACTTTCACACAAGTGCTCTGTTGAAGGAATAAGCAGTACCTTTGACGGAAAAGCCACAAGCTTTGAAACGGAAAAAGGAAAAAGCTATAACATAATATTCCAATAAAAAATCAAGCTGAGTCCAAAGCACAATGCAATTGACTCAGCTTTTTTATTTTAAATATGCATTTTACAAAACACCGAAGCGGTGGAATACCGTTTTGTCAATATCCGTTTTTTCGCCCACACCCACCGAAACACGGTCAAGACCGTAGCCTCCCGTATGGAGAAAATGCTCAAAAAGAGGTTTGTGAAGCTTACCTATACGCCACTGAAGGTCATCATCGCCAAAGGTTGTTTTTACCACAGGCTCGTCCATAAAATTGTAGCCTGTCTGAAGCTGTGAGCTTACGGGAAGTCCGTTTTCCTCAACAACGGTAAAAACGGCATTACCGTTTCCGTCAAGAGTAACGCCTTTATCTGTCCATGCAAGCCACTTTTGTCCCATCATTGAACGGCGAAAATCCCATTTTGTTGTGTCAAGCACCGTTCCGCACAAATAACTGTAACTTTTATACAAAACTCGGGCTGTATCAAATCATTTTGCTACAGCCCCTTGAATTTTATTTGTTTTTACACATTGAGAAGCACAATCGCCGCAACGCCGAAAAGAATTGCAACAATTTGTCTTGGAATGAGCTTTTCTCTGTATACCGCAACCGACAGCACGCTTGTGAGGATAATCTGTCCTGCAGAAAGAACGGGGAAAAACACTGCCGCAGGCAAAAGCACCGCAGGCACAGCCAAAACAATCAGGTTTGTGGCACCGTTGCCGATGCCTCCGTAAATTGCAGGGAAAAGACCTGCACGAAGGTTATTTGTAAGGTTTGCTCTTTCCTTGATAAGCACGTATATCACAAACACCAAAATTACAATTGCAAGTGCCGACACCATAAAGAAGGAGTCATACTTTCCACCGAAGGTTTTCTGCTGTGTTTTCTGTGTCACCGAGCAGAAGCCCTCTCCGAAGAAAGAAACAATTATGCAAAACAGCCATTTTAGCGAAAGCTTGGTTTCTTCGTTTTTGCTGTCGCCCCTTACCAAAAACAGCGAGACAAGTATGCACGCAAAGCCTATATACTGATGGAAAACAAGCTCCTCTCCCCACACAAGCACCCCGAAAATTGTGGGAATGATAAGTGCATAGGATTTTACAACGGCGGTTATTGCAAGAGAGCCGCAGCTTACCGCCATAACGTATCCCACCATTGAGCAAGAATAGCAAAGTGCAAAAAGTGCGCTGTAAGGAAGAATTTCCGTTCCAAAGGCTGCTTTATTGCTTATTGCCATTACAAGGAAAAACAGAAATGCCACAAACACCTTCATTGTGCTGAAGGTAACAGGTCCGTCCTTGCCCTTTTTATTGAATTCCTTGATTGCTACGCTTTGCACCGTAAGAGTAAGCACGCACAAAGCCGTAAGTAGATATGACATAAATTTCTCCTTTTCCACATCAAAACACGGTGCAGCAGATGTGCACCGTATTTCTCAATTATGCTTATTTAAAGTACTTTGCAACAATAGCGTCCATTGCGGCTGTCTTTTCTTCCATATCCGCAACAAGCTTATACTGAGTTCTTGCTCTGTCAAGATTATGCTCGGGACGGTGGATTTTAAAGTATGTATCACCCTTAAGATAGTCTTCAAGAAAACGCACGCCGCACTCAAAGGTGAGAATTTTACAGCTGTTTACAAGGTTGTCAATCTCTCCCTTTGTCATACATGACTTCATCTGAGCCGCAAAGCCCTTTGTGAAAGCATCAAACATATCAAGGTCAAACCAGATTTTACTAAGGTCGGTTTCGTCCTCAGGACCGCTTGCCGCACCGAATCTCATAGCATCGCCGAAATCATAGAGAATACTTCCCGGCATTACAGTATCAAGGTCGATAACACAAAGTCCCTTGCCTGTCTTTTCGTCAAAGAGGATATTGTTGAGCTTTGTATCGTTATGTGTAACTCTTAAAGGAAGACTTCCGTCGGCAAGACCGTTGTTGAGGATATCGCAAAGGTATTCATGATTCAGAACAAAATCAATTTCCTTCTGAACAGATGCACGTCTTCCCGCAACGTCCTTTTCAACAGCATCAACAAATCTTGTAAAGTAGTTTCTTGTATCGTGGAATTTGGGAATTGCAACATTGAGTGTGTCTGCGGGATAGTCTGCAAGAAGCTTATAGAATTTGCCCAGAGTTTCGGCAGCGTCGGTCATCTGCTCATTTGTTGCCTTTTCAACGGAATAAGCTTCGTCAACAAAGGTATACATTCTGTAAAGGCTTCCGTTTTCCGTAAGATAATAGGGATTGCCGTCCTTTGCTCTTTCAAAAACAAGAGTTTTTCTGTAAGGATCTTCGCCGTTTTCTCTCATTTTCTTTGCAAGGTATTCGGTAACATTTACTATGTTTTCCATAACGCCCGTTCCGTTTTTGAATACGTCTGTATTAAGGCGCTGAAGCACCATTTTTACGCCGTTCTTTCTTACGATAAAGGTATCGTTTATGTGTCCGTTTCCGTAATGTCCCAGTTCTATTTCATCAATATCAAAAGCAAGTATTACCTGTGCCAAATCTTTTGCGTTCATAGCTGTATTCCTCCAAAACAATTATAATCTTTGCTGTCTCATTCTTGAGATATTTATAATTCCCTCGGGAAGCACCTGTATATTGTCAAGGCTTCGTCCCGTTCCTATTGCAACACACGCCGACGGATTATCCGCAACAAACGTGCGAATTCCCGTTGCCGCTTCAATTGCTCTGTCAAGTCCGTAAAGCAGGCTTCCTGCTCCCGTCATAACTATACCGCTTGCCGATATATCACCTACAAGCTCAGGCGGTGTTCTTTCGATAACGTGTCTTACCGAGGTTACAATCGCCTTTACAACAGGCTCTATGGCTTCTCTTATTTCCGAGGAGTTTATGGAAATCATCTTGGGAAGTCCTTCTTTTAAGCATCTTCCCTTGACGTCAACAATATACTCTTTATCAAGAGGCAGTGCACTTCCCACTCTCTTTTTGATATCCTCTGCCGTAACCTCGCCTATAAGCACGTTATATTTATGTCTTATGTACTTGATTATAGCCTCGTCCATTTTGTTGCCCGCCATCTTTACTGAGTCGCCTGCAACAATGCTTCCGTAGGAAATTACCGCAACGTCGCTTGTTCCGCCGCCGATGTCCACAACCATTCTTCCCGTAGGCTTTGATATATCAATTCCCGCACCTATTGCCGCCGCAAGAGGCTCTTCGATAAGATAGGTCTTTTTTGCTCCTGCCGCAATTGTGGCATCGCACACCGCTCTTTCTTCAACCTCGGTAATTCCGCCGGGAACGCACACCATGACACGGGGCTTGAAAAATCCGCCGCCCGATGCCCGTCTTATAAAATACTTAAGCATATGCATTGTGACGTCATACTGTGCAATAACGCCGTCCTCAAGGGGCTTTACCGCAAGTATGTTGCCGGGGGCTCTTCCAAGAAGAAGCTGTGCCTCCTTGCCGACCTTCAGCACCTTTCCCGTCTCCTTATCCACCGCAACAACAGAAGGCTCTTCTATTATTACGCCTTTACCCTTGACGTACACAAGAACGCTTGATGTACCAAGGTCAATTGCAATATCTTTGTTCATTGTTTTCTCCTGTATTTTTGAGATTTACATACCTTTACCACTGTATTATACAACAAAATAACAGCAATTACAAGATTTTTTTGAAAAATCACAAAAAATTAACGTAAAAATCAGTTTATTTCTTATAAATTTATTTGACTTATAAAGGAATATGTGATATAATAACTGAGTAATGTACAATATGCGGTACGTGTGCGTATTTTTACAACTGATTATATTTTTGAAAGGCAGACCTATGATAGTCACAAACAAGCCCATCGGCGTATTTGACTCAGGCCTCGGCGGACTCTCAGCCGTCAGAGTGCTGAAGGAAATACTTCCCGGTGAAGACATCATTTATTTCGGCGACACGGGCAGAGTTCCCTACGGAACACGCTCTGACGAAATTATAAAAAAATATGCTCTTGACGATATGAATTTTCTCTGCTCCTTCGGAGTAAAGGCGGTGCTGGTAGCGTGCGGTACGGTAAGCAGTGTTGCCCTTGATGAGCTGAGAAAAAATTTTGACGTACCCGTAATGGGTGTTGTCAATGCAGCGGCAAAAAAAGCCTACAGCATATCCGTGAGCAAAAGGATTGCCTTACTTGCAACATCGGCAACGGTAAAAAACGGCGCATATCAGCGGTATATGAGCGAAAATTACAAGCTTTTCAGCTTTAAGGGTGTCAGCTGTCCCATGTTCGTTCCTTTGGTGGAAAACGGATATATAGCGGACGACTGCAAGGTCACAAGAATGTTCTGTGACGAGTACATCGAGACTCTTAGTGATTTTTCGCCCGACTGCATCATTCTCGGGTGCACCCACTACCCCATCATAAAGAACATTATAAAGCAAAGTGCAAACAGCCTTATCGGACACACGGAAATTGTAGACTCAGGCGAGGAGGCGGCTCTTGAAATAAAAGAGTTCCTGTCAAGCAACGGTCTGCTCAACAGCCGTACCGACGGCGGAAGTGTCAGCTACTATGTCAGCGACGACACAAGCGGCTTTATGGCAAATGCTTCAATCTTTCTTGGGGAAAGCATAAAGGACGTTACAAAAATCGACATAAGCAACCATTATTTCAAAGGCAGAAACTGAGGTAAACAATCATGAAAATAATGCATCTGCCGCAGGAGGTTTCAATAAGCATCAGCGGCAAGCACTATTTCGGGTGTGACTACATATTTTCCAACATCTACGGAAGCAGCGTTTTTGCGGAGGAAGCGGGAGATTATCCTCTTGCATCTGCAGACGAGCTGGAAAAGCAGGCAAAAAATCCCGAAAGCGGCGATTTTTCAAGCGAATCCCTGGAGGAGTTTATCAGCGAGGACTCCGACGGTGTGCTTGATTTATCCACCATGCCCGAATGTAACAGAGAAATAGAATACTCCACTCTCGGCACCGTTCAGAATGACGGAAGCGGAGGCGTGCTTATACGGTACAGCGGAGATTTCACTCCCATCTGCATACACGCACAAAGCGGCAAAATAAGTCTTAACGGTCAGGAGGACGATTTTTCGGAGCTGGTTTTTGAAAAGGGCAAGAGAAACTACATCGCTCTTCCCGAATCGTTGTTTACCGACGACAGCAGACAGGCTCAGGAAAACGAAAACCAGTCTCCCATTATGCTTTGCCTTTCGGCAGAGTGTGTTGAGAACAATTTAACGGAAAGCGGCGGCAGTCTGCACGTCAGCTACTCCATAGAAGTAAACGGCATATGTGCGGAGGTTACAGATTTTACACTTACCGCAACTGCCGTATCGCAAGAGCTCTGACATCTTTTGTCAGAAAGGCATTTCCCCGAAAGGTACGGTGAAACAAAATGAATTTCAAAAAAATAATTGCACTTATATGTGCTTTGTCAATTCTTTGCACAAGTGCTGCGGCATTTACTCCTTTTCTTCCCGAAGACATTGCAGAGCAGGAGCAGGAAAAGGAAAACGGTCAGCAGGAAGAAAACAAAACCGAAGAAGGCAAGAGTGAAGAAGGCAAGACCGAAGAAGGCAAGACCGAGGCAGACGAAATCCCTCAAAAGCCCACAGGTGTTATAAAGCCCGACTTCAACGTATACGCAAAGCTGTTCAGGCAGATACTTGATGCTTACGTTCAGAACCATCTGTACGAGTTTACCGCAGAAGAGGTAATGTACAAGTTTTTTGACGATTTTCTGCGGGACAACCCTATGTACTTTAAGTTTATGACAAACTACCTTTTAGGCACTATGGATCCCTACAGTTCCTATCACGAGGTAGACGACGGATTCCTTGACGGCGACCACGAGGCTATTGGCTTTGGCATCATCATAGGCGAGGACGAGAACGGCAGAGTAATCGTTGATGACATTGTGGAAGGCGGTAACGCCGAAAAGGCGGGCATTCTTGCAGGCGACAAATTTGTAAGCGTTATGGGCATGAAGGTTGACGACCTTCCCATTGATGCGGTAACGACGATAATTGCAAACATCAACCATTTTCTCACGGAAGAGGAAAAGCTCAAGGACGAAGAAAGCATTGTATATTCCTTTGAGTTTGAACGTGAAGGCAAGATTATTCCCATAAGTCTTACAAAAGGCATTATGGTAACGGGAAGCATCAATTCCTACATTGAGGACAACGACGGAAGAACAACAGGTGTTATCACCCTTGCAGCTTTTCTGGGAAGCAAGACGGTGGACAAGTTCTCACAGGCTCTGAAGGAATTCAGCGACAAGGGAATAAAAAATCTTACCATCGACCTTCGTGACAACGGCGGCGGAAACCTTGAATATGCTCTCAGCATGGCAGAGTGCTTTATTCCCGAGGGCGAGCTTATCTGCTACTACAACGACAGAACTCTTGAAGAGCCCCGTCCCATATATTCAACAACCGATTACGTCACCTTCGACAGCATAGCAATTCTTGTAAACGAGCACACCGCAAGTGCCGCAGAGCTGTTCTCAAACATTCTGCGTCAGAAGGGACTTGCAAAGCTTGTCGGTACAAACACCTACGGCAAGGGTATCGGTCAGACGGTATTCGCACTTGCCAACGGCGACTACATCACAATCACAACCTACGAAATTCTTGATGCAAATCTTGAAAACTACAACGGACGAGGCTTAAAGCCCGACCTTGAAATTGAAATGACGGAAATGTGCTACACACTTCCCACTCTCGGTTACTTCAACCACGAAAACTACAAGGAAATCAAGGAAGGCGTGTTCAGCGAGCCTGCAAAGGCGCTTGAGGACAGACTGAATGTTGCAGGCTTCCTTGATGAAAAGTACTGCGACGGCATTTTTGATGACACCACAAAGCGTGCACTGTATGCCCTTCAGCTTGATTTGTCTCTCACCCCCACAGGTGTGCTTGACGATGAAACGGTGACGAAAATCACAAGGCTAATCAATGCATACAAAACATACACCTACTTTGAGGACAGCCAATACGAGGTTTCGCTGTATATGCACCGCTCCTTCTCACAGGGCAAGAGAAGACTTTCGGAGTTTGAAGATCTTGCAAAGAAGGAAAAGAAAAAGATAGATGCAAGAAACGAAGCTCTTGAAGCGGCTATTGATGCTGCGGACAAGGCTGCCGAGGAAGCAAAAAAGCAGCAGCAAGCTCAGGACGGTACAACATCACAGTCCGACACGCCGGCTGCAACCGACACGGCGTCCGACGCACAGGCAAAGGTTGAAAGCACACAAAGCGAAAACAAATAATCTAAAATACATTTCTTATTTGCGTAAGGCTAAGACAACGCCTTCGTCAAGGATAAGCTTGATAAAAAGCAATGGAGGATTATCACAAAATGGAAGAAAGATTTCAGGGAGAAAACATAACCACAGTAGAAATATCGGCAGAGGTTAAAAAGTCATTTATAGACTATGCAATGTCAGTTATCGTAGACAGAGCTCTGCCCGATGTAAGAGACGGCTTAAAGCCCGTTCACAGACGTATACTTTACGCAATGCACGAGGACGGTCTTACACACAACAAGGATTTCAGAAAATCCGCCACCACAGTCGGTGCGGTGCTTGGTCACTATCACCCTCACGGTGACGCCGCTGTTTACAGCAGTATGGTAAGACTTGCTCAGCCCTTCTCACTTCGCTACCCTCTTGTTGAAGGTCAGGGTAACTTCGGTAGCGTTGACGGCGACCCGCCTGCTGCTTACCGTTACACCGAAGCACGTCTTGCACGCTTTGCGGACGAAATGCTTGCCGACATCGACAAGGATGTTGTTGATTTTATTCCCAACTTTGACAACAAGCGTCTTGAGCCTACGGTACTTCCCTGCCGTTTCCCCAATCTTCTTGTAAACGGCTCTATGGGTATTGCTGTCGGTATGGCTACCAACATTCCTCCACACAATCTCTGTGAGGTTATTGACGGTGCAATTCATCTTATGTACAACCCCGAATGTACCGTTCCCGACCTTATGCAGTTTATCAAAGGTCCTGACTTTCCCACCTACGGCACAATCCACGGCACAAGCGGCATTTATCAGGCTTATATGACAGGCAAAGGCAGAGTCCTTGTACGTGCAAAGGCTGACTTTGAAGAAGAAAAGAACGGCAAGACAAGCATTATCATTTCCGAGATTCCTTATCAGGTAAACAAGGCTGTTCTTGTTGAAAACATTGCAAATCTTGTTAAGGACAAGCGTGTGGAAGGCATCACCGCAATTCGTGACGAATCGGGCAGAAACGGCATGAGAATCGTTATTGAAGTGCGACGTGACGTAAATGCACAGATTCTTCTCAACCAGCTTTATTCTCTCACTCAGCTTCAGGACACCTTTGCTGTCAATATGCTTGCACTTGTGGGCGGCGAGCCGAAGGTACTCAACCTAAAGCAGATGCTGCGTCACTATGTAAACCATCAGAAAGACGTTATCGAAAGAAGAATCAAGTTTGAGCTTGAAAAGGCAAAAAGACGTGCTCACGTGTTGGAAGGCTTGAAGATTGCCATAGACAACATTGATGAGGTTATCAAGATTATACGTTTCACTCCCGGCGGAATCCCCGAAGTTAAGGTAAAGCTTATTGAACGCTTTGACCTTACAGAGATTCAGGCTACCGAAATCGTGCAGATGCCTCTCGGTCGTCTGTCAGGTCTTGAAATTGACAAAATCCTTGAAGAATTGGATTCACTGCATCTCAAGATTAAAGAGCTTAACGAAACGCTGGAGAGCGAAACCGGTGTTATTGACATCGTAAGAGACGAGCTTCTTGAAATCAGAAAGAAGTTCGGTGACGAAAGAAGAACAGGCATCGAGGAAGTTGAAAACGAGCTTCTTATCGAAGACCTTATCGAAAGAAAAGACTGTGTTGTTACCATCAGCCACGAGGGATATGTCAAGAGAATACCCGTAGATGAATACAACGTTCAAAGACGCGGCGGCAGAGGTATTACAACCATGAAGACACGTGACGAGGACTTCGTTCAGAGTGTTATTATCGCCAACACCCACAACTATCTTATGCTCTTTACCAACAAGGGCAGAGTATTTATGAAGAAGTGCTACGAAATTCCCGAGGCATCAAAGAATTCCAAGGGCATGAACCTTGTGAACATCATTGAGCTTGACAAGGAAGAAAAGGTAACGGCATATCTGTCCATTGAGGACTTCAAGGCTTGTCCTTACCTTACCATGATTACCAAGAACGGTATTATCAAGCGTACACTTCTTGAAAGCTACAAGAATATCCGCCGTTCGGGACTTATTGCAATTAACCTTGACGAAGGTGACGAGCTTCTGTACGTTCTCAGAACAGACGGTAACAGCGATGTTCTTCTTGCAACACACAAGGGCTTTGCAGTACACTTTGACGAGTCTGCCGCAAGAACCTTGGGCAGAACAGCAAGAGGTGTTAAGGCTATAAATCTTCAGAGCGACGACCTTGTTGTAGGTGCTGTGGCTTTGGCAAAGGACGATGACAGACACATTCTCTTTATCTCCGAAAACGGCTACGGCAAGAGAAGCAACATTTCCGAATTCCCCATTCACAACAGAGGCGGTAAGGGTGTAACCTGTCACAAGGTCAACGACAAGGTAGGTATGCTCGCAGGCATTGCGGCTGTATCCGAAGAAGATGACGTAATGCTCATTACAAACACAGGTATGATTATCAGAACAAGAGCCGCCGAAATCAGCGTTTACTCAAGAACGGCAACAGGCGTAAGAGTAATGAGACTGGGCGACGAAAATATGAAGATTGTATCCTTTACACGTGTTGACAAGCAGGAAGAAGTGACTGAAGAAGCTCAGGGTGAAGAAAAGCCTGAAGGCGAAGAAGCTCCTGCCACAGTAGAATCCGCAGAAGAAGCGCCTGCACAGGAAAGCACCGAGGAATAATCCTTCCTTATGAAGCTTTATTACTACAAAAAAAGCAAAAAACATAAAAGTGCCGATACGGACGTACTCATACTTACGTCCGTAGGTGCTTTTTGTGAAGAAAATTCCCTTTCACCCTATAACGGCGTTGTTAAAAGGACTTATCTTAACAAGCCCTTTCTTGAAAACGACTTTCTTTATGTGGGTGTTACCCATACCGATGATGTAATTATCGTTGCAGTTTCAAGGGAAAATTTCGGCATTGACTGCGAAAATGCAGGGCGTATAATGAAAAATCCCGACAAAATCATGAACCGCTTTTTCACCGAAAACGAAAGGCAGTATATTTTATCCCAAAAGGACAAAAACAGTGCTTTTCTTCACATATGGGTAAAAAAAGAAGCCTATGTCAAGTACACGGGCGAAGGCATAAGCGGTTTATGCAGCTGTGACGTCACACAAATGTGCGGACACTTTACCGCAGTGGAAAACGACAAAAATCTGATTATATACATTTACAAGGAATAACAAAATGAGTGAGAATTTGATTTACGGTGCGGACATTACCGCCTACGGTGCAATCGGCGACGGCAAAACTGACTGCTCCGACGCGTTTATAAAGGCAATTGAAAACGGCGAAAGCTTAATATCCGTTCCCTACGGAACATATCTTATCACAAAACCCATTGTGCTTGGTTCAAACATCAAGCTTCATTTTCACAAATCTGCGTGTGTAAAATTTGTTCCTGCACAAAAGGACAAAAAGCCGCTGTTCTGTGCAAAAAACGGTGCATCGGTTGAAATATGCGGCGGTATATTTGACGTTTACGAAAAGGCACTTCTTACAAGTGTTATGGAATTTGATGCCTGTGAAAACGTAAGAGTAAGTGACTGCACCATAAACGCTCCCCATGCTCAGGCAAGTGTTTTACTTAAATACACCGATGCCTGCATTATAAGCGGTGTCACCTTCAACGGCATGAGCGACTGTGTAAAGCTTATCGGCGAGTGCGACGGTGTAACGTTGAAAAATTCAACCGTCAAAGCGGCGGCAAACGTTTTACAGCTTGGCGAAGCAAAAGCAGGTGCCGATGTTAAAAATCTTCGTGTCAGAAACATAAACGTCGGCTTTTGCGACTCGTTCTTTGAGTTTCTCGGCGGATGTGCCTCCTTTGTGGAAGCAGAAAACATTGAAGCAAGAATTTCCTTCAGTTTTGCAAAGCTGTTTGACTCATTTAACCTTGAGGACTGCGAATTTGAAGGCATCAAGGCATATCTTATCGACAGAGGTCTTAACGAAGGCAAGACAAAGTGTTATTTTTCCTTTGCTTCCTGCCCCGACGGACTTGAAATACGTGATTTTGTCCGTGTTTCAGATATGGAGTCCACGCCTTATGCACCAACATTTATCCTCAAAAACACAAATGCCGATAAAGCAAAGCTTCTTATTGACGGTATGACTCTCGACAACGTAATTGCGGCAAGAGGCAAGTCCAAGACCGTCTCCATGACAACGGCAAAGCTTTCAAATCCCTGCGGCAAATTCATCTACACCCTTGAAGTGGGTGTGGACAAGGAAGACACCTTGACCTTGCCTTTGGGCGGATTTGACTATATGAGCATTAACAGGCACTAAGCCTTTGAAAGGAAAAACTATGTGGTACACAACTGATTTTGACGATTACGAGCTTCTTGATGCCTCAGACGGAGAGCGTCTTGAACGCTGGAAAGATATTATACTTATACGTCCCGATCCCCAGATTATCTGGAAGGGTGTGAAAAAACACCCTGCCTGGAAAAACTACAATGCACGTTATATCCGTTCCTCCAAGGGCGGCGGTGCATGGGACGTGAAAAAGCTGTCGGGTGACGAGCTGAATGTTGGCTGGAGCATCAAGCGAAAAGAGCTTACCTTCTGTGTTCGTCCCACAGGCTTCAAGCACACAGGTGTTTTTCCCGAGCAGGCTTGCAACTGGGATTTCATCTACGACAAAATAAAGAATGCAGGCCGTCCAATAAGTGTTCTCAACCTGTTTTCCTACACAGGCGGAGCAACTCTTGCTTCAGCCGCCGCAGGTGCATCGGTATGCCACGTTGACGCATCAAAGGGCATTGTTGCATGGGCTAAGGAAAACGCCGCACTTTCGGGACTTTCCGACAAGCCTATAAGATACATTGTTGACGACTGCAAAAAGTTTATAGAACGTGAAATAAGACGGGGGCACAAGTACGATGCCATTATTATGGACCCGCCAAGCTACGGCAGAGGTCCGGGAGGCGAGGTATGGAAGCTTGAGGATGACGTAGACAACCTTGTTTCACTCACCTCTTCGCTTATTTCCGACAATCCTTTATTTGTAATTATCAATTCCTACACCGCAGGACTTTCGGCATCTACCGTGGGTTATCTTTTACACCTGCATTTTGCAAAGCGTTTCGGCGGCAGTGTTTCCTGCGACGAGGTAGGTATTCCCGTTACCCAGACAGGCGCCGTTCTTCCCTCGGGAAGCAGTGCAAGATGGGAAACAAACTAATTTTTCACAAAGGAGGAAGCCTTTTTGAACAACGGTAACAACAACAATACTTCCCCATCGGGCGGAAATATTGACGACATTCTTGATATTCTTCAAAAAAGAAAGTCTCAGGATATAATGGAAGGCAAGGCTGTTGAAGCAGAGCCTACAAGGGTTGACCATCAGATTGTAAAAACATCTGCTCCGTCACAGCCCGAAGCAAAGAACGGACAAGTTCCTGCACCAAAGGCTGAGGTCAAGGACGAAGGTGTAAAGACCTACTCTCCCCCCGTAAAGCCTACAGCTCCTGTGCAAAAGCCTGCTGCCGCTTCTTCAAATCTTACTCAGCAGGTACCGTCTGCTCACCTGTCAAAGCCTGCCGCTCCTGCAAGCTCCAATGTAAAGAGCTCCCCTGCAGGCACGCCTTCAATGCATAACGGCGGCGGTATCAGTCTAAGCGACTTTGACAGCAAGGAATACGAAAAGCAAAGCAGAACCAAGGGTAAAGGAAAAGGCTTTTCTTTCCCGGGTTGGCTTAAGGTTATACTTTACCTTGTCATTGTTGTGGGTGTCAGCGTATTTCTTTCCATCACCGCCATCAAGGTAGGAAACGATGTTTTTGCATTTGTTAAAGCGGACGATGAAATTACGGTTGAAATCCCCAAAGACGCAACCCTAAAGGACGTTGCACAGATTCTTCACCAATCAGGCGTTATTGCATACCCTTCTGTTTTTGAAATGTACGGCAAAGGCAAAATAAAGGACAGCTACTATCTTACAGACGAGTTCACAGAAGGCTCTCACATTGTTACCCCCATGATGAACTACGACAAGCTGCTGTCGGCTCTTTGCGTTTCATCTTACGACAAGAGTGTTGTAAGAATCACTATTCCCGAAGGTCTTGATTTTCCCGATATTCTTGATTTGTTTGAAGAAAACGGCGTATTGTCTGCCGATGCAAGAGAAGAGAATATAAAGCAGCTTCAGGAATTTGAGTACGATTATGACTTTATGACAAAGCTCACCGAGGAAGGCTCACTTGACGGAGAAAACAGAAAATACCGTTTTGAAGGCTATCTCTTCCCCGACACCTACGATTTTTACAAAAACGAAAATCCCATATCCGCAATTGACAAGCTGCTTTCAAACTTTGACAAAAAGTTCAGCGATGAAATGTACGAAAGAACAAAAGAGCTTGGTATGACGGTTGACGAGGTTATAACCCTTGCTTCAATTATTGAGGCTGAGGGTGACTCACCTTCAAACTTTGCAAAAATATCCTCCGTTTTCCACAACCGTCTTAAAGACAAGAGCGGAAAATTCATGTTCCTCAACTCCGATGCTACCACTCTTTATGCATACAAGGTTGCAGGACAGGACAAAAAGGTGCTGTCAGGCGGCGACACGGACTTTGAGCACCCCTACAACACCTACTCAGTAAAGGGACTTCCTCCCGGACCTATATGCAACCCGGGTATGGAGGCAATTTACGCCGCCCTCTATCCCGATACCACAAATTACTACTACTTTTTGACCATGGCAAACGGCGAAACGGTATTTGCCCAGACAGAGTCTCAGCATCTAAACAACATTGCCCGTTCCAACCGTCTTGCCGCTGAAATGGCACAGTAAATTCCACTACAAGGAGCATTATTTTGAAAAGACCTGAAATTTTATCCCCTGCGGGCAACTTTGAAAAAATGAAGTTTGCCATACTTTACGGTGCAGATGCCGTGTATCTTGCAGGTGACAGCTTCGGCATGAGAGCCGCAAGCGACAATTTTTCAAACGATGAGCTTATCGAAGCTGTAAAATATGCCCACGAAAGAGGCGTCAAGGTTTACGTTACGGTAAATGTTCTGCCTCACGAAACGGAGCTTGCACCCTTAAGAGAATATCTTGCTTTTCTTGAAAGCGACGTAAAGCCCGATGCACTTATTATTTCAGACCTCGGTGTATTTTCCTTGGCTAAAGCCTACTGCCCGTCAATTGAGCTCCATGTTTCAACACAGAGCAGTACGGTAAATTCCGAGGCTTGCAAAATGTGGCATCAGCTGGGTGCCGTAAGAATTGTTCTTGCAAGAGAGCTGTCCTTAGAAGAAATAAAAGTAATCAGAAGCAATATTCCAAGCGAGCTTGAGCTTGAAGCCTTTGTTCACGGTGCAATGTGCGTTTCTTATTCGGGAAGATGCTTGCTTTCCAACTTCTTCTCAGGCCGTGATGCCAACCGAGGCAAGTGTGCACAGCCCTGCAGATGGGAATACTTCGACAAGGCACAGTATGCGGAAATCTTTGAAAAAAAGCGTCCCGATGAGATAGTTTCTCTTGTTGAAGACCAAAGAGGAACATATATGTTCTCATCAAAGGATATGTGTATGATAGGTCACATTTCCGAGCTTGTCGGGGCAGGTATCGACTCCTTCAAAATTGAGGGCAGAGTGAAAAGTGCCTACTACACAGCCGTTACCGCAAACGCCTACAAAACAGAGCTTATGCGTTATATGGAAAACCCCGACGGCTATGTATTTGACGAGGATTTTCTTACAGAGCTTACAAGTGTCAGCCACCGTGAGTACGGCACAGGCTACTTCTTCGATGCCCCGGGCGAAAATGCACAGATTACCAAGGACGGCGGTTATATCCGTGACAAGGCGTTCCTTGCTACTGTTGAAAGCTATGACGAAGGTACAGGCAGAGCCGTTCTGTATCAGCGTAACAAAGCCGTAAACGGCGAAGAATGTCAGCTTGTCTCCCCCGGTGTAAAAACTCGCAGCATTGTTCTTGAAGATATGAGGGATATGGACGGAAACACAATTGAGTCTGCTCCTCACCCTCAGATGAGATTTTCCGTAAAAGCACCGTTCCCGCTGAAGTACGGGGATATTGTGAGAGGGAAATAGTTAGTTTATGTAACGCAGGGATACGGTCGCTTTTTGAAAAAAGCTCCGCAAAAACTTTAATTTGGCTGTCGCCGTTTTAAAAGCATTTATGGAGGAAAAACCATGATTTTATTCAAATCCCCAAAGCTGAAAAAATTCGGCGAAGATATCCGCAAGCTTTGTGCTGAAAAAGCTTATGAGCTTTCGGGCGATTTAAGCAAGTCATTTGTTATCAAGACTCCCGAAAAAACTTACAATGTATCTGTATTAAGCACCTATCGGTTTAAAAATTCAGGAATCACGTTTATTTCCGACAAAGAGGCGTATCTTTGGTCGTTGATTCCTTTGATTAAGGGCTTTGGCGGAGGAATTTCCTTTCCCCTTGGAAAAACTGTCAGGTTAATTGCCGCTGACAACAGCGAAAACGCCGAAAACGTGTATGTTGTTTATCCAAAATGCATGACTATACAGTTTATAGAGCATGAAGCAAAAAATACAGCATGGACACCCGGCAAAAGAATCGGAAATATAAGAATTTTTGACGGTGCTTCATTTAAAGATGAGTTGAGAAATCCCGGTTTATATACCGTTGAAAAAAAAGCAGCCCACAGTGCGGTGGTTTCCGCTGTTGGCATCTGATTATATAATTACTTGTCGATGTGGTCATAAATCCCTGCTGTTTTAGTCAAAAAGTATAATTTTAGGAGGTGTAACAATCGCTTGCTACACCTCCTGTTTTTTTAGAAATACCTTTTTAACGGCGACAGCCAAAATTAAGTTCTTTTGGTTACTTTTTCCGTGATTTCCCAAATCTTTGATTTGGTCGAAATCTCGTACTCATCGAGCAAAGTGAGAGGAGCTTCATCGATCGGAAAAGTGACAAAAACCACGCACAAAACTAACTTTCTGTTCCCATTGCGGCATAAAGTATGCCGATTTTTCCGCTTTCATAGGTAAGTCCGCCCTGAAGGTACACGGTATAAGGCTCGGTACAGGGGGCATCTGCGGAAAGCTCTATGGACGAGCCCTGTGTAAATGCTCCTGCCGCCATAATGACGTCAACGGCATAGCCCGGCATGGGGTAAGGCTCAGGTGCGGCAAAGGAATCAACAGGGCTTCCGCTCTGGATACCGCAGCAGAATTTTATAAGCTTTTCACGGGTTTTCATACTTATTGTCTGGATAATGCAGTGTCTTTCTTCTGTTGACTTAGGGCTTGTTTCGTAGCCCAAATTTTCATATACACGGGCTGCCAGAATTGCCGTCTTTATGCTCTGGCAAACGGTATGAGGTGCGTAGAAAAGACCTTTATACATACTCTTATTCTGACCGAGAGATGCTCCGCACTCCGTTCCTATTCCCGGACAGGTAAGACGGTAGGAGCAAAGCTCAACGGCTTTCTTTGTGCCTGCAATATATCCGCCGCTTTCAGCCATTCCGCCGCCGGGATTCTTGATAAGAGAGCCCATAATCATATCTGCGCCGTAATATGTAGGCTCGTGCTCGTCGCAAAATTCGCCGTAGCAGTTATCCACAATTACAAACACATCGGGATTTATCTCATGACAAGCCTTTGCCGTCACACCTATTTCCTCGGCGGAAAGTGTTTTTCTTATGGCATAGCCTTTTGAGCGCTGAAGGAATACCACCTTTACTTCCTTATGCTCTTTAAGGTAATCAAGAACAGCAGGAAGGTCAACACTGCCGTCCTTCATTTCTATCTGCTGATAGTTTACGCCAAAATCACGAAGACTTCCCGTTCCCTCTTCACCTCTGATGCCGATTACCTCTTCAAGAGTATCGTAAGGCTTTCCCGTGACGGAAAGAAGTGTATCCCCCGGACGCAAAAGTCCGAAAAGACCTATAGCCAGCGTCTGTGTTCCCGAAACGATATTATGTCTTACAAAGGCGTCCTCAGCTTCAAAAACACGGGCGTAGATTTTATCAAGCATATCTCTGCCCTTATCATCATAGCCGTAACCGCTTGTGCCTGCAAAGTAGGAGTCACTTACCTTATATTCACGGAAGGCATCAAGCACCTTTTTCTGATTGTAAAAGGCTATGGTTTCTACCCTTTTGAACACGCCCTCGTCTATAAGCTCTTTTTCGCTTTTTTCTATTATTTCCTGTACGTTTATCATTTTGTTTACCTCTTATAGCTTTTTATTCTGCTTCAGCATTGCCGTTTTAAGTATGGCGCTTTGTGTTTTACCGTCCTTTATTTCTCCCGACAGCACCATTTCCACCGCTTTATCAAAGGGCACCTTCACAAGGTCAAGAAATTCATCGTCGTCGGGATTTGTCTCACCGTAGGAAAGATTATCTGCGTAGAAAATATATATAACCTCATTAGTATAGCCCGGTGTGGGATAGAATTCACCGAGGAAAACAAAGTGGTCACTCTCAGCTCCCGTTTCCTCCTTCAGCTCACGTTTTCCGCAGCTGAGAGGCTCTTCCTCAAAGCTGTCACGCTTGCCTGCAGGTATTTCAAGTATTTCTTCCATATAAGGATACCTGAACTGACGCACCATCAGTATTTCATTATTATCCGTCATGGGAAGCACGCACACGCCTCCTCTGTGTTCAACCACCTCACGGCTCGCAGTCTTTCCGTCGGGAAGCAGTGCTTCGTCGCATCTTACGTTTATTATTCTGCCGTTAAAGACGTACTCTTTTTTCAATGTTTTTTCGGTAAGCTCCATTTTTTCTCCTCACTTAATAATCAAATTCGGGCACATATTCTTCTTTTGCGCTGGACTTATCCTGAATAAATCCAAGGGCAAAATTCATTTTTCTCACCTTATCAACAACCTTCATATATTCAAGGGTTGTGGTTTTTCTGTTAATCTCGGGATAATCCTTTGCTTTATGAGACGGAAAATACTGGCACATTACGCTGACAGCCGCCTTGCTAACATCAATACAAGCTTCGAGCCCGTCAAAAACCGCTATGCTGTCCTTATAAAGCAACGGCAGCACAAGGTGACGTATAATTGTACCTTTAAGCATTTTGCCGTCCTCACCGAGAATCGGCTTTCCTGTCTGGGATATCATTTCACAAACTGCCGCCGATGCCACGGAAAAATAATCGGCACAGCAGGAATATTTTGCACTAATCTGTGATGAATAATATTTAACATCGGGCAAATAAATATCTATGTAGCCACAAAGCTTTTTCAGGGTTTCAACCTTTTCATAGCCGCTTGTATTATACACTACGGGAATTTCAAGCTTATGCTTTACTTTATCAAGAGCCGCAAGTATTTTATCGGCGTAATGAGTGGGCGTTACGAAATTTATATTTTCCGCACCCATATCCTGAAGCTTCAGCATTTCACGGCAAAGGGTATCTGTGTCAACGTCCCTGCCCTGTGTCTGTGACGAAATGGTATAATTCTGACAATAGACACATCCCATATTACAGCCCGCAAAGAAAATTGTTCCCGATCCGTTTTTATGGGAAATACAAGGCTCTTCCCACATATGAAGTCCCACACGAGAAAGTCTTATTTTATCCGAGCTTTTGCAGAAGCCCCTGCTTTTTTCCCTGTCAACACCGCAATTTCTCGGGCACAGGTAACATTTTTCAGACATTTTCCTACCCCGCACACATTTATCTATCTTATTATACTACACCAAAAGCAATCTTACAAGCACATTTTTTACAATTATTGCCCCATTTTTTTATTGTTTTAGGGCAATTTGCAAGATTTACAAAAAAACTCAAAAAAATGCAAAAAAAGGCTTGACAATTCACTTTTCTTTTGCTATAATATACAAGCGCGGTTGAGAGACCGCAGGCAATTACGGCGGATTAGCTCAGTTGGCTAGAGCATTCGGTTCATACCCGACAGGTCGTTGGTTCAAGTCCGACATCCGCTACCAGCCGTCGAAGCATCGGCGGCAAACTCGGCCCGTTGGTCAAGCGGTTAAGACACGGCCCTTTCACGGCTGTAACATGGGTTCGATTCCCGTACGGGTCACCAAAAAACGACAGGTTTCAACCTGTCGTTTTTTTATCCATTGCGAAAGCAATGGTATATCATCGCCGCAGGCGCATATCATCACGCGTAAGCGTGTATCTCATCAGCCGTCAGGCTGTATTATCTTTCGCAATGATGATATACAACTCCTACGGAGTTGATGATATGCAAGACTTCGTCTTGATGATATACACGGCGTTGCCGTGATTCTTCAAAGATTAAAGATTATACGCAAAAAAGCAAAATTTTT
>JAZQFS010000129.1:0-53125 GCA_045539625.1 Eubacteriales bacterium | reverse complement strand
TATATCATCATTGCGAAAGCGGTTTTGATACACGCTTAAGGCGTGATAATATACAGTCCTGACGGACTGATGAGATACAAGGGCGTTTAACGCCCTTGATGTTATACCATTGCTTTCGCAATGGATAAAAAAACGACAGGTCAAACCTGTCGTTTTTTGGTGGGGGAAGGTGGATTCGGACCACCGAAGTCACTGACAACAGATTTACAGTCTGCCCCCTTTGGCCACTCGGGAATTCCCCCTGGAGCTGGTGATCGGAGTCGAACCAACAACCTGCTGATTACAAATCAGCTGCTCTGCCATTGAGCCACACCAGCAAATATTCATTTGTGTTTTGCAGTGCTCTCGCCCTGCAACGTATGGTATTATAACATAGTTAAAAGCGTTTGTCAATACTTTTTTTGATTTTTTTAAAAATATTTTTTCGTTATATAAAAATGCGGCACAGCCCGAGCTGGGCCGCAAAAAACCGTACTAATTATTAATTACTGAAGCTCAGTGATACCGTCAATTACAAATGCAAATGAAGGAGCAGATGCAAGTGTGGATTCAGCGAATGCACCGTCGATGATGTATTCGAGGCCGTAATAGCCGTCGATTTCAACTGTGGATGTAATCTTTTCGCCGCCAACTGTCCATGTATCTGTGTCAAATACCTGAAGCTCGCCGCTCTTGAGAGCTGCTTCAACTTCAGCAACCTTTTCAACTGTACCTTCAGCGATTGCAGCTTCGTTGAGCTCGGTAAGACGAACTGCGCCGTCTGCGTAACCTTCGCACCAGTCAACGCTGATTTCTTCGCCGTTCATAACGCTTTCAACTGCGTATGTATAGTAAGGACCCCAGTTAACCTGTGAAGAGGTAAGAGCTGTTGTGGGAGCTACGCCGATCATGGATACGTTGTAGCCTACGCAAGGAACGCCCTTAGCTTCTGCTGCGGAAGGAGCACCTGTTGTATCAGCATGCTGGGAAATAAGGATACAGCCGCCGTCGATAAGTGCATCGGCAACTTCCTTTTCCTTAGCCATGTCAGCCCAGGAGTTTGTATACTTAACTTCCATTGTTACTGTAGGAACGATGCTCTTTGCACCGAGGTAGAATGCTGTAAAGCCGGACTTAACTTCTGCGTAAGGATAAGCACCAACGTAGCCCATCTTAGCTTCTTCGGGAGTGATTTCGCCTGCGTCGATCATTTCCTGAATCTTAAGACCTGCAACAACACCTGCAACGTATCTTGCTTCATAGATGGAAGCAAAGTAGTTGTGTGTGTTTTCAAGACCGCTTGTAGCTGCCTTGAAGCCTGTTGCATGACAGAATTCAACTGTAGGATATTCCTTAGCTACTTCGTACATCTGATCTTCAAAGCCGAAGGAGTTACCAAAGATGATAGCACAGCCTTCGTCTGCGAGCTCAGCAGCTGCGTCCTGACATTCGGAACCGCTTTCGCTGATGTTGTACTTGAAAATAATCTGATCTTCTGTAAGACCGAGATTAGCAGCCATTTCTCTTACGCCCTTGATGTGTGCTTCGGTATAACCTTCGTTTTCGTCACCGATGCAGATCACACCAATTTTGATAGCTTCTGCTGTTGTGTCAACTTCTTCATTCTGAACGGTTTTTGTTTCCGAGCAGGCTACCATAGAAAATACGAAAAGCACTGCAAGGAGAATTGCGAGAATTTTCTTCATTTTAAATTCCTCCATTTTATTTTTTGGACTTTTGCCACGTATATTTTACTACTTTCACGGCAAAAATACAATACTCATATGATACAAATATTAGCCACCCATTTTTGTTAATTTTGTACAAAAGCTAAAAGGATTTTTTGGGCGTATGGCTTTTTCTTTTTGTTGTTTTTTCACACTTTAGAATTCGTCAATACCGTCTACGGCGTCCTGCCTCATTTTATTTATACCCGCGTAGTTCTTGCCGTTTACCACAAAGTGTTCGTACAGCTCAACGCCTATGCTGTCAAGCAGGTTTTCAAGCTGACGTGTTGCCATTACGTCTTCCAGAGTGCTGTCAAGAATGCCCGACGGGTGATTATGTGCCACCGCCACCTTTGCCGCCTTTCTTGTAAGGCACAGCTCGGTGAGCTTACGGTAATCCACCCTTACATTTTGAAAATCTCCTGTGCCCAGATACGCTTCGCCTATAAGCCTGTTCCGTTTATCAAGCATAATCATAAACAGTGTTTCTGTCTCGCAGTTTTTTAAGGCGGCACAGGCATATCTGCCTATACTGTCATAATCGTCAAACACGTCTCTTTCGTCCTTGAGACGTGAAAGCAGATTTTCAACATCATTTATAAATCTCAGATAAAATGACACAGATTTTGTTGCTCCCGCCTCGGCAAGCTGTTCCTCAGAAGCTCCTATTACGTTTTTAATGCTCCCGAAATGTCTTAACAGCTGATGTGCCAGCGGCTTCGTATCCTTTCGGGGAATGGCATAAAACAACAGCATTTCAAGCATCTCACATTCCGTAAAGGTGTCTGCTCCGTTAATTTCATATCTGTTACGCAGCCGCTTTCTGTGGTCTATGCGGTAGTCAAATTCTGCATTAGGTTTCTTTTCCAATGAGTTCACGCTCCGTTTTGGTTTTGTGTCAACAGCCTGCAATATGTCTTGCATAAAGATTGGCTTTTATTTCATCGGTTTTGTTGTCTCTGAACATATGCACATCAAGTATTCTCTGTTCATACACGCCGTCGCCTGTGTTGATTTTATACTTGACACATATATCGTTATTTCCGTTTCTGAAATTTTCAAGCAGCCTCAGTCTTGAAAGGGTACGCACAAATGCCTGTCTGTCACGGGACATAACAAAAGGTGCAATATTCTGCTCAAGGTCGGCGTCATAGTTTGTTCTGAAATCATTTGTGCCAAGCTTGTCAAAGCACTTTTCGTTATTCCACAGAAAACGCCACCTATTTCTTTCAAGAAGAAGCTCGACGCCTGTTGTGTTGTATATGACCTCATCACGCACAGCCGCCTCCTCGGATGCATCGCTGTTCAAGCCCTCTGCCACCGTACACACAATTGCGCCCTTTGAATCTTTAGCACCTTTCACACGGCAAAGGGTGATTTCAACAGATGTTTCTCTGCCGTCACGTACCGAGACAAGATCAAGCTTCATCTCTTTTTGTGCGCCTGTAATTGCAAGGGCATTTTTCAGCCTTCTGGCATCCTGTTCGGAAAGACCGTAGTAATCGGCAAGATATTCAACGGCACCGCTTTTGTTAAGTCCGTCCTTGTGTATTCCCTCTCTGTCCCTGAAAATTCTTATTTCATCAGCGTCACTGTAATACACAAACATATCCGCATGACTGCTTTCGGAAACCTGAATCAAAAGCTGCTTCATAATGCTGCTGTTATAGCCTTCGGCGGACTTTTCGCTTGATATTCTTCTTGCCACAAGACAGGTCCACACCGTAAATACAAGCGCTCCCATAACCAGCACCGCAATGCCTGCAAAGAACAGCTTTGTAATCTGCGAAATGCTTTTTCCCAGAGAGCCTGTGGGCAGCAGCTGCATAAGGTACCAGCCGTCGTCGCCTATGGGCTCGTAAACAAAGGAAAAGCTCTGCTTGTTCTTGCCCGTTATTTCGGTATAGCCCGACAGTTTTTTCTGAATATCCGAAAACATTTCGTTGGCACTGTAGCCGTCTGCAAAGGAATAGTCCTTGAGAAAGCCTATGCTCTGACCGTCAAAGCCGTATTTTTCTGCCGTATTTACAATTATTTCTCCGCTGGACGAATCAAAAATAATGTGCTCGGCAGTGTTACCGAAGGCGTTGGAAAGTGCCGCAGCATCACTGAGACTTTTTGAGCTGATTTCCGCAAGGATAATATTCTGCTCGTCTGCAAAAATGTACATTTTCAGCACATCGCCGTCGGTGAACATTCCGCTTAAAGGCATTTCGGACACATTGTCAAATACCTCCGACGCCTTTTTCAGCTCGATTTTGCCAAAAACGCCCTTTTCCGCCTCCCGTGACAGCCTCTCAACAGCATATTCGGCTTCCTGCTTCAGATCTGCAAGCTTATCAAGTGTGGCATTAAGAAAATCCTCCAGCACATCTGCACGCTGATTTGCCGTCTCTCCGAGAACCTGCTTTGACATCATTTTTCTGTATGTAAAAATTTGCATCACAAGAAGGCATGCAATTACGCAAATGCACAGAAATGCAAGAAAAGACACCTTCATTACATTGTAGGCATCCTTTTTGTTCATTGCCTTAAGCTTTGCGTTTCTGTTATCGTTTTTCACGGGAATACCTCGTTTTGCTAAAGTTTCTTTGTTATTTGAGTATAACACAGCGGTGCTGCTTTTACAACACCGCCGTATACTAATTTAAATTTATTTCTTTGCTTTTTTACGAATTATTAACGAGATAGTCAAAACACTTGGAAAGATAGTCAAGCTTATACCCTCTCACTTCAACAGGTGCCTCTCTTTCAAAGGGGACTTCAAAGTTGTAAAGTCCGTCATAGCCTATTTCCTTAAGTGTCTTGAATACACCGAAAAAGTCAACCGTTCCCTTGCCGAAGGGTAAGAGATGCTGGTCTGTTGATCTGTCGTTATCGGCAAGGTGAAGTGCCTGCAGATACTTTCCTGCCGTGCGGATAAAGTGCATCTGGTCACGCACCTCGCACAGATGAAGATGTCCTGTATCAAGGCAAATTGAAAGGTTCTTGCCGCCAACCTTTTCAATTATATGTATCAGCTCTTCCGCACTGCTGCAAAGACCGGGAGCTGTGAGGTTTTCAAGAGCAATATTTATTTGTCTGCCTTCAATATGAGAGGTGAGTCTTTTAAGCACCTTGACATTTTCTTCAACTCTTGCTTCGGGAGAAAGCTCGGGATTGTTTCTCACTCTGTCGCAATGAAGAACTGCGTTCTTTATGCCGATGCTGTCAAACAAATCAAGCCAGTCACAAAGAATTTTCACGGTATTATCCGTATCTGTGCAAAGTGCAACTCTCAGCCACAGATGTCCCTGCAAAATCTCAACGCCGTTTTGTCTTGCAAATTCACCGAAAGCTTTTCCCACCTCGCAAGGCTTTCCTCTTTCCATAAGCACGGCAGCATGCTCGTCGGAAAGCTCCGTGTAATGAATATTGTGCTTTGCAAGCTCAAGAATGGCGTCTTCGGGTGATAAATCAACATAATAGCTGCTCCACATACTGAGTTTCATAATCTTTACCTCTTTCTAAAGTGTATTCGGGAAAATGCTCTCCCAATCCTTAATTTTCCCTTTTGGAGTAATTACAAACGCTTTTTTCGCAAGCTTTGCCAACGGCAGGTCTGACACCGAATCTGAGTAAAATTCATCAATTTCACCGTCGGGAAGATATTCGTAAAAACGCCTTACCTTTTCTTCGCCGTGACAATTTTCTCCAACATATTTGCCCGTGTTTTTATCCACACGTGAAGCCATCATTTTTGCCACATTCAGCTTTTTGCAAATGCCTTCAAGCAAAAATTCGGGGCTTGCGGAAATTACTATATCCGTGTCCTTGTGCACATTTTTGTACCAATCAAAGATGCCGTCGCCGTTCTTTTGCCAGAAGTCCTCTACCGCCTTGTCTACATCGGGTATTTCACGAAGGAAGCGGTAAAAAATTTCCTTGCACTGAGTTTTTGTGCCCAGCCTGAATACATAGTAGCCCGCAAAAGCACATACCATTGACGGCAGATGCTTCAAGGTTTTCGGATATTTTCTTATACAGTACTTATAAAATTTTGCGGTACTGTCACCGTGAAAAATCGTCTTGTCGAAATCAAAAACATTCATATTGAAATCTCTTTCTCCGTTTGTTTCACATCAATCCAAAAAGAACGTACGCAGTCATTGCACCGTTGTTTGGTGCAATGACGACCTTTACGGGAACAAATTAACTGCTTTCCGCCAAGGTTGCCTGCGGCATTCTTTTCTCTTTGCTTACTTTCTCTTTTTATCAAAGAGAAAGTAAGTTAAAACTTCATTGTAAGGGAAATTCGTTTTTTCTGGGCATCGGCTTCAAGGACTTTAACCTTGACAATGTCGCCCACAGACAGCACCTCGCTTGGGTGCTTAATAAATTTTGAGCAAATCTGGGAAATATGCACAAGTCCGTCCTGATGAACGCCGATGTCAACAAATGCACCAAAGTCTATTACGTTTCGTACCGTACCCATAATTTCCATGCCCGGTACTAGGTCGCTTATTTCCATTGCCGCACTTCTCATAATAGGCGAAGGCAAATCATCACGAATGTCACGTCCGGGCTTTGCAAGCTCTTTTGCAATATCTGTCAGAGTGGGAATACCAACTCCGCACTCCTCAGCCGCCTTTGCTTTGCCGTATTCATTAAGCTTTGCCTCAATATCATCAATTCCCTTGCCGTTCTTTACAAGTGAAGCATCACAGCCCAAAATTTCAATAAGCTTTTCTGCCGCACCGTAGCTTTCGGGGTGAACGCCTGTATTGTCAAGAGGATTGTTGCTTTCGGGAACTCTGAGAAAACCTGCACACTGCTCAAACGCCTTTTTGCCCAGCTTTGGCACCTTAAGAAGCTGCTTTCTGTCGGTGTAGCTTCCATTTTCTTCTCTGTAGGTGACAACATTCTGTGCAACAGCACTGTTTAAGCCTGCCGCATAGGAAAGAAGTGAGGGCGATGCAGTATTAAGGTCGATACCAACCGCATTTACGCAGTCTTCAACAACACCTTCAAGGGTTTCGCCAAGTCTCTTCTGAGGCATATCGTGCTGATACTGACCTACACCTATGGACTTGGGATCAATCTTAACAAGCTCTGCAAGGGGATCCTGAAGTCTTCTTGCGATGGATACCGCAGAACGAAGTGAAACGTCAAATTCGGGAAATTCCTTTGCACCGAGCTCGGATGCCGAATACACTGACGCACCCGCCTCATTTACAACGATGTACTTCACATTGCCGCCGATCTCAGACAGCAATTCCGCAACAAAGTTTTCAGACTCACGGGAAGCCGTACCGTTACCGATGGAAATGTTTTCAATATTGTATTTTTTTATAAGCTGTTTCAGCACCTTTTTGGATTCCTCAATCTTATTATGAGGAGGTGTGGGGTAAATTACACCCGTGTCAAGCACCTTGCCCGTACCGTCAACAACCGCCAGCTTACAGCCTGTTCTGTACGCAGGGTCAAAGCCGAGAGTAACCTTACCCTTAACGGGAGGCTGCATAATGAGAGGCTTTAAGTTTGAAGCAAAGTTCTTTATTGCACCCTCTGCCGCAAAATCGAAAAGACCGCTTCTGATTTCACGTTCAAGAGACGGGAACAGAAGTCTGTCATAGGAATCCTCTGCACTTGCCGCAAGGAATGAAAATGCAGGGCTTTTGCCTGTAATAATCTGCGAGCAAATAATCTGAAGTGCATTATCCTTGCTGTAATCAATGCTTACCTTTAAAAATTCCTCGTTTTCGCCTCTGTTCATGGCAAGAATCTGATGTCCCTGTACCTTTTTGATTGCAGAAGCAAATTCATAGTAATTTCTGTAAACAGAATCCTCTTCCTTTGCCGCCTTGGAGGAAATTGTTCCAAATTCGGTAATGGAGTTTTTAAGAAGCTTTCTTATTTCGGCATCGTCTGAAATCATTTCGGCAATAATGTCGGAAGCACCCGAAAGTGCGTCCTCAGCCGTTTCAACACCAAGCTCGGCATTTATATATTCTGCCGCAAGCTCGTTTAAAGCAGGCATATCGGGATTCTGCTCTAAAATTGTGTTTGCCAAAGGCTCAAGTCCCTTTTCCTTTGCAATGGTGGCTCTCGTTCTTCTCTTTTGCTTATAGGGACGGTATAAATCCTCCACTTCAGCCAAGGTCTTTGCGTTGTCAATTGCAAGTGCAAGCTCTTCTGTCAGTTTTCCCTGTTCTTCAATGGAATGCTTGACCTCCTGCATGCGGTTATTGAGATTTGTAAGATAGTTAAGTCTGTCCTCAAGGGCACGAAGAGTGGTATCGTCCATGGTGCCGTGCATTTCCTTACGGTATCTTGCGATAAAAGGAATGGTATTGCCGTCGGCAAGAAGGTCGATTACGTTCTGTATATAATGCTCGGGCTTGCCAAGCTCTACTGATAATATTTTTGCAAATGCTTCCATATTTGTCTTATCCTTTCGGCTATTTTTAAAGGCGGAGCTGTGTCCGCCTTAGGTTTTATTCTGTTTTGCGTTACTGAAGAGATTCTCCGTTTTCAAGAGAGGCTATCATACCAACACGCTTTGCGTGTCTTTCTCCTTCATATTCAGCACCGAGAAAACCGTCAACAATCATTTTGGCAGTCTCAATACCGATTACTCTTGCGCCGAAGCAAAGAACGTTTGCATCGTTATGCTGTCTTGTAAGAATAGCCGAGTAAACCTCGCTTACAGCCGCAGCTCTTACGCCCTTGATTTTATTTGCCGCCATACTCATTCCGATACCTGTACCGCAAATGAGAATTCCAAGGCTGTCCTTATCGGCAACAACTGCCTTACCAACCTTTTCGGCGTATACGGGGTAGTCCACTCTATCCGGAGTATACGGTCCCACATCCTCTACTTCATAGCCCTTGTCATTAAGATAGCCTATAATGTCATTTTTCATATGAAGTGCCGCATGGTCGCATCCGACGTAAATTTTCTTTGCCATTTTAAATCTCCTTAAACGGTTTATTCTTCCTCTGCGGGAATATCGTGGTGGTGGTCGTGTGCACTGCAGCTTGAACAGCAGCCGCTGCAGGTCTTTTCAAGCTCTGTTGTGTCCTTACCAATCTTCTTATAGTAGTTGATGATAGCCGCCTTAACCGCTTCTTCTGCAAGAACGGAGCAATGCACCTTTGCAGGAGGAAGTCCGTCAAGTGCCTCAACAACCGCCTTATTGGAAAGCTCAAGAGCCTCTTCAACGGTCTTGCCCTTTATAAGCTCGGTTGCCATGGAAGAGGTTGCAATAGCACTTGCACAGCCGAAGGTCTGGAACTTGATGTCAACAATAACATCGTTCTCAATCTTCATATAAATTTTCATTATATCGCCGCACTTTGCATTACCTACCTCGCCTACTGCATCGGCATTAGGTATTTCGCCCACATTTCTGGGGTTTGTAAAGTGGTCCATTACTTTTTCTGAATACATATTTCTATCTCCTGTTATTTCAATTACTGTCTTCCGAGAGGTGAAATTTCTCTCAGTCTTTCAATTACCTTCTTTACACATTCAACGATGTAGTCTACATCGCTTTGAGTTGTTTCGTGTGAAAGTGTAAGTCTCAGTGAGCCGTGTGCAATTTCGTGGGGAAGCCCCATTGCAAGAAGCACGTGGCTTGGTTCAAGCGACTTTGAAGAGCAGGCAGAGCCTGTTGAAGCACATATTCCCATCATATCAAGCATAAGAAGGAGAGATTCGCCCTCAATATACTCGAAGGTAAAGCTTGCAGTACCGGGAAGTCTCTTGGTGGGGTGTCCTGTAAGTCTTGAATGAGGAATCTCAAGAAGACGTCTGATAAGGTCATCTCTGAGCATTGCAAGTCTTGCGTTATCGTCCTGCATTTCTTCATTTGCAATAACGAGAGCTTCTGCCATACCCACAATACCGGGCATATTTTCCGTGCCGCCTCTTTTGCCCTTTTCCTGTCCGCCGCCTTCAATAAGAGTTTTGACAATTACTCCGCTCTTGATGTAAAGTCCGCCCACACCTTTAGGTGCTCTGAACTTATGACCTGAGAAGGCAAGAATATCAACGCCGAGATCCTTTACGTTAATGGGAAGATGTCCTACAGCCTGAACTGCATCTGTAAACACCAAAATCTTTTCATTTACTTCCTTGACTCTCTTTGTGATTTCCTTGATAGGCTCAACAGTACCAACCTCGTTATTTGCATACATAACAGCAACAAGTGCCGTATCGTCCCTGATAGCCTTGACAACATCGTCGGGATTTACCATTGCATTTTCATCAACGGGAAGGTATGTTACCTTTATTCCCTGCTTTTCAAGAGCCTTGCAGGTATGAAGCACTGCATGGTGCTCGATTTTTGTTGTGATAACGTGGCAGGTTTCCACCTCGTGTCTGTCAAGGTATGCCTTTACCGCACCCTTGATTGCCCAGTTATCAGACTCTGAGCCGCAGCCCGTAAAATATATTTCCTTGGCATCGCAGCCAAGAACATTTCCGATTTTTTCACGTGCACCGTCAATATACTTTTTGGCTTCTCTGCCCTTCTGATGAAGGCTTGAAGGATTGCCAAGCACCTCTCCGAAAAGAGGCATCATTTTTGCAAGCACCACGGGATGTACCCCTGTGGTTGCCGCATTATCTGCATAAACAAATCTTTTTTCCTGTGACATAACTATCTCCTGTTTTTTGTGCCGATAATATTACTGTATCTATATAAAAGCATTGCTTTATCACACGGCGAATGACGTGCACCGTATGAGCTTTTGCCTGATATGCATTTTAAAAAAAGTAAAGCGGGAATATCGGCCGTGGTTCTCAAGGCAAACATTCCCGATTAGCGCTGAAAATAGATATGGCTGTACTTTACCTTGAATGTAATTAGAGCTTCTTTTCGATAAAGTCTGCAACATCGCTGAGTGTCTTAAGGGTAATTGCCTCCTCGTCCGAAACAGTAATACCGAAGTTTTCTTCAATAGCCATAAGCATTTCTACAACATCAAGGGAATCAGCTCCCAAATCTTCGATAATATTTGTATCGGGTGAAAGGGTATTAACGTCAATGCGAAGCTGCTTCGCAAGCAAGTCCATGATTCTCTCTAACATACTCTCAACCTCCAATCCAAGAATAGTATTTACAGGATGTGTTAAATTATTGACATCCTTTATCTCATACATTATATTCCAATCTTTGCTTCTTGTCAATAGACAATTTACAACATTTATATTAACGCATTTTTTCGGATTTCGGCAAAAAGCATAAATATATTGTAAGAAAGCTGTGCAAAACAAAAGGCGGAGCATTCGCTCCGCCCGATTTATTTGCTGTATTTAATTATTCGGCATCCTTTTTGTCTGCACCTGAAAGTATCACGTTTACGATGATACCGAGAATAAGTGCACAAGCGATGGATGTGATTGTAACCTTACCGAAGGTAAGTGAAAGTCCGCCGATACCTGCTATAAGGATTGTTGAAGCAACAAAGAGATTTCTGTTCTTTTCAAGGTCAACCTTCTGGAGCATCTTAAGGCCGGAAACTGCGATAAATCCGTAAAGAGCCATACAAACGCCGCCCATTACACATGAAGGAATGGAGTTAACGAATGCAACAAAGGGAGAAAGGAAGGAAATAAGAATTGCAAGAACAGCCGCTGTCTGAATTGTGTAAACAGAAGCGTTACCTGAAATTGCAACACAGCCTACAGACTCGCCGTATGTTGTGTTGGGGCAGCCGCCGAAGAATGCACCTGCCATTGAGCCTACACCGTCGCCGAGAAGTGTTCTTGAAAGGCCGGGTTCTTCAAGAAGATCTTTTTCGATGATGGAGGAAATGTTCTTGTGGTCAGCTACATGTTCAGCGAATACAACGAAAGCAACGGGAACATACGCAACTGCGATGGAAGCGATGTATGAACCTGTGATTTCCTTGAAGCCGCCGAGAGCTGTGAGGAATGTAAACTCAGGAAGTGTAAAGAATGTGGAAAGGTTTACGCCGTCTGCAACGAGAGCCTTAAGGGGATCGATGTTGATAACCTTAAGAGCGTCAATACCTGCTGCAAAGCCGATTGCTGTAAGTACGCAAGCAAAAGCATAACCTGAAAGAATACCGATGATAAAGGGTATCATCTTAACTGTCTTCTTGCCGAAGGTTGCACAAAGAGCAACTACGATAAGTGTTACAACACCTACAAGCACTGTAACAATGGGAGAAGCGAGCTGAACGAAAGAGGTCTGTTCAACAAGCACAGCTGCACCTGCTTCATCAATAGCCGCAACCATTTCAGTAACAGGCTTTGTAATATTACCCTTAAGCATATCGCCTACTGCGTTGCCTGCAAGTGAAAGACCGATAATAGCAACTGTGGGGCCGATAACAACTGCGGGCATAAGCTTATTAATCCAGTTTACACCTACAAGCTTTACAATAATTGCAATTACCACATAAACAAGACCTGCAAGAATTGCACCTATAATAAGACCGAGGTAACCTACTTCCATGGATACAGCACCTGCGAAAGCTGCTGCCATTGAGCCGAGGAATGCGAAGGATGAGCCGAGGAATACAGGGCTGTTAAACTTTGTGAAAAGTCCGTATACAATTGTACCGATACCTGCACCGAAAAGTGCTGCTGCAGGCTGCATTCCGTTGCCGATAATAACGGGAACAACAAGAGTTGCCGTCATAATGGCGAGAAGCTGCTGAATTGCAAACACGATGTTTGCGCCGAATTTGGGTTTGTCTTTAATGCCGTAAACCAATTTCATGTGATTTACCTCCGTAAAATATTTTTTATAATTTCACCTTGCGGTGTATTATACAAAATTGCAAAAAAAATGCCCGCATTGCAGGCGTCCTTTATCAAATGCTTAATATGAAAACCGCCACAAAGCAACTGATTAAGAAGCCGCCGTTTTTTCAAAGCTGTTACATTCCGGAAAAGATTATAACACGCAAGTCCCATTTTGTCAATAGAAAAGTCGATTTTTGGCAAAAAAGAGCCGTCTCAAAAGAGACAGCTCCTGTTTCCATATTATCCAAGGGGAACGTCTTTCCAAGCAATATGCTGTGCAAGGAGAATAACGTCCTGAATATTTATCTTTGGTTTGCCGTCGGCATCAAAGTCTCCGTTGGTATTTGCTGCGGCAACATTTGCCTTTTCAACAGCGCTGGGCCATTTAGCAACATACTGTGCAAGAAGGATTACGTCCTGAATATTAATCTTGCCGTCGCTGTTTACGTCACCCAACGAAACCGAGGTAACATTGAGCGAGCCGTTATTTGCCGCAAATTCAGGCTTGAAGCCGCTTGCTGTTTTGGCACTTATTGAGGCAACGGTTATGTCAACTTCGCCTTCTTCGGCATCTTCGGGAACCGAGAAGGTAATCTTTGCAATAACGCCGTTTGAAGCATCGTCTGCCGTGCCTTCCCAATTAAGCATATATGCCTGACCTGATGCACTGCTTGTAAAGGTAAGAGCTGCGAGAGCGCTTCCTGCTTCAACCTTTGAAACGGTAATGCCTGAGGGAACGCCTATTGCAAGTGAAAGCTTGCTTACACCTGCATTATCTGAGAGCTTGATATCAACTGTTGTTTCCTTTCCGAGAGGAGCTGTAGCGCTGCCTACGGAAATTTCGGGCTCTGCCACGGTATAGCTCAGTGAAACAACTTCGCTTTCAAACATCTTATCTGCAAAAGCTATTGCGTTTACGGTAATATCGGAATTTACGGTAATGGGTGAAACATAAGGTCTGCTTTCCACTGTGGGTGTGCTTCCGTCAAGTGTGTAGTAAATCTTGGCGTTTTGCGTATTTGTAGAAAGCTCTACCTGTGTGCCCTTATAAACCTTTCCTGCGTTTACGCTTGCCTTGGGTGCTTCAACCGTTTCCCAATCGGGAAGAGTAACCTTGACAACACACTCATTGCTTGCAGGAACACCGCTTTCGCTTACTACGTTGATTGTTGTTGAGCCTGCCTTTTTATGAGCAGTAACGTAGCCGTTGCTGTCAACCGATGCAACATCAGGTCTTGAGCTTGTCCATGTAAGAATTTCCGACTGCCATGCAGGAGTTGCATTAACCTTGATAAGATAAGGCTCATCTCCGTACACAAGATTCACGGAAGACTCGGCAAGCTGTATACGTGTTGCCTTGGTAAAAGCGGTAACGGTTGTGTTGGCAGTAAGACCTGTGCTTGTTGTTGCGGTAATAATAACGGTGCCGTTTTCTTTGGCTACCATATTGCCGTCCGCATCAACATAAACGGTTTCGGGATCAGAGCTCTTCCATGTGATTGTATCTGTATTCTTTACGGGAGAAATAACAAAATCCACGGGAACAAGTGCGTTTGTAACAGGAATTCTGTAGCTGTCCTTGGTTATTTCAATGCTTTCAATATCAACACGAATACCTGCCTTGAAGGAGCCTGTGTAGCTTTCAAGCTCATCGGCAAGATTTGTTATGTATGAAGCAAGGGAAGTGTCATCTGCCTCGCCCGAATTGAAAAGAACAAGTGCGCCGTTTGCAAGAGCAATCTGTTCTTCAAGAGCCGATTTCTTTGCCTGTGTTGTCCAAACGTCATCGGGATATATATCCTTACCGTCTATACTTACAAACTTGGTTGTACCAATAAGCGCAAGCTCGTTTTCGGCTTCCTTGGTAAGCTCATAAAGCTCAAGTGCATTACCTGTATACGCAGGTCTTACTCTAACGGCAATCGCCACAGACGCATACACATTTTCATTGCTTGTGCTGACAATTTTTACGGTATAATCACCTGCCGCAGCAAATTCGTAATCAACGGCAGAAGGATTTTTAACGCTGTCAATATAGCCTTCTCTTACGTCGTCATACTCGTCGCCGTACTGGTCAAAGGTCTTTGAGGAAATGGCAACAGATGTCTTTGCTTCACCTTCAACAAGGTCTACGGTAAGCTCTTGAACAGGTACAAGACTGTTTGCGTTGATGTATGCCTTAACGGAGTGTGCCTTACTTTCTTCACGCACAACCTCAAAGGAGCAAGTATCTTCATATTCTCCGTAAACCGCCTTAACGGTAACAGTTCCCTCTCCTGCACACTTATCAAGCGTAACCGTGCCTTCCAAAGCATCAACACTGACACCCTCAACCTCGGTTTCAACCGAGAGAACCGCCTTTTCGTCGGTAATTGCGGGGTATCCGAAGGCATCCAGAAGAATTGCATCAACGTAAATTACAACATCCTCTGAGTCAAGTCCCTTTACGGTATATGTATCGTCAACGCCTAAAATTTCAACGCCCTCGATATTGTTGTAGCCGCCACTCTTTACATATGCGAAAAGCACAGGCTCTTGAAGATTTGTTCCGCCGATAATCACCGTAGAATCAATGTACGCCATGGGAGCAAAAGGTCCAAAGGTAACTGAGCCGTCATCCTTCGACCGAAGCTGCTCGTAATAGAGAATATCTTCATCGGAAGCAGACTTGTATGCTTCAACATAATTTGTTTCATCATATATTCCGCGAAGAACGATAATTATATACTCGTTGTCTACCTCGCCCTCATATGTGATTGTATAAGTTCCCTCTTCATCGGGATAGTATTCATAAATATCGGCAAAGCACACCGTTCCCAAAAGGCAGGAAACCAAAAGCACCAAAGCCGCAAGCAATGTAAATTTTTTCATAAAACAAATCTCTCCTGTCGGAAGCTTATTTTTATCTGCATCGGGCAAATCATCCCTTTGTACAGTAATACGGATATATTATAACACAAGTTCTTTTTTCTGTCAACACCGTTAATGTAAACAGATTTTGGAAGAAACACGGCAAAAGCAAAAAACTGTCTTTACCCGAAATGAGTAAAGACAGCCAAAAATCAACAGTCTTAAATCTGAACAGAGTCGTCGTCTTCCAGAAGTGTTTCAATATCTTCATCAAAAAGGATGTCGCCGTCATCGGCTTCGTCATTTTCTATTGTAAGAGAAATGTCGTCATTTTCTTCTTCGTCGAGAACATCGTCAATACCTTCTATTGAAAGTGAAACCTTGATTTTCTTAAGCATAATGGCAATAAAGGTAAAGATTGCCGCTGCAGTTACAACTGCACCTACGATATAATAAAACTTTTTCATAATGGTTTCCCCCTTTGATTATATTATTTTTCTATATGTATTATATCACTTTTCCGCCGTCAATGTGTTAATATTTATACTGTTTTTTTAAGATTTTTATTAACATTTATAAAATAAAATACAAACATTTATGTACTGCTGCCAAAAAACAAAACTGCCTCAGAAAATGAAGCAGTTTTTCCGGTTTATCTTTCAAAGAATTTAAGCAAATCCTTTTTGTTGTTTACACCAAGCTTTTTACAAAGCTCAAGTGTCTGTGTCTTGACCTTGCTGACAGTACAGTGAAGACCGTGGGCAATATCGGCATTTGATACGCCTGCATTTAAAAGCACCGCAACTGCAAGCTCCTCTGAGGTAAGAGGCTTGCTGATTTCATCATAATCGTCACGTCTTGATATTCTTCTTCGGCTTGAGCTGAATACCGCTGACATTTCGCTTACCTTTTTATATTCCTCAGGATAGCTGTCTTCAACGCAATTCTTAAGTATTGCCTGTATAGAGCTGAAGTGCTCTACAAAGGGCTGATAAAATCCGTCCGCCTGAGCCATTTCCCATGCTTTGAGCAGGTGGTTGGACGCCTTGGCAACCTCTTTAAGTCCCAGATGCGACATTGCCGAAACAAGCTCAAGGTGGATTTCCGCAAGAGGATAACGTGCATCCATAAGAGCAAGTCCCATTTCAGCCATACCCGAAGCTCTTCCGAACTGTCCCTTGAAGCAAGCCTCCTGTGCAAGTGTAAAGCAGCTGAATGCTTTAAAGCCTCCTGCAAGATGCTTGATATATTCCTTAAGAGGAATGTCTATATTCTGACTTGTAATAATAACTCTTGACGTTTTTGCAAGAAAAGCACAGGTCGCCTTTATAACATCGGGGATATCGGTATCCATCAGATATGTCACCGATTTTGTAACACTTTCGGTTACAACCTTTGCAAGTCTTGTTCTGCCCAGAGTCATACAGGAAAATCCGTATACAATCCACACCGAGGCATTAATTACACCGTCACATTCACGTATGTAGTTTTCGACAGTTTCGCACGCCTTTTCAACATCGCCCGAAAAATAATAATATTCAGACAAAGCTATAAGCCTTGCTTCCTTGCTTTCGATGCTGTCAACAAACTCCTTCGCCTTACCCACTTCATAGGCAGACGTCATAAGAGGCAGCGGCTCGCACATCTGGGCAAGCTCGGGAGATACCTCCAAATATTCGCTCACGGTTTTAGGTATCATCCAGTCACGACCGTGCTTATACGCACCGGGAAGTTTACCGTTTTTAGCCCATAGCTGTACGGTTCTGACATTAATTCCCAAGCGTTCAGCCAAATGTAATGAACTTTCAAATTCCATAAATATACCTCGATTTCAAGAAGGGCATAGCTACCCCTTCAGACCTTAGTAAATATTATATCAATACATTTTGACAAAGTAATGAATTTTAGGGAGGTTTTGCTTAAATTGTATATGAATTTTGTGCGAATTACACAAAATATCAACACTTAATCTATAAAACCGTAAATATTATTTCAAACGGGGTAACCGTCAGAATCTTAAGGATTGCTGATTCTGATACTTCAAAGGCAATCTTTCGGCATATATATGGGAGTCGTTTGAAAGGGTAAGAATTCTTGGCACAATTATGTCGTGGTCTTCGTTAAACTCTATGACGGTAAGTCCTGAATGAGTCATTGCAAAATGTGTGCAAAATTCAGGGTAAGGAATATCCATCAGGCAGGAAAGGAAAGCTGCACCAAAGCCCTCGTGAGCAAAAAGCGCAACTCTGTCATACACCTGCTTCTCACGAATATACACATTATTTTCACCGTCATGTCTGAAACCGAGGTTGAGCATAAAGTTATCCGTTTCTCTCTGAATTCTCTCCATTCCCGCTTTATAGCTTGTATCCTTGAAATCAGGATGGTCATACCACTTTTTACCCAGCACTCTGACATCTTCACGCACAAACTTCAATCTCGTTTCATAATGAGCGAAACACCAGGTATGCTTTCCGTCTCCAAGTCTTACAAGCATATCTTTATAGCACAGGCTTTCATTGCACCACGGAAGCTGTTCTATTTCAAGTCCCAGAAGCTCTGCCGTGGGTTTTGCCGTAAGATAAGCACGGTTTGAATCAGAGGAATAAATCTTATCAAGTCCGAACTGGCAAAGCCTGTATTTGACAGCTTCAGCCTGAGCCTCACCAAGCTTTGTAAGGCTATCGGGATTATAGATAGGATCACCGTGACGTACATAAAACAATAGCATAATAATGCCTCCTTTTTACAGATAAATTTTAGCAGAATATTCCTACTTCGTCTCGTAGTTTATTCAAAGTTAACAGATAGGTTACAATTATTTGCACAACAAAAGCCCCAAGGTTTCCCTTGGGGCTTGGTTGAATTAAATTAGTCCAGTGTAGGAACAAGCTTGATGTAAACTACGCCAAATTCGGGAGCTGCATCAAATGGGTCGAAACGGAAGCTCTTAACTACGCCCTTCCAGTTTTCGTTTGAAGCAACATTGAACTTGAGTACGCTTACGCCGTTAGCATCCTTAACGCCATCATAAGTAGCATTAACTCTGCCCTTTTCGCTCCAGCTGAGTGTATCTGTTGTAAAGAATACGCTGGATCTTGTGCCTGCTGCAACGTCGTTGCCGAACTTAACACCTACTTCGATTGTCTTGTAAAGCTTAGGATCGAGACCGCCCTCGGGAACTGCAAGGTCACAGCTGAGAATGGGGTCGGGATTCTTTCCTTCAATCACCTTAGGTGTACCGTAAACCGCACCGTTCTTAAGAACAGGCTTGGTTTCGTTACAGTTACCCAGTGTGAAGTTTGCGAGCTGATTTGCATCAACATAGATTGTCATCTTTTCAAGCTCTGCTGCTGTGTAAACTCTCAGTCTGCTTTCGGGAAGAACTACTCTGTTGATGATAGCAGAGATTTCGCTTCTCTTGATGTTTGTAGCGGGCTGGAAGTTATAAGCATCGTCAACACCAACTATTACGCCGGCATTGTAAAGCTTGAGGATTGCCTGGTATGCAGCATCGGAAGAAGGTACATCGGGAATTGATGTAAACATATTCTTTGCTGTGAACCAGCTTGCGGGCATTGCATTTGCGAACATAACCGCAACTTCGCTTCTTGTAGCAGCTCTTGTAACGTCTGCGAACTGACCTGCCTTGATGATGCCTGCGCCTGTTGCGTAGGATACATAAGGATCAAACCACTTCTGACCGTCTGCTGCAGCTGCGATTGTCTTGCTGTTATACAGAGCATTTACTCTGGAAGCAACCGTAATTGCTTCTGCAAGTGTTACATTGCCGTTAGGATCAAAGATACCAACTGCCTTACCGTTCATAAGTCCCATCTTGTAAGACTTTTCAACGTCGCCGTAGAACCAGTCGGAAGACTTAACGTCTGTGAAGGTTGTTGCGGAGAAGCTGTTTACAAATGCGAACTTATTGGTAGACTGGGATACTGCGTTCTTATTGTTTGTAAAGATGATAGAGTCGATTTCAATGTTACCAACCTTATTGCCGAAGCTGAAGAACAAGCCTGTAATTGTGCCGTTCCAGTTAGCGTTGGAGCCCATATCAACTACTGTGTAGCCCATTGTTCCGGCGCTGAGTCCTCCGTTAACAGCCATAGACTCAGAATACTTACCGTCCTTGGTGAAGTAAATTCTTACACTGTCTGCACCGTATGTGCAGTTATTCTTGATAACTATGTATCTGTGGCTTGCAGCGTTAAGCTTCATATTAGCTGTAAAGAATGCGGGGCTGTTATTATCGCCTTCAGGTCTGCCGTTATTCTTAACAGTGAATACACTGTTGGAAACGCCAACCTTTGACATATGTCTGTAAGACTTGATGAGCTGTGCGTCATCTGCCTTATCGAATTCGAATACAACATCGCCGCTTGCTGCAGTCTTTGTTTCAACATAGCTTGCTGCAGGAGTTGTTGTGCCGCCTGTAGAACCGCCTGTTGAACCGCCTGTTGAGCCGCCTGTTGAGCCGCCTGTTACCTTCTTATCGGGCTTCTTTGTTGTGGAGTTTGTATGGTTAGTAATTGTACCGCCGCCGCTGGGGAATGACTCGCTTCTGTTATAATCGTCATCGTTGCCGCCAACGGTGATTTCTTTTCTTTCTTCGCTTGAATTATCTTCTGTGCCTGAGCCGAAGTTTTCAGCGCTTTCAGAATCTGTGATGATTACTTCGCCTACTGTGAGGTTTTCAACAACGCCTGTGGGGAATATAAGCTTAACATCAGTAACTGTGCCGTTATATTCTTCAACAGTGGACAAATCTGCTCTTGCTACGCCGTCTTCGCCGATTTTAAGAGGCACCTTAACGGGCTCTGTTTCGCCTTCGGGAACGAAGCTGAAGTAGATTTCTTCTGATTCTGCATTGCTGTAAGCCATATCAACAGTAAGAGCAATTGTCTTATGTTCATCGTTTACAACGATTTCGTCAGCAACCTTAACAACAGGTGTGATTTCGGATTCGGAAGTAATTGTAAGACCGTCGGCGTCTGAAACAACTGTCATATCCTCAGGTACTTCGCCTTCTTCAACCGTTACTGTTTCAGCGATTGCTTCTTCGGTCATTTCGGAGAAGTTGTTACCGGGTGTCCACATAGCGTAGAGTGTTACGTTATCGCTTACTGTGAATGTGCTGTTATAAAGCTTAGCAAAGCTTTCGGGATCCTTGGACCAGCCTGCAAATGTATAACCTTCTCTTACAGGTATGCTTGCAAATCTCATAGGACCGCATGCCATTGTCTGCTTATAGGATTCTACATAACCGTCGTAGAGAGGAATGAGACCGCCGTTACCGTCGAACTTAACTGTTCTGTTGTTATCAATAAATCTGATGTAGTCAATTTCAAACTCTGCACCTGTATTGTTTTCAAACGGGTCAAAACGGATATGAGTAATATAGCCGTTCTTCCAGTCATCTCTTACGGACATATCGAGAGTAAACTCAACAAACTTTCCGCCGCTGGTGTAGGATGCACCTACTCTGTTAGCAACATAATCATCATTATGTTCCTTATTACCATCCCAACCGAAGCCGATTACATTGCCGTCAGCATCTTGAGACTGGAAGTATGCACCATAGCCCAACGAGCTTGAAGGAGTCGCCTTCATTCTTACTGTAATATACGGATAATCTCCTCCAAAGAAGTTAAGACCGTTTATGTGGAAGATGGGATCTGTGCCGGTGCTAACACCCTTGAATAAGCCTGCTTCTTTATCATATGTGCCATTTATGCTTGAGGTGCCGGAAAACTTCTTGTCGTCATTGAAGTCATAGGAAATACCCTTGCCCCACTTAGCGTAAAGAACTGTATCCTCTTTGATATTAAAGCTGCTGTCAGCACCTGTAGAGTCTTCATCAACAGACCAACCTGCGAAGAAAAATCCTTCTCTCAAAATAACATAATCTTCAGGAACGAATGCGCCGCTTACCTGTACAGACTCAATTGCATCGAAGCCTTCAACAACATCAGTGGTGTTTTTATCAAAGGTTACTGTGTAAAGCTCGCTCGCAACCTGATTTGTAATAACAATTGTGTGTTCAGCAGAAACGGAAGGATCGTAAACGCTTGTTGCGGTTATTGTCACAGTACCGTTGCCTGCAGGATATACACGGCCGTTTGCGGAAACAGTTGCAATTGTTTCATCGCTGCTGCCCCATGTTACATCGGTAACGGGAATAGCTGTGCCGTCTGTGGTTACTGTCTTGCCTGTAAGCTGGAGATATCTGCCGAGAGTCGAAATCTTGTTGTTGCCTGTAATCTTAACTTCAACTTCTGCAAGAGCATCTGTTGCGTCAAATTCACATACAACTGTGATTGTGCCGTCTTCATTTACTGTAGCATCTGCATATTCGCCGTTAACTGCTACATCAACCATTGAAGGAGCCTTGTAGCCTGCTTCAAAGTCAAGGACAACTGTTGCTGTGTATGCTGTTTCAGGGGCAAATGCGCCTGCTTCGTTCATATCACCTGTCCAAGCCACGCTCTTTACTGTGTAAGGAGCATTAACTGTTACATCGCCTGCTGCTGCAGGAGTTGCCCATGTTTCGGGAGCTGCAAGTGTTACTTCTGCTTCCTTATCTACAGTCTTGTTAGGAATGAACTTAATCATTCTTACACCGTATTCAGGATAGCCGTTGTAAGGATCTGCGTAGAACTTACCGATGTTACCTGTCCAAGCTGCTACAGCGCTCATGTCATATGTGTACTTATAGCAGATTGTAGAACCAACTGTTACTCTTTCAGCTGCAACAAGTGCGCCTGTGCCTGAGAAGTTATCAGGTGAGCTTGCAGTCGAGAACTTAAGTGCGGGTTTAGGATTATAAAGTGTTGCGTTGAATTTGTTAGTGTAGCTGAGACCTTCGTATCTGCCATCGAGAAGTGCACTGTAGTAAACTTCAACGAAGTCATAGTCTGCTGCATCAAGATTTGTTACGGGAGTAATAAGAGCTGTATCTTCTGTGGAAGAAGTTACCTTAACTACTGCCATATCGTCAACAAAGCTTACACCATCGTCGCCGCTCTTGGCTGTTGTGCCTTCCCAATGATTGGGATTAGCATAGTCAAATTCTGTAAGAGCTTCATATACAGCAAAGTATGTTGAGTCGCTGTTTACAGTAATTGTGTCTACGAAGTCATCGCTCTCGCCGTCTGTCCAGCCAATCCAGCGGTAACCTGCAGGAATGTTTGCGGGAGCATATGCACCAAGGTCAAATACGTCGCCCTTGAATATTGTTCTGATTTCAGTTACTTCACTGAAGCTGTCATTCTGTTCTACGAGAGTGATATCGAATGCTTCTGTGGAAGAGATAACGCCTGTCGCTTCGAACTTCTTATAAACGGTAACACGTCCCGTTTCAGCATCGTAAACGCAATCGTCCGCCTCTTCACCGTTAATTTCAACAACTGCGGGAGCACTTGAAATGAAGTATCCGCCCTTGCCTTCAACAGTTACAGCTGCGGTGTACTCTGTTTCACCGTCATAGTAGTAATCGTGGAGAAGCTCGGGCTCCCATGCTACATCAACTATTCTTACGGAATCGGGAGTAAGGCTTACTGCGTTAGTATCAGCAACCGCCTTAGCTACGGGCTGGTCAATACCGTCAATCTGAATTACGCCTGTTTCGTAGTTAACAAGTCTTACCCAGTCGATGGCAATTACATTATTCTGAGCAATTGATGAGTCAAATCTGATAGTATTCAAGTAAGGATACATATTATACTGCTCATGAGAGGAAAGATCGAAGGTAACAATCTGGAATTCACCGGGCTCATTTGCGGAAAGACCGTATATAGTCACAGATGCGCTTTCGTTCCATGCTGACATATTTGTACCGTCGGTTGAACGTACATATGTCTTAAATTCTCCGCCTACAGGAAGTGAAACTCTTACCTGAAGCTGGTTGTAGGTTGCGGTAGAAATTCTCTTGCTGTAGAGAGTGGTGTCTTCAACTACAATCTTATCTGAAGGATTGTTTGCGATATAACCAACACCGTCTTCATAGTAGGTGTCAGCTTTTCTGCTTGACTGGAGGTTAAGCATATCTGCACTGGAATTAGCTTCCCATGCAGCACCCTTTACCCAGATTGCGTAATATTTTGTATCCTCTGTGATGAAATCCTTAACAATACCGTTTGTATTGGTTGGATCCTTCGTCCATCCGATGAATACAAAGCCTTCTCTTACGGGAACCTTTGTTGAAAGTGTGTAATCAAGCTTTGCATAATCTGTTTCAGGCATATTGGTTACATCTAAAGCGTTTGCAACATATTCGATTGTATAATCACCAATCTGATTTGTAATAACAATATCAGCTGTTGCGGTCTTAGAAGGATCGTAAACAGATGTTACCTTAACAGTAATAGTACCGTCGTAAATAGCCTTGATTGAGCCGTCTTCGAGAACTATTGCGCAGTTATCATCATCACCGTTGTCAATAATTTCAACAATTATATCTGTTACGGGAACTTCTTCGCCTTCATTTACAGGTGTAAATGTGGGAGCGAGAGTAAGTACGCCGTCAGCAACGTCGATTACACCGTCTTCAAGAGTAAAGTCAAAAGGAACAAGTGCATCTGTTGCTTCATAGGTGTAGGTAACTGTCATTGTGCCGTCAGCATTGATAACAGCTGTCGCTTCGTTACCGTCAATTGTTGCTTCTTCAGTAACAATCTTGTAGCCTGAAGAAGGCTTGAGAGTTACATTTACAGTATATGCTGTTGCAGGATTGAACTTACCTGATTCGTTGAGAGCAGGAGTCCAAGCTACATCTGTAATTACATAGTTGCCTTCAACGTCTGCCTTTGTAGCGGGTATGCCCCATGTTTCGGGAACTTCGATACCTGTGATAACAGCTGCTTCTTCGATATCTTTGTTCTTAACGAGCATAATGGACTTAACTGCCCAAGCGGGGTGTCCTGTGTAAGGCTGAACGCCCAGTGAGCCGATTTCGCCTGTCCAAGCTTCGGTAAGAGTCATATCGTAAACATACTTGTATGCTACTCTGTTTGCAACGATGCAAGCAACAACATCAACAAGAACTGCTTCGTGAATGTCTCCGCCTGCCTCGAAATAGAGGTGAGGAGCCAGCTTTTCGTTGAACTTATTAGCCTGAAGCTTGCCGCCTACTGTTGTTTCAAGGCTTCCGTCATAGATAACTTCAACCTTGCCGTAATCAACAGCGTTAACGTATGTCTTAGGAGTCTGAAGTCCGATTGCGTCGCTTGCTGAGGAAGGAGTTACCACTGCCCAGCCGTTAACGATTTCAAGAGCTCCGTCAATTGTTGCGGTTGTACCTGCTGTATGGAACTTATTGCCGTAATCAAAGCCTTCGATAAGCTCGTACACTGCGTAGTATTCGCCGTCTTCCGAGAGGTTGATAACGGTTGTATTTGCTTCGCCGCCTTCTGTGTCGGACCAACCAATCCAACGATAGCCTTCAGGTATATTTTGGGGAGTTACAGCGTCAAGATCATAGTCTTCACGAGGATTAATCAGTACAACATATGATACATCGCCGTCATTATTCTTTTCGTTGAGTGTAACATTGATAAGACGTTCGTACGCTGCATAGTAATCTGTGTCTGCATCGACATTTATTACATCAACAATTTCTGTGCATTCTTCATCTGTTGCCCAACCAATCCAACGATAGCCGTAAGGAATGTTTTCAACTTCGAGGGAATTGAGGCTGAAGTCTTCGCCTGCAAGAATCGTCTGTTTCTTAGTAACTTCTCCATCATCATTCTTTTCATGGAGTGTTAAAGTCACAGCAGCAAGTTTACCCAAATCCTCTGTTTCGGGGAATGTATAGGTGAGTGTTGCAGTCTTGTCGTCAACTCTCATATATGTAGCCTTTTCGCCGTTGATTGTAGCAACTGCTACGCTTTTAGGCATATAGTTGTTGCCAATAGCCTTAAGAGTTACTGTTGCCTTATAAGCTGTTGCACTGTCAAAGAACATACCGCCGAGAAGCGCAGGTGTCCAAGCAACATCGGTAACAACAGCCTCGCTATCCTGAAGCACAATTCCCGTAGTTGTAGCTATTGCCTTTGTTTCGGGAGCTTCAATTTCAACATCAAGCTTATCAACATTATTACCGACAAATCTGATGTAGTCAAGAACAACTGTCTGCTTTGTTGCATAGCTGTTTGAATTGAAGTGAATTCTGTATCTTGCAAGGTTGCCCTTGAAGCAAGAAGCACTGTGCCATGATGTGGGGAGCTTGAGGCGGTAGAATCCGTCGCCGTCAAATTCCGCTTCATCAATGTACATATTTGATCTTGCGCCTTCGCCCCAAGCTGTAAGCGAGCCGTCTTCATTTGTACCCTGTACATATACGGAAATCTGAACATTACCCTTTGCTTCATCTGCAAGCTCAAGCTCATCAAACTTAAATCTTACTTCAACATACTCTACATCGGAAAGTTTAACCTTGCCGTCAAACATTGCCGTGTCGGGATTGAATGCACCGGAATAGTTTCCGCTGTCAGCTTCAAGCTTGATACCTTCTTTATGTCCGTTGTAAACCATGGTTACATGTCCGTCTTCGAACTTATGAGAGGTAACGCCGTTAGGATTGCCGTAGCTTCCGTAGTCGGAATCAAATTCATCGCCTGCAAGGAGCTTATCCCACTTAGCATAGAAGGTTATATCTTCGTCAATGTATGCTTCAGTGACAATTTCTTCTCCGCCGGGTTCGGTTGTCCAGCCTACGAAGTGGTAGCCGCTTCTTGTAAGGATATCTGTAGGAAGTGTATAATCACCCTTGAGAACTACAGTCTCGGGCATACCCATGACGTCGTCCTCTTCGTCGCTTTTTTCAAAGCCCTTATCGAACTTAACGGTTCTTTCGGGTTCCTGATTTGTAAGTACGATGTCAACTGTTTCCTTAACCTGAGGATCGTACTTAGAAAGTGCTGTAACTGTTACTGTACCGTCAAGGTTTGCAGTAACAACGCCGTTTTCGTCAATTGTTGCAAGGTGTTCATCGGAAACAGACCAATAAACTTCTTCTGTAAAGTTAGGATCTGTAACCTCGCCGTCTGTAAGCACAATACCCTTAAGAGCAAGTGTGCCGTAAGGCTCGTCAATTACAAGCTCTTCGATTGTTTCATCAACTGTGCCGATGTAAAGCTCGAAGTCCTGAAGGTCTGCAGTCTTATCAAATGTGTATTCAACAACAAGGTTGCCGTCAACATATTTGATATCAGTTGCTTCGCCGTTTACGTAACCTAATGCAGGATTTTCACTCATTACATAGCCGGTTGTGGACTTTGCTGTAATCTTTGCTGTGTAAACTGTGTTATCGTCAAAGTACTTGCCTTCAACAAGAGCAGGTGTCCATTCAATGCTTTCGATTGTGTAAGCATCGGATGAAGCAACAACATCTTCAACTGTGGGTGCATCAGCAGAAACTACAGGAGCGTCAAGAACAACATCAACGTAGTCAACTGCACGAATACCGTTGAGCTTGATGTAGTCAACGATAACTGTCTTACCAACTGCAGGTTCACCCTGGATGGGGTCGAATCTTGCATGACCGAGGTAGCCCTTGAAGGATTCTCTTATTGTTGTATCTACCTTAACAGTTACAAACTCATTGATGTCACCGCTGTACTTCTGAGCTTGCCGGAACATATTAGCAGTGAAATCCGGAACGCCGGTTGCATGAGGACGGCTATAGAAGTTTCCTTCACCATCATGAGATGTGTAGTAAAGAACTGTGCCGAATCCGGACAAATTCTGATAATCTGTAGCGAACTTAATTTCATAGCTTGTTACATCATCGAGAGGAATAGTCTTGTAGTTAGCCTGAGCATTAAAAGTGACACCCTTCTTATTATTAAGGGTAATCTGAACGTCGGCTGCATTACCGCCTGTATCGCTGCCCTGAATTGTCTTGAATGAGAGATAACCGTCGCCGGATGTGTCAACAGATATATCTTCAGCACATGCAAGTGTGATGTAAGTATCATAATCAGACTGGCTCTTGAAGTCGATGAATGTTGTGCCTCTTGACCACATTGCATAGAGAGTAACGTTTTCTTCAACATAAAGCTCATCTACCGCTTCTGTTCCGCCGGGGATAAGAGACCAACCGTCAAAGCCAAAGCCTGCTCTTTCGGGAACAGCCTTAGAAACTTTATACTCATACTTAACTTCTTCAGCTTCAGGCACACCTGTTACAGTTGCACCTGTACCTGCTTCGTACTTAACAGTCCAGCCAATCTGATTGCTGATTACAACATCAAATGTAACCGCTTCTTCAGAATTATAGTCGGGAGTAGCTGTAATTTCAACAGTACCATCCCAGATAGCCTTAAGAACATTGCCGTCAAGTGTTGCAATGCCTTCATCGCCGCCTGTGATTGTCCATGTAACTGTTGTAGGATTGATTACATCTTCTTCGTTTACAGGAACAATAGTCGCATCGAGAACAAGAGTGCCGTTATTCTCGGTGATTTCTGTTTCATTATTAATAACAACTTCAATATCTTTTGCCTGTTCTGTTGCAGGGAAAGTATATGTAACAGTAGCAACATCGGAGTTTGCTTCGTCGGGAACTATTACAGCTTCAGCACCGTTAATGGTTGCAACCGTTTCTTCACCGAATGTTAAACCGTTAACGCCGTCATTAATCTTAACTGTAGCAGTAACAGTATATTCTGTGTTTCCGCCAAAATATGTGGAGTCACAATCCCAAGCAACCGTTTCAACACTATAGTCAGCATCGTCTGCAACTACAGCATCGGTATCAGGTCTATTACTGAGAACAGGAGCATCTATACCTGTAATATCTACAGCTTCAATAACTTCGTCCTTAACAAACTTGATTTCAACAAGGCTAAACGCTGTTGCTCCGCCATGTGCGTCATATCTGAATCCGACACAGTTGCCTGTCCAGCCGCTAAGAAGTTCGGCAACAGGGAATCTGTATACTACCTTTGTTTCCTCTTCGTCAGCATAGCCGATAAACTTACTGCCTTTTGTCTGGTATGCAGCATCGCTGGTATAAGAAGGATTTGTAGTCTTAATATATACCTGACCGTACGCAGCTCCTTCTGTAGTAGGTGTATCGTCAGCCTTAACCAAGGTTATATCCACATATGCATACTGCGCCGTAGGGATGTTGATATTGTCAACGCAAACTATGGCATCGTATTTATTGTCAGTTTTCTTTACAGGAGTAACCACCATTGCCTCGTTGTCAGCATCATAAACAGCTGTAGCGTTGTCAAGAAGAAGTACATCAGCATCATATTTGTCAACAATCTCCTGATTGTCAAACTTTACGCCTTCTCTGAATGACTTAACTGCAGTAAGTACAGCATCACCTTCTACAACGTATGTACCTTCAACCTTTTTGCCGTCAGCATCAGTCCAGTATACATCATAACCTACAACAACATCAAAACCAAAATCTGCAAGGTCAATGCTGTCGCCTGTGTTGACATTGGTTGAAGCAAGTCCATTGTAGTAATCTGCAAGATCGTCTGAAACAGCAAATGTAACAGTTGCCGCTTCGCCTGTAGGAACAAGCATGGGAACAAACGCCTTGCAGCCTGCTACTGTAAGCTCAGCGCCGTCTGCATAAACATTCTTACCGTCTGTCCAGCCTTCTACCTTATAGTTGTCGGGTACTGCTTCAAAGTAATCTGCCGCTACGGGAAGAGTTACCTTATCGCCGTTGTAGCCGTAAAGTGTTGCAGGAGCAGCACCCTTAAGTGCAGACTTATTCGCTACAGCGCTGAAGGTCATATTAACCTTTTCATAAATTTCAACATCGTCAATGTAGAAGTTTACACCCACGCCGGAAACAGGGTTGGAGTAAATAGAAAAATGCATAGCATTAACATTAGTCGTTACCATCACCTGAGGAGAAGCTAGCGTTTTAAACTCTTTATCAACAACCTCTACCCATCCGCTTCCGGGAGCCACTGATGTGCCACCGGCAACCCCGTGGTCAAAATTATTATCCTGGTGACCGGCGGGTACAGCAGTACCGCACACGGGACACTTATTGAATGGTTTACTAACAACCTCTACACCGCAGCTGGGATCGGGACAAAAATACTTAGTTGTATAAACAGCATCGGTAGAAATGCTCGAGGAACCCGAAGATACAGTATCATTCATATATGAACCAAACTTAGCCTTGTAAGAAAGTTTGTATGTTGTATCGGGTTTCCAAATCAAATTAGTCTTGTTATGAGACCAACCGCTTATCGCCTTACGATAAGAAACACCGTTCTGCTCATCGCCTTCAAGGTATTCAAGAGTTGAATGTTCGCCGGATGTATCTGCATAATAGAAAGATGTCCAGCCATATTCATTGTTACCGAAAGGAACGAGGTTTTCACCGTCGCTTGCAGGTGTATTTCCAACAACAAAGCTTGCTGCGGGGAAATAAAGACTGTTTCCGTCAGCATCTTTGATGTCTGATGTCCATGCTGTAAAGGAAACGGTCTTGCCGTAGCCTGCCTTTGAAGCATAGGGGAACACCCAGATTGCATTATTCTCTTCGTCAAAATACACACCGCCAACATCTTTGTTGCCGATGTTTTCCAATGTTACATCTTCGGCGTTGATTTCAACATCATCACCAAAGGTGTAGTAAACAACAGGATATCTGTAGTCAACTGTCGCACCGTTCTTGGGCAGAACTTTGACAGGTGATACAGTTCCGTCAGCCGCAAGTACAGCTTCTTCTGTACCTTCAGCCTCCTGCTGTATTTCTGTTTCTTCGGGTACTTCCATCACGAATTCCTGTGAGGTTTCACCGCCGATGGGAGCCATCACGGGTGCTGCAAATACAGAAACCGGGAAGCTCGTCATGAGCATCGATAAGCACAATATAATGCTTAAAGCTTTTTTCATGGGGTTTGCACTCCTTTATAGATAGATTTGTACAACCACACCTAAAAATGGGCATAGTTATACGTATGGAATTACGTTTCTATTATATACTGTTATCGTCGAAAAGTCAATACAATTCCGTAAAAAATTACGTATTTTGTGCATTTTTACTTTTTCGGGTGTTTTCACTAAATATCCACCCGTTTTCTGCAGGAAGGCACTATATATTGTTATATCGTCTTGATTTGCAAAAAATTAAATATGTTAATTTTTTCTTACGACGGCAAAGAGCCGTGACAACAGCTGATGTCACGGCTCAAAACAGTCATTTCAATTATAAATTATCGGCAAGAAGCTTTGATGTTTCTTCGATAAATGAGGCAAGCTCGTCGGAATCAAGCGGTCTTTGTGCCACAAGTGCCAGCATATAAACCTGTTTTGCAAGCTTTGTGCACATTTCCTTGCTGTCGCTGTCGCACATTCTGTCGCCAATGCCCTTGACAAGTGCGTTTGAAGTGTTGAGCACCAGAGTTTCTTCCTCAGGCATACCCATCATACTCATACCGCCGCCGTACATCTTCATCATATCGGCAAAACGCCTTGACTGCTCAGAAAGATTGAGAAGTGCGGGAACAGTATCGTCCTTCAAGCTGTCACAGCTTATCTTAAGGCTGTCGCCCTTGCCGAGAGCTTCCTTAAAGAAGTCGCAAAGTGCATTGTTCTGTTCCTCGTTGTTGTCGGCGTCCTCATTTTTAAGAGCGTCCGCAAAACCGCTGTCAACTCTTACAAACTTTGTACCCTTGATTTTTTCATCGCTGTCCGTCATAAGCTTATGCTCACAGAAGGAAACGAACTGAACGTCTATCATCTTGTCAAATTCCAGAACGTCAACATTTTCCTTTGTAAACATACCCACGTACTTGGACTGTCTTACAACGTCGTCCGTGTAGTATACCGACTTTTTAAAGCCGTCGCCTTCGGCATATTCCTTAAGGGTTACGTACTTTCCGCCCGTAGTCTTGTAAAGGATACTGCCGTTCACCTTATCGTAGAATTTTTCGTCTCTGATGCAGGCATACTCCACAAAAGGCTTTACGTCTTGCCAGAACCCCTCAAGCTTTTCTCTTTCGGTGTTAAAGAGAGAGTTTATCTTATCACTTACCTTCTTTACTATATGTGCGCTGATTTTCGACACATAGCCGTTGGACTGCAGATAGCTTCTTGACACATTAAGAGGAAGCTCGGGACAATCAAGCACACCTTTCAGAAGGAACATATACTCAGGAATAACTTCCTTGATATTGTCTGCAACAAACACCTGGTTATAGTAAAGCTTTACCTGACCTTCATAGTTGCCGAATTCGTTATCAAGCTTGGGAAAATAAAGAATACCCTTGAAATTAAGAGGATAATCCGCACTGATGTGAATCCAGAAAAGAGGCTCTTTATAGTCATTGAACACCTTGCGGTAGAAGCTTTTATACTCTTCCTCGGTACATTCCGACGGTTTTTTCAGCCACAAGGGCGTTGTATCGTTAACAGGCTTTGGCGCTTCCTTTTCCTTGGGCTCTTCCCCTTCCTTTACTTCTTCAACCTTTTCGGGAAGCACGCTGTAGTATATCTCCACAGGCATAAAGGAACAGAATTTATCAAGTATTTCTGCGATTTTGCTTTCGGTTGCATAGTCCTTTTCGCTTTCGTTGATATGAAGAACGATTTCGGTACCCACGTCTTCCTTATCGCAAGCTTCCATTTCAAAGCTTCCGTCATCGGCACCCGTCCAGTGAACAGCAACAGAGCCGTCCTTATAGGAGCGTGAGAAAATTTCAACCTTATCCGCAATCATAAACGCCGAGTAGAAGCCCAGACCGAAGTGACCGATAATGCCGTTTCCTGCGTCCTCGGATTTACCCTCATACTTTTCGATAAAATCAACGGCACCCGACAGTGCAATCTGATTGATATACTTATCAATTTCTTCTTCATCCATACCGATGCCGTTATCCTTAAAGGTAAGGGTATTAAGCTCGGTGTCCAGAATTACATCAACTCTGTAGCTGTCTTCTCTTGATGTTGTTTCGCCCAAAGACACAAGTCTCTTATGCTTTGTAACCGCATCGCAGGCGTTGGAAACAAGCTCTCTTACAAAAATGTCCTTATCGGAGTAAAGCCATTTTTTGATTACGGGAAAAATGTTTTGTGTTTCGACGGAAATACCGCCCTTTTTAATGTTTTCGCTCATTTATATCACCTTTTTTATAATAATCAGTCATGTGCTGTCACAATACGGCTCGCCGCATACAGCATAACACAGCACTCAAGCACATTCATAACAACAGAGTCTGCCTCGAACACCCAGAAAACCGAAACAAGAAGGTAAGGCACAACCGTAATGCAGGTAAGCACCACAACAGCAAGTGCCGCAACATAATACTTTGCAAAACAGTTTATCTTCTTTTCGCCTTCGTCCACTCTCTTTACAAGAAAGCTTGCTTCGTACATATAGAACAGCATCATAGCGCAAAGCATAAGAAGCTCAAGTGAACGCTGGGAGGTATTTATCTGAGAATCGGTGCTCATAAACACATCAATAACACGAACTGCAAAAAGTACGGGGGCGCAAAAAGCCGCAAGTGCCTCGCCTTTTCCTTTGCCTCTGTTTTCTTTTGCGCAGATAAACAGCTGATTGACGGCACAGGGAACGCACAGCACAAGCTGAACGGTAAACAGTGTTTTCTGAGGCTGTCCCGAAAACAGCATATACATACCGTACAAAAACAGCGACACATACATAAATGCACAAAGAGCCGAGCCGAACACCGTGACGGTGCTTGAAGAATCCGGGCAGTTATCGCTTGTCACTTTTTTTAGCAAAACCTTGCCTGCAAGTATCATGGCAACAACAAAAACAAGCACTCCAACATCAAACACATATCCCCCCACAGTACCTGCCGAGTAAAGTCCCGTATCGGGCTCAACAATAGTTGTGAGCATAAATGTGCGTACTGCCGCCAAAGCAACTGCTGCAAGCAGGCAAATCAATGTAAATACCTTAATCTTTTTGCTTTTAATTGAAGTCATATACAACTCTTTTCCGAAAAACGGCATTATCTGCACACCGTTTTTCTGATGATATACCAATATTATATATTACCTTATTTTTTTGTCAACCGCTGTCAAACTTAATTTACATCAATTTAACTCCGTTGCAATTTTCTGCAAAGACGCTTAATACTTTATCTCATTTTGCTTAACAATATTAAAATTTGCATAAAAAAACACCGCAGAATTTCTTCTGCGGTGAAGTGAGACAATATTAATTACTTAACAAGCTCGATGATAGCCATCTCAGCTCCGTCACCACGTCTGGGTCCAATCTTGAGGACTCTTGTGTAGCCGCCGTTTCTTTCGGCATAGGAAGGAGCGATTTCGTTAAAGAGCTTAACAACAACTTCTTCCTTTGTGATGAAAGCGAGTGCCTGTCTTCTTGATGCAAGAGTGTTCTTCTTGCCGAGAGTAATCATTTTATCTGCAAGTGCGCGGACTTCCTTTGCTCTGTAAACTGTTGTTTCAAGTCTGCCGTTTTCAAGCAGATAAGTAACAAGGCCTCTGAGCATAGACATTCTGATGTCTGTTGTACGTCCGAGTTTTCTTGTTCCGGGCATTATTCATTTCCTCCTTATTAGAGTATGGTAAGGCATTTTAGCCTAAACTGATGTCAAATCCTATCAGTCCTCGTCCTTTTTAAGGGACAGACCGAGTGAATGAAGCTTAGCTATTACTTCTTCAAGTGACTTCTTACCGAGGTTTCTGACCTTAATCATGTCATCCTCTGTCTTATTCACAAGGTCTTCGACCGTGTCAATACCTGCACGCTTCAAGCAATTGAAGGATCGTACAGTCATGTCAAGCTCCTCAATAGTCATCTCCAACACTTTTTCCTTAATGGTTTCCTGTCTGTCAACCATTATCTCCGCCTTCTTGGCGTCGTCTGACAAGTCTATAAACAGACTGAGGTGCTCATTGAGAATCTTGGCAGCTAAGGATATAGCTTCCTTGGCTGAAATTGTTCCGTCTGTCAATACTTCAAGAGTAAGCTTATCGAAATCTGTTACGTTTCCGACTCTTGTGTTTTCTACCTTATAGTTCACGTTATATACGGGAGTATAGATAGAGTCAACACAGATAAGTCCGATGGGAGGATTCTGGAGATTAAGCTTATTCTTTTCTCCCGATACATATCCTCTGCCGTGCTCGAAGGTGATTTCCATTCTGAGCACTCCGCCGTCTTCAAGGTAAGCAATGTGCTGATCCTTGTTGAGAATTTCGATATCCGCATCGCACTTGATATCGCCTGCAGTAATTTCGCCTTCTTCTGTAGCTTCAAGAATTACTGTCTTGGCTGTATCTGTGTGGAGCTTTGCGGTTATAGCCTTAATGTTGAGTATGATTTCCGGTACATCTTCTTTTACGCCGGGTATTATGGAGATTTCATGCAGCACACCGTCAATTTTTACGCTGGTTGCGGCAACTCCGGGTAAAGAGCTGAGCAACACTCTGCGAAGTGAATTACCGAGTGTAGTGCCATATCCTCTTTCCAAGGGTTCGATGACGAATTTGCCGTATGAACCGTCGGATTTCAGTTCGACTGTAGTTATATTCGGTCTTTCTATTTCGATCAATGCTAAAACCTCCCTTGTTTATGATTCCGCGTGTAATTGTAAATACATTATTACTTGGAGTAAAGTTCGACGATAAGCTGTTCTTCGAAGGGGAAATCGATGTCTTCTCTCTTGGGAAGAGCAACTATCTTTGCAACAACGTTTGTCTTATCTACTTCAAGCCAAGCAGGACTTGTTCTGTTTTCCATGTTTTCAACAAGTGACTTAATCTTTTCAGACTTGCGGCTTGTTTCCTTAACTGTAATAACGTCGCCTGCCTTGAGAATCATTGAAGGGATGTTTGCCTTCTTGCCGTTTATTTCAAAATGTCCGTGAACAACAAGCTGTCTTGCATCTCTGCGGCTTTCGCCCATACCCATTCTGAACACTACGTTGTCAAATCTGCGTTCGATAAGGCAGAGGAGGTTTTCACCTGTCATACCTTCTTTTGCGTCAGCCTTTTCAAAGTATGTTCTGAACTGCTTTTCGGGGATACCGTAGTATCTCTTTGCCTTCTGCTTTTCACGAAGCTGCTTGCCGTATTCGCCAATCTTCTTGCGAGCTGCGCCATGCTGACCGGGAGCTCCGGTACGTCTTGAGAGTGCGCACTTTTCGGTGTAGCAACGTTCGCCCTTGCTAAACAGCTTTACGCCTTCTCTGCGGCACTGTCTGCAAGCGGGACCTGTATATTTTGCCATTTGTCTTTTCCTCCTTAAAACATTGTTACGGCTGCGGCACTTTTCTCCGCACTGCCGATTATCGGATTAAACGCGTCTACGCTTGGGCGGACGGCATCCGTTATGGGGAATAGGTGTTACGTCCTTGATGGATACGATTTCGAGACCTGCTGTCTGGAGTGCTCTGATTGCAGATTCACGTCCCTGACCGGGGCCCTTGATATAAACTTCAACAGTCTTAAGACCGTGTTCCATAGCTGCCTTTGCTGCTGTTTCTGCAGCTGTCTGTGCAGCGTAAGGAGTTGACTTTCTTGAGCCCTTAAAGCCCATTTCACCGGCAGATGCCCAGGAAAGTGCGTTACCGTTAAGGTCTGTAAGTGTTACGATTGTATTATTGAAAGTGGAGCGGATATGTGCGCAGCCCTTTTCAATGTTCTTGCGTTCGCGACGCTTCTTACTTACTGTTTTCTTAGTTGTTGCCATTGGTTTATGTCACTCCTTTCTTGGTTACTTCTTCTTGTTAGCGATAGTCTTTGCAGGACCCTTACGTGTTCTTGCGTTTGTCTTTGTTCTCTGACCTCTTACGGGAAGTCCCTTGCGGTGTCTTACTCCTCTGTAAGCATCGATTTCAACAAGACGCTTGATGTTGAGAGCTACATCTCTGCGAAGGTCACCTTCTACGGTGTATTCGTGTTCAATAACTTCACGCAGCTTTGCTACATCGTCTTCTGTAAGGTCCTTAACTCTTGTATCAGGGTTAATTCCTGTTTTTGCAAGTATGTCTTTTGAGCTTGTAAGACCGATTCCGTAGATATAAGTGAGGCCTATTTCAACTCTCTTTTCTCTGGGAAGGTCAACGCCTGATATACGTGCCATTTATTTACACCTCGTTTTCTCGTCGTATGACGCATTAATGGGCTTTATTAGCCCTGTCTCTGCTTATGCTTCGGGTTTTCGCAGATAACCATAATGATACCGTGTCTTTTGATTATCTTGCACTTTTCGCATATTTTCTTTACCGAAGGCTTAACTTTCATTTTGAAATCCTCCTGTTATATGGGAGAGAAAGCAATTATTCAATTACTTTGCTCGCCAAGTTATTCTTCCCTTTGTAAGGTCATAGGTGGAAACCTCAACCGTTACTTTATCTCCGGGCAAAATCTTAATGAAATTCATTCTGAGCTTGCCTGAGATATGTGCTGTTACCACATGGTCATTGGGAAGCTTTACCAAAAATGTTGCATTGGGAAGTGCTTCCGTTACAACGCCTTCAAATTCCATTACGTCATCCTTTGACACAATGTTTCCCTCCATTCTGATGAATCAGTCGGTACTTGTAAGAATTTCAGCTCCGTTAGGACCTATTGCGACAGTATTTTCGTAGTGAGCGGAAAGCTTTCCGTCAAGGGTGATTACTGTCCAGTCATTGTCAAGAACATCAACTTCGTATGTTCCTTCGTTGATCATAGGTTCTATTGCCAGAGTCATACCCTCGTAAATTCTCGGGCCCTTGCCTGCCTTTCCGAAGTTAGGTACTTCAGGCTCTTCGTGAAGGTTTTTACCCACACCGTGTCCCACGTACTGTCTTACTACGGAATAGCCTGCTTCTTCTGCAAATCTCTGTACCGCGTTTGATATATCGCCGATTCTGTATCGGCTGTCGGCATATTTGATACCTTCAAAGAAGCTAAGTCTTGTAATTTCTTCAAGTCTTTTTGCTTCGTCCGAGACCTTGCCGCAGAAGAAGGTTCTTGCCGCATCTCCGTGGAAGCCCTTATAGAAGGCACCCACATCGACCTTGACAATGTCTCCCTCTTCCAGCCGTCTGTCGGAAGGTATGCCGTGAATTACTTCCTCATTAACGCTTATGCAGGCACTTGCGGGGAAACCGCCGTAACCGAGGAAGGAAGGCTTAGCACCGTTCTTCTCGATATATTTCCTCACAGCCTTATCGATATTGATAAGTGACTCACCGGGCTTTACAAGCTCGCAGGCGGTATTGAGAGCACCTGCGGTGATGCTGCCTGCCTTGCGCATGAGAAGTAAATCTTCGCTGTTCTTTAAAAGTATCATCAGTTTTCGCCTCAGATACCGAGTGCTTCAAGAGTAAGCTTTGTGGTATCTTCGAGCTTTTCCTGACCGATAACGGTCTTTACAAGTCCTTTTTTACCGTAGTACTCTTTAAGCGGTTCGGTTTCGTTGTGATAAACGACAAGTCTTGACTTTACAACCTCAGGGTCGTCGTCCTTTCTGATTGAAAGGGCTTCGCCGCACTTATCGCACTTATCACCGCTATTGGAAGGATTATACTTTGTATGATAGGTTGCACCGCACTTGGGGCAAACACGTCTTCCGCTCATACGGGTAACGATTTCCTCATCCGGTACATGGAGTTCAAGAACCGTATCAATTCTTACTCCCATCTTGTCAAGGGCTTCTGCCTGAGGGATTGTTCTGGGAAAACCATCCAGAATAAAGCCGTTCTTGCAGTCATCCTCGTCAAGTCTATCCTTTATGATACCGATTACAACCTCATCCGGCACAAGAGCACCCTTTTCGATGTAGCTCTGTGCGGACTTGCCCATCTCGGTTCCGCCCTTGATGGCGGCTCTGATGATAGCACCTGTTGAGATTGTAGGTATATTAAGCTTTTCGCTGACTATTTCAGCCTGTGTTCCTTTACCCGCACCGGGAGCTCCAAAAAATATAATATTCATTGAATGTTCCTCTTTACACGTGTGGATTAGTCAAGGAAGCCCTTATAATGACGCATGGTCATCTGTGCTTCAAGCTCCTTCTGGGTTTCAAGAGCAACGCTTACAAGGATCAGCAGTGAAGAACCGCCGAATGCAAGACCTGCAAGTTCAGCCTTGAGACCTGCGAAGAGGGGCAGTGTTGCTATGATACCGAGGAAAATCGCACCGATAAATGTTACCTTACCGAGAATCTTTGTGATGTAGTCGGTAGTAGGCTTACCGGGACGGATACCGGGTACCGAACCGCCGTTATTCTTAAGGTTATTTGCAATTTCAACAGGATTGAAGGAGATTGCAAGATAGAAATAAGAAAAGGCGATAATAAGAATGAAGTAAATTACCATATATACAGGTGAAGTATAGCTGAAGATTTTATTTACGATAAAATCCCAAACGCCGCCTGTCTTAGGCTTTACAATCATAGCGATGGTAGCGGGGATGGAAGCGATGGAGCCTGCAAAGATGATAGGCATAACGCCTGACATATTGAGCTTCATGGGAATGTAGGTGTTCTGACCGCCGTACATTCTTCTGCCAACCTGACGCTTTGCATACTGAACGGGGATTCTGCGTTCTGCGTTAGTTACATAAACAACAAAGATAATCATTATTGCAATCAGTGCGATTGTAATAACGGGAACGAGGATACCCCAAGCACTTACACCAATCTGTCCGAACGCTGTGGAAAGGATGTTGGGAAGGCTTGCTGCGATGTTTGCGAAAAGGATAATGGAGATACCGTTGCCGATACCGTGGTCATTGATCTTTTCTGCAAGCCACATGATAATTGCAGCACCTGCGCAGTAGCAAGTGATAATTACAACTGCTTCAAAGCCAAACTTTTCAGCACCGGAAACAAGAATTCCGGGAATGCTTCTGAGGTATGTGTAATAACCGAAGCTTGTGAGAAGTGCCAGAGCAACTGTGCAATATCTTGTGATCTGAGTAAGCTTCTTTCTGCCTTCGGGACCTTCCTTGGAAAGTCTTTCAAGAGCAGGAATTGCGATTGTAAGAAGCTGAATTACGATGGATGCTGTGATATAAGGTGAAATTGAGAGAGCGAACAGAGTTGCTTTCGACAATGCATCACCTGAAACAAGGTTGAAGTAAGCGAAAATATTCTGTCCCTGGAACAAGCTTCCGAGAGAATTCGCATCAATATACGGAACAGGAATAACGGAACCCAATCTGTAAAGCACGATGACAATCAGTGTGAATACCAGTTTGCTTCTGAGTTCAGCGATTTTCCAAGCGTTCTTAAATGTTTTCAGCACCTTAGATCACCTCAGCCTTTCCGCCTGCGGCTTCGATTTTCTCCTTTGCACCTGCGGAGAAGATTGTCGCTTTAACGGTAAGCTTTTTAGTGATTTCACCTCTGCCGAGTACTTTAAGTCCGCAAAGCTCTTTCTTTACGATGCCCTGCTCAACGAGAGTTTCGATGGATACTGTTTCGCCATCGTTGAACTTGTCAAGAGTCTCTACATTGATGATTGCATATTCCTTCTTGAATATGTCATTTGTAAAGCCTCTCTTGGGAAGTCTTCTGTAAAGCGGAATCTGACCGCCTTCGAAGCCGGGTCTTACACCGCCGCCTGTACGAGCGTTCTGACCCTTATGACCGCGGCCTGCAGTCTTGCCGTTACCGGAACCGTGTCCACGACCTTTTCTCCAAGCCTTCTTGGAGGAGCCGGCTGCGGGAGATAATTCATGAAGTTTCATTGATTAGCCCTCCTGTTCTACGGATACAAGGTGGGAGATAACGTTGATTTTGCCCTGTGTTGCTGCGTTAAGCTCCTGAACTGTTGTATCGTCTATCTTGCGAAGGCCCAAAGAGTTTGCTGTAGCAATCTGGTTAGCTTTACGGCCGATAAGGCTTTTCTTTAATGTAATTCTTACCTTTGACATTGCTGCTACCTCCTTAGCCCATGATTTCTTCAACGGACTTGCCTCTCATCTTAGCTACCTGTTCAGCGCTTCTGATGTTTGCAAGGCCCTCGAAGGTTGCCTTAACTACGTTAATCTTGTTGTTGCTTCTGAGGCACTTAGCTCTTACGTTCTTGATACCTGCTGCTTCAACAACTGCACGAACTGTACCGCCTGCGATAACGCCGGTACCTTCTGCTGCGGGCTTAAGAAGAACTCTTGCCGCGCCGAATTCACCGATGATGTCGTGGGGTATTGTTGTGTTCTTGAGAGATACTTCGATGATATTCTTCTTAGCATCTTCAATTGCTTTTCTGATAGCTTCGGGTACTTCGGCAGACTTACCGATACCGTAGCCAACATGACCGTTCTGGTCTCCTACTACAACTACTGCAGCAAAACGCATAATACGTCCGCCCTTAACTGTCTTTGAAACTCTTCTGGTTTCTACGACTGTTTCGGTAAGCTCGCCCAGTGTTGCAGGGTCTATATTTCTAGCCATATTTACCCTCCTTAGAATTTTAATCCGCCTTCACGTGCGCCTTCTGCAAGTTCCTTAACGCGTCCGTGGTAGATGTAACCGCCTCTGTCGAATACAACTTCGGTGATACCCTTATCCATTGCACGCTTAGCAACTGTTTCGCCAACCTTCTTGGCTGCTTCCTTATTACCGCCGTACATTGCGAATTCCTTTTCGTTGGATGCACAGCTAACTAAGGTCTTGCCGCATGTGTCGTCAATAATCTGCGCATAGATATTGCTGAGTGAGCGATATACGCACAGACGCGGACGGGATGCAGTGCCGCTGATCTTGCCGCGGACTCTTGTATGTCTCTTTTTACGCTGAATATTACTGTCTTTTCTTGTAAACATTTATCTGCACTCCCTTCTCTATTACTTGCCGGCCTTACCGGACTTACGTCTGATATGCTCTTCAACATACTTGATACCCTTGCCGTGGTAGGGTTCGGGGGGTCTCTTGCTTCTGATGATAGCTGCAACCTCGCCGACTCTCTGCTTGTCAGCACCGGATATTGTGATGTGGTTTGAGTCAGGACACTCCAGTGTGATACCGGGTTCTTCGTCGATCTTTACAAGGTGAGAATAACCGATGGTAAGCACGAGTGTCTTGCCTTCTTTAGCTACACGGTAGCCTACGCCGTTTACTTCAAGTTCTTTCTTGTATCCATTGGCAACACCCTCAACCATATTAGCGATGAGTGAACGTGTTAAACCGTGGAGAGCTCTATACTGTTTGTCTTCGCTGTGACGTTCTACTGTAACTACTCCGCCTTCGCACTTGATTGTCATATCTGTGCTCATTGTCTGAGTAAGAGTACCCTTGGGACCCTTTACGGTAACAACATTGCCGTCTGCAATTGTTACGTCAACGCCTGCGGGAACAGTGATAGGCATTCTACCTATTCTTGACATAATGTTACTCCTTTGCGATATTTACGATTTTTGTGTTCTGTATGCTTATATTGCCTTACAGCTCACTCGTATTTCCTGGCAATTAAATTACCAAACAAATGCGAGAACTTCTCCGCCGACATGAAGTGCCTTTGCCTTCTTGTCAGTCATAATGCCCTTTGATGTGGAAATGATTGCGATACCGAGACCCTTCATTACCTTGGGCATATCTTCACAGCTTGTGTATATTCTAAGGCCGGGCTTAGAAACTCTTCTGAGACCCTGAATAACCTTGGACTTGTTTGCGCCGTACTTGAGAGTTACTCTGATGGTTCCCTGATTTCCGTTATCGAGAACCTCGTATCCTGCGATATAACCTTCTTCAAGAAGGATTTCAGCGATTGCCTTTTTCATTCCGGAAGCGGGGATATCCACGCTCTGATGCTTTGCATCGTTTGCGTTACGGATACGTGTAAGCATATCTGCTATAACGTCTGTTATCTGCATGATTTGTTGACCTCCTTATGATTTGTTCAAGATTGAGATTTACCAGCTTGCCTTTTTTACTCCGGGAATCTGACCCTTATATGCCAGTTCTCTGAAGCAAATACGGCAAATTCCGTACTTTCTCATATAAGCATGGGGGCGTCCGCAAATCTTACATCTGTTATACTTGCGAGTAGAAAACTTCTGTGTTTTCTGCTGCTTTAATACCATTGCCTTCTTTGCCATAATCTTTTACCTTCCCCTCTTATTTAGCAAACGGTGCGCCGAGGAGCTTGAGAAGTTCTCTTGCTTCTTCGTCCACCTTTGCGGATGTTACGAATACTATGTCCATACCTCTGATCTTTTCGATTTTATCGTACTCGATTTCAGGGAATATGAGCTGTTCCTTAAGACCGAGAGAGTAGTTACCTCTTCCGTCAAAGGAGTCGGGGTTGATACCCTTGAAGTCACGTACACGAGGAAGTGCGAGATTGAAGAGTCTGTCTACGAACTCATACATCTTGTCGCTTCTGAGTGTTACTTTTGCACCGATCTTCATACCTTCACGAAGCTTGAAGTTAGCTACTGACTTTCTTGCGAAAGTAGGAACTGCCTTCTGACCTGTGATGATTTCAAGGTCGGAAATGATATTATCGATAACCTTTGCGTTATCCTTTGCGTCGCCCGCACCGATATTGATTACCACCTTTTCGAGCTTGGGAATCTGCATCGGGCTCTTATATTCGAACTTCTTCATAAGTGCGGGGGCAACTTCGTTATTGTAAGTTTCTCTAAGTCTTGCTGACATTTACTTTTCCTCCCTCACGAATTAAAGAATTTCGCCGCACTTAGCGCACACACGAACCTTCTTGCCGTCTTCAAGTGTCTTGTAGCCGACTCTTACGCCCTTGTCGCACTTTGTGCAGTATACATTTGCTTTGCTTGCGTAGAAAGCACCTTCTGTCTTGATAAGGCCGCCTTCTTCGCCCTGTCTTCTGGGCTTTACGTGCTTTGTTACTACATTTACGCCTTCAACGATGATTTTACCTTCGCCTCTGGAGATTTCAAGCACCTTGCCCTTTTTACCCTTGTCATCACCGCTGTTGATAACTACTGTATCGCCCTTGCGGAGTGCAAGCTTCTTTTCATATTTTGTCTGTGCCATTACTGTTTCCTCCCATTAAAGTACTTCCGGTGCGAGGGAGAGAATCTTAAGGTAATCCTTTTCACGAAGCTCTCTGGCTACCGGGCCAAAAATACGCGTACCCTTGGGGTTCTTATCTGCGCCGATTATAACAGCTGCATTTTCATCGAATCTGATATAGCTGCCATCTGCTCTTCTGAGGCTCTGTACAGTTCTTACGATAACTGCCTTTACAACATCGCCCTTCTTAACAACGCCGCCGGGTGTTGCCTTTTTAACGGCACACACAACAACGTCTCCGATACGGCCGTATCTTCTGCCTGTACCGCCGAGCACACGGATGCACATGAGTTCTTTTGCGCCGGTGTTATCAGCGACTTTCATGTACGACTGCTGCTGAATCATGTTTTGTGTCCTCCTTATTGGATTGTATCGACATTATAGATACAATATCTTATTTAGCCTTTTCGATTATTCTTACAAGTCTCCATCTCTTGTCCTTGGACAGAGGTCTTGTTTCCATGATTTCGACCTTATCGCCGATGTTGCACACGTTTTCTTCATCATGAGCCTTAAACTTAACGGTTCTCTTGATAACCTTCTTGTAAAGCGGGTGCTTAACGCTGTCCAGGATGGATACAACGATTGTCTTGTCCATCTTATTGCTGGAAACGATGCCGACTCTGGTCTTTCTGAGATTTCTTTCCATTTGTTATATCTCCTTTCCCGCTTACGCCTGCTTTTCGGTGAGGACCGTAAGGATCTTAGCGATTGTCTTCTTGGTCTCAACTATCTTCTGAGGATTGTCGAGCTGATGAATCGCATGCTGGAAACGAAGGTTGAAAAGTTCTGCCTTCTGTTCCTTAAGAAGTTCTGTAAGCTGTTCGGAGGTTTTTTCTCTGATTTCTGTAATCTTCATTCCTTATGCCTCCTCTTTCTTTACGAATTTGCACTTTACGGGAAGCTTGTGAGATGCAAGACGCATAGCTTCTCTTGCCTGTTCTTCTGTTACGCCGCCCATTTCGAACATTACTCTGCCGGGCTTTACTACTGCAACCCAGTATTCGGGTGAACCTTTACCGGAACCCATTCGAGTTTCTGCAGGCTTTTCTGTTACAGGCTTGTCGGGGAATATCTTAATCCAAACCTTACCGCCACGCTTTACGTATCTGGTCATGGCGATTCTGGCTGCTTCTATCTGGTTGCTTGTGATCCAAGCAGGCTCAATTGCCTGAAGACCGAATTCACCGTTACTAACTGTGTTGCCACGAGTTGCCTTACCGGTCATTCTGCCTCTCTGTACTCTTCTGTACTTAACTCTCTTTGGCATTAACATAGTTATCTTTCGCCTCCTTCAGTCTTTGAAGGTGCCTTCTTGTGCTGCTTCTTAGCTGCATTTGCAAGAACTTCGCCTCTGTAAACCCATACCTTTACGCCGATTTTGCCGTATGTGGTATTTGCTTCCCAGAAACCGTAGTCGATGTCTGCTCTAAGTGTCTGAAGCGGAATTGTACCTTCATGATAGTGTTCGGTTCTTGCGATTTCTGCGCCGTTAAGACGACCTGAAAGCTGAACCTTGATGCCCTTTGCACCCAGCTTCATTGTTCTGCCGATTGCGCCCTTCATTGCTCTTCTGAAAGCGATTCTTCTTTCGAGCTGAGATGCGATTGATTCAGCAACGAGCTGTGCGTTAAGGTCAGGTGACTTTACCTCTGTTACATTTACGAGGCAAGGCATACCTGCGAATTCTTCGATTTCTGCCTTAAGCTTATCGATTTCTGCGCCCTGCTTGCCGATGATGATACCGGGCTTTGCGCAGTGAATGAATACCTTTACTTTCTTACCGTCACGTTCGATTTCGATTTTAGGAACGCCGGCACCCTGCAGTTTTTCCTTAAGCCAATTTCTAAGCTTGTAGTCTGCTACAAGAGTATCTCCGAATACTTCGTCTTTAACGAACCATCTGGAATCCCAGTCTTTTATTACGCCTACACGTAAGCCGTGCGGATTAACTTTCTGACCCATACTCCGTAATAAGCCTCCTTTGTTGGAATTAACGTATTTATTTTACGTCAGTTGATTTTTAAATTTTGTTGTTTTATGCGATTACTGCTTTTCAGCTACCGCCAATGTTACGTGTGAGCTTCTCTTAAGAATTCTGAAAGCTCTGCCCTGTGCTCTGGGCTGTATTCTCTTTGCAATTCTTGCGGGTGTTACGAAGCACTGTGAAACATAGAGCTTTGAAACATCCATACCGTTGTTGTTTTCTGCATTGGCAACAGCGGACTTAAGAAGCTTTGCAACGGGAAGACTTGCTGCCTTAGGTGTGTTAGCAAGAATACCTGCTGCGGTTGCAACATCTTTATTTCTGATAAGATCGAGAACAATTGACACCTTTCTGGGTGAGATTCTCAGATCTCTTAAATATGCCTTTGCTTCCATGAGTTTGCCTCCTTTCGCAATTTGGTGCGTTACGCACATTTATTACGATTTATCAGTTATTACTTGTCTTAGAGCCTGCGTGTCCCTTAAATGTTCTTGTGGGAGCAAATTCGCCGAGCTTATGACCAACCATATCCTCGGTTACATATACCGGCACGTGCTTTCTGCCGTCGTGTACTGCGATTGTGTGTCCCACGAAATCAGGGAATATTGTGGAAGCTCTTGACCATGTCTTAAGAACTCTCTTTTCGCCCTTAGCGTTCATCTCTGCAATTCTGTTGAAGAGCTTCGCTTCGACAAAAGGTCCTTTTTTAATGCTTCTGCTCAAATTTATTCCTCCTTACTTATTCACCGTCAGCGATTACTTATCGTTTCTGCGCTTTACGATGAACTTATCTGTACGGTTCTTCTTATTTCTTGTCTTATAACCCATAGCAGGCTTGCCCCAAGGTGTAACAGGTGTTGCACGACCGATGGGAGCTCTACCTTCACCACCACCGTGGGGGTGATCGCAGGGGTTCATTACGGAACCGCGTACTGTAGGACGGATGCCCATGTGGCGTTTCTTACCGGCCTTACCGATGTTGATGTTTTCGTGTTCGAGGTTACCAACCTGACCGATTGTTGCCTTACAGTCAAGTCTGATAATTCTAACTTCACCGGAGGGAAGTCTTACCTGAGCAACACCGTTTTCCTTAGCCATAAGCTGTGCATAAGTACCTGCACTTCTTACAAGCTGACCGCCCTTGCCGGGGTAGATTTCGATGTTGTGGATAAGTGTACCAACGGGAATATCATTGATTGCGAGAACGTTACCGGGCTTAATATCAGCGCCCTGACCGTTCATTACTACGTCGCCAACCTTAAGACCTACGGGCGCGATGCTGTATGTCTTTTCGCCTGTTTCGTACTGCATAAGTGCGATGTAAGCGGTTCTGTTGGGGTCGTATTCGATAGCAAGTACAGTTGCGGGAACATTTTCAATCTTCTTCTTGAAGTCGATGATTCTGTACTTGATTCTGTTTCCGCCGCCCTGATGGCGAACGGTAATCTTACCTGTATTGTTACGTCCGGAATGTTTCTTGAGAACAGTTATAAGGCTTTTCTCGGGAGTCTTCTTGGTGATTTCCTCGAAGCCGGGAACTGTCATCTGTCTTCTTGCCGGAGTAGTAGGTTTAAATGTCTTAACTGCCATTTTTTACTCCATTTCTCGGCGATACGGTGGGTTTTGGCTACCCTTTGCCGCCGTGTTTGAAAACTTATTAAGTCTGAATTACATCATGCTATCGAAGAATTCGATAGTCTTGGAAGCAGCCTTAAGAGTAACAATTGCCTTCTTCCATTCGCTGGTCTTGCCAACGTGGTAGCCTACTCTCTTATCCTTGCCCTTCATGCTGATGGTGTTAACCTTTTCAACTTCTACCTTGAAGATTTCTTCAACTGCCTTCTTGATTTCAATCTTGGAAGCGTTCTTAGCTACTTCAAAAGTATACTTCTTGTCAGCAAGTCTTGCCATGCTGTCTTCTGTAATAATCGGCTTGATAATAACGTCATGTAATGTCTTCATTATGCGTATACCTCCTCGATTATCTTAACTGCGTCCTTAGCAACTACGAACATATCATACTTGAGAATGTCGTATACATTGAGTGTACCGGGAGTTGCTGTCTTAACGCCCTGAATATTGGATGCGGACTGTACTACGAACTTGTCAACCTCAGGAAGTACGATGAGAGCCTTCTTATCAGCACCAAGTGCCTTAAGCATTTCAACGATCTTCTTGGTCTTGTATTCGCCTGTTGCGATGGAGTCAACAACTACGAGTTCGCTGTCAGCTACCTTAGAGCTGAGTGCAGACTGCATTGCTATTCTCTTTACCTTCTTGTTGATGCTTACTCTCCATGAACGGGGCTTGGGACCGAGTGCGATACCGCCGTGTGTCCACTGAGGAGAACGGGTTGAACCCTGTCTTGCACGGCCTGTACCCTTCTGGCGCCAAGGCTTGATGCCGCCGCCTGATACTTCCGCACGTGTTTTGGTACTCTGTGTACCCTGTCTCTGATTTAAGAGATACGCTCTGACAACGCTGTGGAGGACGGGTTCATTAACTTCTGCGCCGAATACTGTAGCGCTGAGCTCCATTTCGCCCTGCTTGTTGCCTGCCATATCAAATACTGCTACGTTTGGCATTTATGTTTCCTCCTTCGCTTACTTTACTGTTGAGCGAACGAACACGATACCGCCCTTAGGTCCGGGAACCGCACCCTTAACTGCGATAAGGTTCTTCTCAACATCGATTTTTACTACATTGAGGTTCTGCATTGTCACCTGTTCGTGACCGTACTGACCTGCCATCTTCTTGCCCTTGAAAATTCTCGCAGGGTCGATAACACCCATAGAGCCGGACTGGCGGTGCACAGGACCTACACCGTGTGTCATTTCAAGCTTGTGGAGATTCCAGCGCTTGATTGCACCTGTGTAACCGTGACCTTTTGTGAGGCCTGTTACGTCTACGCTCTCGCCTGCTGCGAAAACGTCTGCCTTGATTTCGTCGCCTACATTCATAGACGCTGCATCGTCAAGTCTGAATTCCTTGAGATGTCTCTTTGTTACTCCTGCCTTAGCCTGGTGACCCTTGGAAGCCTTTGTGAGCTTTCTTTCTTCGATGTTCTCGAAACCAAGCTGTACTGCATCATAGCCGTCGTTTTCAACTGTCTTCTTCTGAACGACTACGCAGGGACCTGCTTCAATGACGGTTACGGGAATTACATTTCCCACTTCGTCAAAGATCTGAGTCATGCCGATCTTCTTACCGATTATACCTTTCTTCATTTCTTTTCCTCCTTAGTTATTGGTTGACAGCCTGTATTTATTCCGAAAACCTTGCAGCCCTCGGAACAACCGCCAACATGACCGGATTAAATCCTATCTGCTCTGCGGTATAGACAAAGCAGATTTGTATTAACTTCTTTCGAAGCAATAACGCGTTTTTGTTTGCCGTGTGTTATCTTCAATCAATTAGAATGTAATGATTTCGGATTCAACACCTGCAGGCAGTTCGATATCAACAAGCGCTTCAATTGCCTTCTGGCTGGGCTTGAGGATGTCGATAAGTCTCTTGTGAGTTCTGAATTCAAACTGCTCACGGCTGTCCTTGTACTTGTGCACCGCACGAAGGATTGTAACTACTTCCTTATCTGTAGGAAGCGGAATAGGACCTGATACCTTAGCACCGTTGCGCTTTGCAGCTTCAACTATCTTTTCCGCAGCCTGATCGATAAGAGTGTGATCGTAAGCCTTAAGTCTGATTCTGATTTTTTCCTGAGTTGCCATTTTTTTGCCTCCTTTAAAATTTTTTGCCCCTCATTCTTTCGTGCTGTTATTTATAATAGAATGAAGGAAGTTTTAAATGCGGCACAGTAAATATTGAACACGCATCCGGGTGTTTCGTGGTCTTCCCGAATTAAAAACCCGAAAACCTAACGCCAGGTGGAAAGGTCTCGGGCAGCTTTCAAGTATTCCCGCCTGCCCTATTGGACAAGCACACGCAAGGCGTACCGATACTGTTTATCGGCCGTTCCTCGGCTCGTGTTGAAACTTTTGAGCCGTAGCAAATTGCGCACTTCTGCCGCCGCACCTGCTTCCGCTTGAAGAAGCAAACGGCAAGAGTCAAACTTGCTGTCGGTTCATATTTGCTGTCGCCCGTTTATCGGACATACTCCACGGAAATTCCCAACCTTTCGGTCGCAACCTCCCGCTTCATCGCACATCAAGCTTGGTTATTTTACCACAGTTGTTTTTAATTTGCAATAGTTTTTTGAAATTTATTTTGTAAACATTTTATGAACTCATGCGGTAATAATACAGCTTGACAAAGGGGTTTATGACAGGCTATACGGCAAATTGAGGGAACAGCCTTGGCCGTTCCCTCACAGCACACTTACTGTCTTATAACAATAAATTCGTCAAACACCCATCTGCCGTCCTCGTTTTTCACAAGGTCGTAGTGTCTTACACGTTCCTTATAAACCTCGCCGTCTTCATCAACCAGCTGATAGGACACATTGAAGGTATAGGTACCGTCGCCGTTGTCGTCCAAAGTATAGGTTTCTTCGCCGTAGCCTTGGGGAACATACGAGAAATCCATAACATAAAGGTTGCCGTTCTTGTCTTCGGTAAACTTTTTAAGGTCACGTGCATCCTCCATATAATTCTTAGCTTCCTCGGCACTTACAAGTGTTTTGAGATACGCTTCAAGGCTGTCAAGGTCGAAGATAAGCTTCTGTGTATCCTTAAGCTCGTCCTTATGATGGCTGAGCGCATGAGCTCCGTAGAAGCAATCGGGACGTACTTTTTTATAAGGCAGACCGTCAACGGTTATGGTATTGTTTTCGTAAACAGCAACAGGCTCTGTGCTGATAATCCAGCCGATGGCCATATTTGCCTTTTTATAAAGCGATGCAGCATCTGCAAGTGTAGGATACCCCCCGGGATATTCGGGAACCTTTGAGAGAATATCAACCGCCTGCTTAGACAGGTTGTCAACGTACTGTGCCTCAGCTTCGTTACGTTCATCATTCTGCGAGCTTTCTTCCTGCTGTACGTTTTCCTGCTGCTCGGTTTGATTATCGGCGTTTTCTTCGTCTTTAACTTCGCCGTCTTTACAGGAAACAAGACAAAGGCACGTCACAACACACACAAGTGCAAGCTTAAACAACAATTTCATATATATTTCCTTCCTATATATTATATACTGCCAAGATCGTAAGGAGTCTTCTGGTATACCACATAGTTTAACCAGTTTGAGTAAAGCAAATGCGCATGACTTCTCCATACGTTTACAGGCTCTCTTTCGGGATCATCGTACGGGAAATAGTTTTCGGGCACGTGAGGATTCATTCCCTTTGCAAAATCTCTGAAATACTCATTTTTAAGAGTATCGTGATCATATTCGGAATGTCCCGTAACAAAAATTCTTCTCATATCCTTCGAGGAGGCAATATAAACACCTGTCTTTTCACTTGAGGCAAGAATATCCAAATCCTCGCATGCCTTTATATCCTCCGTTTTCACGCCGTAGTGACGGGAATGAGGAGCATTGAAGTACTGGTCAAAGCCTCTTACAACCGGATGTGAAGGCATTTTAACCTTGTGTCTGAACACACCCGACAGCTTTTCGGGAAATTCATACTTCTGTATTCCGTGGTAGTAGTACATTGCCGCAAGTGCCGCCCAGCATATATAGAAGCAGGAGTACACGTTTTTATTTGACCATTCAAATATGCGGCAGATTTCCTCCCAATATGCAACATCCTCGTACTTTTTGTCCTCTATAGGTGCACCTGTAATGATAAGTCCGTCAAATTTCCGATCTTTGACATCATCAAAATTACGGTAGAAGGATTCAAGATGCTCCTGCGGAGTATGTGTGGGAGTATAGCTCTGAGTTTTCAGAAGTGTAATCTCTACCTGCAAGGGTGTATTGGAAAGCAGTCTTAAAAGCTGTGTTTCCGTAACAATTTTTGTAGGCATAAGATTGAGAATTGCTATTTTTAAAGGACGAATGTCCTGAGTGTCGGCTCTGTGCTCCGACATAACAAATATATTTTCATTTTCCAGCACGCCGAAAGCAGGCAGTGCATCGGGTATTCTGATTGGCATATTAACACATCCTTAGGCACCGAAAATGTTACGTGCCGCAATTGCCTCTTTGGGGCAAAATTCCTGACAACAATAACACCTGATGCATTTTGTTTTATCTATTTTTGCTTTACCGTCCTTTACCGTTATTGCATCAACGGGACAGTTGTTTTTACATATTCCGCAGCCAACACATTTTTTGTTGCTGACAACAGGTTTTCTTTCAAGGGCATCACGCAGTCTTCCGCCGAAAATGGAAGGAATCTGCTTTACAATTCCTCCTGCGCTTGCATCGGGGCGTTTAAAACGGCAGGTATACTTACCGTAATCCTCGCCATCAATTTCAACACCGCCCACACTGTCGGGACAAAGCTGACGTTTTCTCGAAGCTTTAACGGTGCCAACCTCGTCCGCACCGTAGCCCATAACGTGAGAGCAAACAAGGTCAAGACAGAAGGGATTTGCCGAAGCAAAAACCGCACCCATTTTCCTCAGAGTACCTCCCGAAGGACCGTTGCCTTCCATACACACAACGCCGTCCACCACATTTATCTGCGGAGCTGTTATAAGGCATAGGTCGCACAGCATATCGGCAAAGGCATCCTTCTTGGGAAAACGTGCATGCTGCTCCGCCTTCTGAAGTCCGGGGATTGAGCCGAACATATTTTTAACCGCCGCCGTCATCTCACAAAGAGCGTGAGTTTTAAGACGGGCAAGATTTACTATAACATCTGCATTGCGCAAGGGATTAATTATATTGAAGGAATAAACCGAACTTTCCCTGTCCGAGCACAGCTCAAAGCCAAAGTCGTCATTATAGACAGCACCGCCCTTTTGTGCCGCTTCCATAGTACCTGTTTCTCTGCCGATAGCAAAGAATGTACCCTTGTTATAAAGTCCGCCGGGACTGTCGCAAACAACAACGCTTGCACCCAGTAAGGTAAAATACTCGCAGGCTGCACGAGTGTAGGACGGATGAGTTGTCACACATCTTTCAACAGCACTTTTGGAAAGCAGATTCGGCTTTACCGCAACATTTTTGCCTTTGAAAAAATCCTTGTCCATACCGTTGTCAAGGCACACCTTTTGGAGTATGGGAAACAGCACAGCCTTTACGTTTTCGTACTCGTAGCTGTCAAGTGCTTCAATATATACCTTGTTTGTAAGATTGATTTTCTTTGTATTCATCACTTGATTTTCTTGAGGAAGGTATCAAGTCTTTCAATTGCACGGCTGATATGGTCAACGCTGTAGGCATATGAAATTCTTGCAAAGCCTTCTCCCGATGCACCGAAAGCATTACCCGGAACTATAGCGCACTTTTCTTCATAAAGCAGTCTCTCGCAGAATTCGTCCGAGGAAAGACCGTAAGAGCCGATTTTCGGGAATACATAGAATGCACCCTCAGGCTCAAAACATTCAAGTCCGATTTCGGAAAGTCCCGAAAGAAGCATTCTTCTTCTCTGGTTATAACATTCCTTCATATACTCTATGTCATCGTCACCGTTCATAACGGCTTCAATACCCGCATACTGGCTCATGGTGGGAGCACACATTATTGCGTACTGATGGATTTTAAGCATCTGCTTTGTAATCTCCTTGGGAGCACAGACATAGCCAAGTCTCCAGCCTGTCATAGCATAGCTCTTGGAAAATCCGCCCACGTATATTGTTCTGTCCCACATTCCGTCAATTGCCGCAAAAGAGCTGTGACGTCTGCCGTAGGTGAGCTCGCCGTAAATTTCGTCGGTAAGAACAACAATATTTGTGTCTCTTAAAACCTCGGCAATCTTCTTT
>JAZQFS010000128.1:0-3125 GCA_045539625.1 Eubacteriales bacterium | reverse complement strand
TCTAAAATTCCTGCCATAGTGTTTTCCTCCGTATATTATGAATTAGTTAGCAAAGTCCTTTAATGCTTCTTCGATCTCGTCTGCGTTTTCTTCAATGTCGGACATATAATCGTCCCAGCCCTTCTGCATACCCTGAGCTATGTCTACCTTTACTGCGTTGTAGTAGAAAAGTCTGTCAAACTCGCTTTCCTTGTCGTTATCATATTCAGAGCTTACGTACACCGTGTATATCGTGCCGTCAACTCTGAACGCCCAGCCCTGAAGCCATCCGCCCAGTGCGTCCTCCAAGGTGGTTTGGTCAAGAGCATTTTCGCCCTCGCCGACAAATTCGTAGCCGATTATGTTGTAGCCGTCCTGAGAAACGGCGGAGGTTTTGTCAAATACCTTTTTGAAGTATGTATCTATTTCCTCGTCGGTAAGCTCACCGTCCTTTTTGGTAAAGGTGAAAAGTCCGCGTCCGTCCTCGCCGAGTGCCGAATATTTACTTGCAAATTCCCATTCCCAGTCAGGCTCAATATCGGCAGCCTTTATGCCTGTTGCCTTTTCGAGATAGTATTCCGCCGCCTCGGGACTGAAAGTTTCAAGGCTGTCTTCGTAATCTTCCTGAGCTTTTTCGCTCATTTTACCGGGATCAACGTTTTCTCCGGGCTTTGCCGAACAAGCTGCAAGTGTAAGTATCATAAGGGATGCGAGTATTATAGTAAGTATCTTTTTCATAAGTAAATCCTCCGTATTATATAAATTTATTGTTTAATTGTTGTCTTGATTTACAGCTTTGCTCCGCAGCCTCCGCAGAAGCCTGCATTTGCTTCGTTTTTAGCACCGCACTGTCCGCAGAATCTGGGCTTGGGTGCGTCTGTCTGTGTATTAGGTTGTGCCTGATGCTGTGGCTGTACATTCGGCTGTCCTGCTCCTGCGTAAGCCATCTGCGGCTCTTCCGCCTTGCCCTTGTTAAAGAGCTCCTTGAACTTGCCGGAGATCTTAGAGAGCTTGCCGTAAAGGTCGAAGGTAATTTCTGTTGTGGGAGCTACCTCCATATAACTCGCCATTGTCTGACAAAGTATGTAGCTGTCAAGGAATGCAAACTTTATTACCCAAGTAATGAATACTGCAAGCAAGAAGCCGATAAATGCGTTCCAACTGAGAAGCCTGAAAAGAAGTCCTATGGGCACGAATACAAGCACAAGCACCAAAAGCGAGAGAAGTATAACCTTCAGCATTGTCTTTGCCGCATTTTTAAGAAGATGCTTGATGTTCTGTGCGTAGATTACAACGCCGTCGCAGGCACTTCTGAATGCGCCCTGCTCCTTTTTGTAGAAGGTGTAGCCGAGACAGCACTCGTCAACGTAGCCGAGGGAAAGCTCAACGAAGAAGTTTGCTATTCCCGTTACTGCTCCCATACCGGGGATAAAGTCAAGTGCATTACCGAGCTTTGAGATGCCTCTCTGAATCTGCTTTACCGCACCCGATACCAGCTTATCTACTGCGAAATATACGTTTGAGGTTGCAAATCTCTTTTTAACGGCTTCCTTGCCGTAATTCACCTGATTGTCGGGAACCTTACCTGTTGTCACCGCTTCGGCAAGCACTGCAACGTGTCCTGCTTTAACAAGATAGCCGAAGTAGTGCATAATTGCGAATCTCACGACTCCCGTTGCACCTATCCATATAAAGATACAAATTACCATTCCGTTTTCGCCAAACAGCCAGCCGATACCGAGTAGTATTGCGAGCAGCACTACCGATATAAGCACCGTTGCCGCACCGAGTACCAGCTTTGCTATTGCGAAAGGCATTGTTTTTCTGAAAAGTTCACCTGATTTCATAATTTTCATCTCCTTTACTTGTTTTTCTTGAATTTCTCGTTCATACAAATTCCGATTAAATCTTTCTCGTCCTGCTTTAACATAAAACTGCAGGTTCCGCAGGTTTTGTCTTCACCGTCAGCGTATGGACAGTCTTCTGTAATGACATCTACCCATTTTCTGCCGCCGGGGGTTACTCTCGGACATTCGATAAAATCGGGGAATTCTCCGAGATGCTTTCCGCTCAGCTCATCATATCGGAAATTCACCTCCAATATGTCGCCGTCGAGCAGGTAAGTCTTTTTTACATCATGTTTCATATCATAGGCTCACCTCAACTTTCCTTTCGTTGTCTTTATTTTATACTAAAAATAATCTTATTGTAAGTCACATCTGATAGATGAAAAAGTATAATTTTTTGCATAATTCTGAGTCTTTCAATAGGCAAAAAAATTGAAAAAAGCCTGTAATATAGCGTATTTTGGGGCAAAAGAAATCCCGTTCGCGTGCGAACGGGACCTTTAAGCTTTTGTCAGTCTTCAAGATATTTCCGAAGCTCTGTCTTTTTGCTGATACAAAGCTTCTGATAAATAGAGCGTATGTGATTTTTTACCGTACCCTCGGATATATCTAAGTGTGCGGCTATTTCCTTTGAACTCCAGTCTCGGTTATACAGAAGGGTTATGCTTATTTCAATGGGTGTTAAGGTGTGAGAAAAATCGTTTTCCTCCGGCTTATGAAGTCTGTACCAGCCGTCATTAAATTCTTTTACAACCTTCATTATCTTCTTATAGTCTTCGGGATAGTCTGTTTTTAAGCACTGTTCTGTAAGACCTTGAAGCAAATTATGATGTATGCCGAATAGCTTTATAAAGCCGTCGTGCCTTGCTGTTTCCCATGCAATCATAAAGTGCTGTCGGGCAAGAAGAGGCTTTTTAAGTCCCATAAAGGATGCCGCCGCAACTATAAGCACATAAATTGCCGCAACCGGATAAAAGCTGTTGCAAAAAGCAAGGGCTGTATCACATATACCGATTGCTCTTTCAAAATTCTTTTCTCTGTATGCCTTGTAAGCCAATATGTATGCTCCGTAAAGTCTTATGCCGTTCGGAAGAAAGTGCAGATATTCCTCAAGGGGCGGCACATCGGGAACAGGCACGTTCAAAAGATATTTTCCGATATATGCCGTAAGCACACCGATAGCATGCAGCTCTTTTGGCGCGTCTTGGTTTTTAAGCCCTTCTTCCAGTTCTTTTGATACACGCACGGAAAAGAAGCCGGCAAGGTGAATATCAGCTCTGAATATATTTGCAAAGGTAC
>JAZQFS010000127.1:0-24752 GCA_045539625.1 Eubacteriales bacterium | reverse complement strand
TTGACAAGATGCTTGAGGCAAGGAAAGCGGCAGGTTTAGTTATTCCGTTTCATTGGACTTCGGGGGAAAATGTGTTTCGGTGGTGGATGGAAGAAAAGTTTCACCCTGACCAAGTGAATATGTTTGAGGAGGAAAACAATGACAAGGTTTGACAAGATCAAGGCTGAGCTGACGTTAGAGAAGCTGGCGGACATATTATTTGAAGAAGAAATTCACACAAAATATTGTTTTGACACATGTCTGAAGGCTACGGGCGACAAGTACCATTGTCCGTATGACAACGGTGCGGATGACTTATCAAGATGGGACAAGGACAAGTGCCGCAAGTGTGCTGAGGAATGGTTGAAGGAGGAGGTTGAGGAAGGTGAGAATAAGTTGAAGCCATGTCCGTTTTGTGGGGGAGAAGCTCACCTATACAGAACGAAACACATACCAAGCGGATATGATTATACACCGAGATGTGTCAATACATCATGTTGCGGAAGATTGTCGAAGAAGTTTTCTTCCAAAGAAACGGCAATTATTATGTGGAACAGAAGGACAGAGATAAAAGACGATGAATGATATACCTTTATGCAAATGCTCTTTTTGCGAACACAGCATTGTCAAGAACGGGAAAATCAGTTGTAATTTTGGCGAGTGCGTTTTGGACAGAGAAGGTATTCAAGTTGTTGCAAAAATTATAAAGGAGATTCTAAGACGATGAGTAAGGAAATGCTTATAAAACTTTTACGTGGTTTTGAATTCAAGTGTCCCAAGGACTGTTTAAGCGTGAATTACAAGGACTGCAATGAGTGCAAGCTTGAGCAGTTTGCCGACTACCTTCTTGCAAACGGAGTTATTGTGCCGCCTTTTAAGATTGGTGGCAAGGTTTATCAAACAGACGGAACGAGGATATATGAAAGCACAATTCTTGAAATAATTTGCACCTCAAAAAGAACGGTGTATATTACACAAGGCATTTCGTTTGATGAAACGGCAATTGGGACGAGTATTTTCCTCACAAGAGAAGAAGCGGAAGCAAAGTTGAAGGAGAGTGAAGGCAATGCCGATAAAAGCTGAAAACAAAGCACGTTACCCTTCGAATTGGAAATCAATACGCAATGACATTTTGAAAAGGGCAGATAACAAGTGCGAGTTTTGCGGGATTGAAAACTACACCACAAAAGAAAATGGAAGCCGTGTTGTATTAACAATAGCACATTTAGACCATATCCCCGAAAATTGCAACCCCGAAAACTTGAGGGCGTTGTGTCAAAAGTGTCATAACAGCTATGATGCAAAGCACAGGGTAGAAACGAGGAAATTGACGAAGCAAAAGAAAGGCGGTGCGGAATGAAGGCGAGATTAAAAACGACATTTGACAACTACGGAAAATGTGTCACGGGGCACATTGAAGATGCTCAGATGTACGAAGATGTGAAAGATGGCAAGAAAAACTGGACAGACACAGTGTATCATAGAATTACGCACATTCGCATACATAAAGAAACATTTGAAAGGCTGTTGGAGCTTGACAGGAAATGTGGTGTGCAGGAATGAAAAGCAATGTGGTGATTTTTGACAAGCCTTATTCAAAGGATAAGATTGCAGAGGGCAGAGCAATACAATGGGTGGTTGTAAATGGAGTTTGTAATGAGTGCAAACATTTACAACAATGTGAGAATGATAATAATTTTGAGTTTCCCAAAAATGCCCCTTGTATGATTAAAAAACTTGAATTTATGAAAGGCGGTGAGTAAATAGCAACGTGCAACGAATGTATACACAAGGAATTATGCTACATGATTGAGCATTACGGCAGGGATTTGTAAACTGACATTGCCTGCAAGAGGTTTAAAAGCAAGGACGAGCTTGTGTAGGTAGTGTACGGTGTCTGGATAAAGACAGGCAACGGGAGAGATTGCAGCAGGTGCGGTTTCTCTTATTATTCAAGCGGTGACAGCTTTAAGCGCTGTCCCGATTGCGGTGCGGTTATGCACAGGAAGGGTAAAGGATGAAAGACGGCGAGAATAAGATTATTGCTTCTACACAGGACTTTGCGATATGAACGGCAAGAAGATTTTTGAAGGGGACATATTATCTCACTATATAAACTGGCTCGGCAGACGAGTAAATGGTGTTTGCGAATACGATGATAAAGAGCAAGCAGCGTGGATGTGCCGTTTTATTGACGACAACGGAAACGAATCAACAGTTTTTCTTGCGGATTGGGTTGATAATAATGGATGTGAAGTCATCGGCAACATACACGATAATCCTGAACTGTTGAGAAAGGAAGATGAGGGGAAATGAAAGCAAAGAAATGTATTTGTGGCGGTAAAGGGGTTTTGAAAAAGTTTCCGTTCGGATATGTTATTGAGTGTAACAAAAACGGACATATCCATAATACAGGGTTTTGCGAAACAGCAAAACAGGCTTATGACAAATGGAACGACCACCCACACGAGAAAGGCGGTGAAGCAGATGCGTGAGATTTTGTTTAGAGGAAAAGCAATAGACGGAAATTGGTATTACGGTGTACCGCTTATTTTTACAGAGGACTATGTTTGTATGACCGCACCTCACACATATAACAAAAAGGTTGAAGCAAACACAATAGGGCAATTTACAGGATTGACAGATAAGAATGGCACAAAAATATTTAAGGGTGATATTTGCAAACATCGTTCAAATTATAGTGGCGATTTTGTAATTTCAATAGTTACATATACAGACGGTCAATTTTTGTCTATGGCTGACAACAATAGCGGATTTAATTTGTCAGATAAATTGGAAGTCATCGGCAACATACACGACAACCCAGAAATGCTGAAAGGCGGTGCGGAATGAAAGGTATATAATAGTCGAAACTCCCTCGCCGAGAGGGAGTCTGCAGGAATTTGCCTCCCTGCACTGATGATGACAGGCTTATATATAATATGAAAAAAAGAAAGCCTTCGGGCTTTTAGGCTTGTATGTAGTATATTAACTTAACGGACAAGCTGAGCTTATAAAAGTAATATATATCTTTCTCTCTTTAAAGAACAGAAAGGGGCGCCGGGGGAAGACTTTCCCCCGGCGTGAGTGGTAATTCGGAGGACGTATGCGAAACTATTATCGTGAAACACAAAAGATGTGCAATGACTTCCTTTATGTGCAAGTCTTTAAGACCTTTACAAAAGCCAAGAAAAGAAGGTCGAGAGCTAAACCTACAAGTGAAGCTCAGGAGCTTCTCAATGAAAAGCACAAGCATCTGAAGCTTGAACAGCTCATTCACCGCAACTTTACAAGAAGGGATATGGCACTCCATCTTACATACGCCGAAGGCTGCGAGCCTCAAGATGCCGACAGAGCCAAGAAGGACATTCAGAACTTCTTTAAAAAGCTCAAGCGCAGATACAATGCCGTCGGCAAGGAATTGAAATACATATGGGTATGTGAATGCGGCAAAAAATCAGGACTCATTCACTTTCACTGCATTATATCCGAAGGACTGAAGCGTGATGACATTGAACAGCTTTGGGGTTTTGGTTATGCCAACACTAAGCGCCTGCAATTTACCGAGAACGGCATTGCCGGTCTTTCCTGCTATATGACAAAAAGTCCTCTGCTGTTCAAATCCTGGTCAGCTTCTCGCAACCTTCAGAAGCCTGAAGAAAAGCAGGACGATTATAAATATTCTCAGCGAGCCGTCAAGGACATTGCTGAGTCAGAGCGATACTCTGAGTTTATGAAGAACTATCCCGGTTACGGTGTGTCAGATTTTGAGATTATCAACAACGGCAATAACGGAGGTATATATATCTATGCAAGGCTGTTTAAGGAATCAGCCTTTATACGTGTGCCTTTTGAAAGGAGGAACAGCTGAGTGATTAAAGACCATACAAGAGACTATGTGACAAATATGTACAGGGTATGGGCACTGTGCAAGAATAAGAACATTGATGTGTCAGAGCTGGACGAGAGTATTCGGCTTGATGTCGAAGCTGTTGAAAAGACCTTCACGCAACTTAAGGAACAGGAAGACAATGTGATTATAGATGCAGTTAAAGCGGTGTACTGCATACTTCCGAGGTATGACATCTGTCACGGAAGCATCACTCTTCGGGTTCGGCGCTTTGCAATGGAGTACCCTTGCAGTGAGGCACAGGTGTATAGGTGGCTGAAAGTTGCCCGTCGTATGTGTGCAACTAACAGAGGACTGTCTTTGTAACCTGATAGTAACAGGTTCAACATAAGCGGTATAATGAGGCATAAAGGAGAGAAGTGCCTTGAAGCCGTTTGCAGAAAAATTCTATAAAGGCACGGCGTGGAAACATTGCCGTGCTTCTTTTGTAAAGGTGCGGGTGGCAATGGACGGCGGTATGTGTCAGCATTGCGGTGACAGACTCGGAGAGATAGTGCATCACGTAATATGGCTCACGCCTGAGAACATTAACAACCCCGATATAGCACTCAATCACAATAACCTGGAGTATGTGTGCAGGAAGTGTCACGAAAATATCAAAGATCCGAAGAAGCTGAACAGGCGTTACACCTTCGGAGCAGATGGCAAGCTTACGCCTGCACTCCCCCCATCGGCTGAATAACAACGGGTACCAATCGACCCTCACGCCAAGGTACGAATTACTCTGCAGGTCGCATATGCGGGGGTGTAGTAAAGGAGGAAGCGAAATGTTTGACGATAAATCTAAAGATAAAAAAATAAAAAAAGAATTTCGCAAACTTCGTGCTGTTTTTGAAAACTTACCCGAAAAACAGAAAAAAACCGTTGAAAAACTCATCGAGTCAGCTGCATTTACGGCGGTTTGTATGGAAGAATTGCAGGAAATTATCAACGTCGAAGGCTATGAATGCGAGTACAAGAACGGCGAACACCAGACGGGGGTCAAGCAGTCTGTTTCACTCTCATCGTACATCTCGCTTCAGAAGAATTACACCAAAATTATTGACACACTTCTGAAGTATGTTCCCCCGGAAGATAAAAAGAGCGACAAGCTTACGGAGTTTATGAATGCCTTTAAGTAATAACCACATTGCGGTGTACTACGACGGTATCGTCAATGGCGTTTATACTGTCGGCAAATACATAATACTGCTGTATGAGTATGTTCTCAAGGGACTTGCAGATAAAGAATTCTTCTACGATTCCCAAAAAGCAGATAAGGCAATCACTTTTATTGAAACCTTCTGCCGACACCAGGAAACACGTCACGACCTTATTAAGCTTGAGGTTTGGCAAAAAGCATTTCTTGCCGTTATATTCGGAGTTGTTGATGCAGACGGATACCGTCATTTCAGAGAGGTTGTTCTCGTTATCGGACGAAAGAACGGTAAGTCAATACTGGCATCTGCAATAAGCGCTTATATGGCATACGCCGACGGCGAATATGGAGCTAAAATATACTGTCTTGCCCCCAAGCTTGACCAGGCTGCAATTGTATTTGACAATGCACTCAATATGATACTCAGCGACGATACACTCAGCTCTTACGCTAAAAAGAGACGAAGCGACGTTCACATATCGGCAACCAACACAACAATGAAGCCTATTGCTTTTTCGGCAAAGAAATCCGACGGTTATAATCCGCATCTTACCGTTTGTGATGAGATTGCTTCCTGGATAGGCTATGCAGGTATCAAACAGTACGGCGTTATGAAGTCGGCAAGAGGTGCAAGAAAACAGCCGTTGCTGTTAAGCATCACAACGGCAGGCTATGAGAACAACGGTATATATGACGACCTTATCAGGCGTTCGACTCAGTTCCTGAACGGTACGGCACCGGAAAAGGAAAACAGACTGTGTCCGTTCCTGTATATGATTGACGATGAGAACAAATGGGACGATATCGAAGAACTAAAGAAATCAAATCCAAACATGGATGTATCGGTCAGCCGTCAGAGTATCCTTGACGAAATTATTGTTGCCAAGAACAGCGAGGCAATGAAAATTGAGTTTCTTATCAAGGTCTGCAATGTTAAGCAGTCGGCACAGCGTGCTTGGCTGTCTGCAAAACAGATTGAAGGCTGCTTTACCTCAGATGCACCGGCACTTGATGAGTTTACGTCGGTATATTGTGTGGGCGGTATTGACCTGTCACAGACCCGTGACCTTACAGCTGCCTGCGTTATCATTGAAAGAAAAGGGATACTGTATGTGTTTGTGCAGTTCTTTATGCCGAGAGATAAGGTTGACGAAGCAACGAGCCGAGATGGAGTGCCGTATCGCATAATGGAACACAAGGGCTGGCTGACCTTCAGCGGTGACAGTTACGTTGACTATAATGATGTGCAAAAATGGTTTGAAGACCTTGTAGGCGAGAGGGAAATTCTTCCGCTGTGGACTGGGTACGACCGTTGGTCAAGTCAGTATCTTGTTGAAGGCATGAGAAAGAGAGGTTTTCACATGGACGATGTAAGACAGGGCGAAAATCTTACACCTGTTATGGATGAATTTATCGGACTTGTAGATGACGGCAAAATTGTCATAGCTGAAAATGACCTTCTTAAAGCACATCTTTATGACACGGGTGTACAGGTCAATACAAGTACACGGCGCTATAAACCGATTAAGATTACTGCCGAATGTCATATTGACGGCTTTGTTGCGATTATAGATGCCCTGTGTGTAAGACAGAAGTATTACGCACAGGTAGGCGACAGATTGAAAAACAAGGAGTAAATCAAATGGGACTTTTAAAGAATCTCAGACTTAAACATGAACGCAAGATACTTAACAAGTATTTTGTATTACCCAACAACCGAGACCCCACATTTTACAGAAATCATCCCGAAATATATGAAATGCACCTTACAAGAGCCTGCATCCACGCCGCAGCTGTTCACTCGTCAAAGCTTATGCCTCACATAACAGGTACAGCTTATAAGGAACTGCAGAACATACTTGCCTGGAAGCCGAATGAATGGCAGACTACATCACAGTTCTTATATCGTGTAAGGACAATTCTTGAGGTAGATAACACTTGTCATATACTTCCGGTATATGACGATGTAACAGGTTGGATATGCGGATATTATCCTGCATTACCGAACAGGACAAAAATCCTAAGCGATGAGTTCGGCACACCCTGGCTTGAATACACTTTCAGTTCAGGTGAAAAGGCAGCAATTGAACTCAAGTATGTTGGTGTAATGACAAAGCATCAGTATGAAAATGATATCATCGGTGAGGATAATGATGCTCTTGAACCTACACTTCAACTGATGGATGTTCAGAACGAGGGTATTATGACGGGCGTTGAGAATGCCGCAAACTTCCAGTTTTATGCGAGAAGCGAAAACTTTGCAACTGCAAAGGACTTAAAAGGTGAAACGGCAAACTTCACAAAGCAGAATTTCGGTGCCGATAACAAAAGTGCCGTGCTTCTGTTCCCAAACACCTACACCGATATCAAGCAGGCGCAGGCGGCAACAAGTATTGTGAATCCCAAACAGCTTGAGATAATCCGCACAAATGTTATGGACTACTTCGGCATGAATGATGCCATTCTTCAAAATAAAGCGGTGGGCGATGAATGGTCGGCATACTACGAAGGAAGCGTTGAGCCTTTTGCTCTGCAGCTTTCGCAGGTTATGACAAATATGACATACTCAAAGCGTGAGATTGCTCACGGCAACAGTATTACATGGGACGGCTCAAGGCTTCAGACAATGCGAAATGAGGATAAGCTCACATACTGCCGTGAAATGTTTGACAGAGGACTGGCTACACAGAATATGTGCAATGCCATTTGGGGATTGCCTCCCGTTCCCGGCGGAGATAAGTATTTTATCCGCAAGGAATATATCGAAATTTCAAAGCTTTCGGATGTTGAAAAAATCAAAATCAAAGCAAAGGAGTAAAGAAAATGAAAAACAAAAACAGACTTTTCCGTTCCTTCAGCCTTACGGCACAGGAAGGTGCCGTATATGTGGCTGAAGGATATGCTGCAGTCTTTAATCAGGTGGCTTTTCTCTTTGAAAGAAAGGGAGTAAAGTATTACGAAGTCATTCTTCCCGGCGCATTTGACAAGGCTGATATGTCAAATGTGTTTATGTACTATAACCACGACGGAAAGCCCGTTGCCCTTATCGGGAACGGTACGCTTAAGCTCACCGTCGATGAACACGGTCTTAAATTCTGGGCGTACCTTGGCGGTACTGATGAAGGCAGAAAGCTGTGGGAAGAAATCAAGGGCGGTTATATCACACAGATGTCGTTCTGTTTCATACCTGCAGAAGGTTGTAACAAGTTCGACAGTGAAAACGTAAGACGTATAACCGAAATTACAGCTGTGTTTGATGTTTCTGCTACAGAAACACCTGCTTACGATGAAACCGAAGTGTTTGCAAGAAGCAGAAAAGACCTTAGCGAAAAACTTAAAAACAATAAAAATAAAACCAAAATTGAAAGGAAAGAAGAAAAAATGTCTCTTGAACAGATTAACGCAAGACTCAAGGAAATCGAGGACAGAAAGAAGTCCATCGCCGAAATGCTGGAAAATGAGGGCACACCTCTTACCGACATCGAAGGCAACCCCGTAACAGAGGAAGACATCGAAACCGAAATCGACAGTCTTAACGATGAAGAGCAGGAACTGCTTGCAAAGAAGGAAGAACTTGAAAGCGGTGCCGATGATGAAGGTGCTGCAAGAAGAAACATGCTTACACGTCTCGGCGTTCAGAGAAATGCTGTGGGAACAGGTGAAAAGAAAAACGCATCCAAGTCCTTTATGAAGGAAAAGCGCACCAAAATCACAAACGCAGAAATGAGAAGTCTGCTTGTTTCTTCAGGAAAAATTGCTTCTCCTACAAAGACAACAGACGACATCACCGATGCACCTCGTGCCGTATCTTCCCTTATTGACCAGGTCAACACAGAAGACCTGACAGGCACAGGCGGTATTGACGTTCCGTTTGCAAAGACCGTTCTTGAGGGCGAAGAAAGAGCCGAGGGAGACGCTGCAAACGAGAAAGATCCCGACCTCGGTATTGCTTGCATTAAGAATACCGATATTACGGTTATGGCAAGCATCTCAAAGAAGTACGAGAAGGTAAGTCCTCATAAGTACGAAGAAAAGGTCAAGGAGCTTGCTTACAAGGGCTTGAGAAGAATTGCTGCAAAGCTCATCGTCAGAGGCAGCACCGACGGCAATATGATGGGTGTATATAATGCCAAAGACAAAGAAGGCAATGCAATTTGTCACGAAATCGTTATCTCTGGCGAAATCGACCAGAACACACTCTCAACAATCGTATTCGGTCACGGCTCTGATGAAGAGGCTGGCGGATTTGCCCGTCTTTACCTCAACAAGCAGGATCTTGATGCTTTTGGCAAGGTACGTGGCAAGAACGAGCTTAAGGCAGTGTATGAAATCACGCCTGACGGCTCAAATCCCAACACAGGTATTATTAAGAACGGCGGTCTCTCGGTGCCTTACACCATCTGTTCCCATGCCAATGCACACTGCAAGGCAACAGCATCTGCTGAAGGTGTACCCACAATGTTTTACGGTGACCCCGAATGTTATACTATGGGTCTCTTCGGTGATTTTGAAATCACCGTATCAAAGGACTTCCAGTTTAACAAGGGTCTCAACACCATTATGGGTGATGCAACACTCGGCGGTAACGTAACAGCTTATAAGGGCTTTTCCGTTATCAAGAAGAAGACCGTGTAATTAAGGCATAAGAAAGGAAATACTCATGGATTTACTTGAAAGCGTAAAGCTTGACCTTCGTAAGAGTTCAGTTACATATCTTGACTCATCAATCACCGAGGATATAGAAGCGGCACTTGAAATAATAAGGACTGCAGGCATAAAGCCGGATGAATCCGATCCGCTTGTTGTACGTGCCGTGAAGCATTATCTGAGGTTTCTGCACGACTTCAACGGCGAGGCTGACAGATATAAGGCATCCTTTGACGAGCTTGTAAAGACCATGAGTTTTTCCTCCGAGAGGCGGTTGGACGTAAGTGAAGAATGAAATCGTAATTCTTACAAAAACGAAGGAAGTCCTGGATAAAGACGGTTATAAGAACGGAGTTAAGGTTGTTGACGAGAGAGAAGTCTTTGCCGAGGAAAAAAGCGTTACACGGGAAGAGTTCTTCAAAGCTCTTCAGAGTGGTTTTTCCGCTGACATAGTGCTGTGCGTAAATCGTGATGAGTATGACGGGCACAACAAAGCTTATTACAACGGTAATACTTACCGTATTTACCGCACTTATTCATCGGGTGTTTATGATATAGAGCTTATGTGCGAGAGGGTTGAGGACAATGGCACGGCTTGATATTAAGATGCCTAAAGAATACCTTGACTCAATTAATAAGCTTGGTACCGATGACAGCTTTTATAAAGCTGTTGTATCAGCTTGTAAGAATCCGTTGAAAAAGCAACTGAAGGCGGCACTGAAAAAGCACCGTATCACAGGGAAGCTTGAAAAGAACGTAAAAGCATATGTCAAAAAGAATTCGAAAACAGGAGAACACTTCGCTATAGCCGCACCAGTAGGCGACCACGAAACAACCTCCAAATCGGGAAAGAAATATCTATACCCGGCAAAAAACATAGCAGCTCACATTGAGTATGGCACATCACACCAACCGCCTAAGCCTTACGTTGATATGGCAGCACGGGCGGCGGAGGCAGAAGCAACACAAGCAATGCAAGAAGCAATCGACAAAAAAACAAAGGAGATGGGACTGTGAATGTAAATGAGCTTATAAAAAAATCTCTTGCACCGACAAAACTTCCGATTTATGCGGATTTTGCAAGAGAAAAGAAAGACGAATACATAGTGTTTAATTATGTATCAGAGCCTTACGACAACTTTTCCGATAATGCTCCTGAGAATGATTACACATCCTTGCAACTGCACTATTTTACAAAGAACAATCCTCACTCTGCAAAGAAAGAAATTGCCGAATTGCTGTTTGATGCAGGCTTTGATGTAACTATAGGGGCAACATCATACGAGGAAGACACAAAATACAACCACACCGTATACGATATAGGTGTTGACGGTGTGGTAGAGCTTAATGAAAGAGAGGGCTAAACAATGGCAATTACAGGCGTATCAAGTTCCTTTTACGCAAAATACAAAGAAAATGACGGCTCACCCACTTATGAAGGCGGCGGTAAGTTCGCAAGAATGACAAATATTGAAAACACCGTCACCGCAAACGAAACCGAGCTTTACAGCGATGACGGTCTTGAAGATGCGGACTACAGCTTCTCAAGCGGTGCATTAAAAATTGATGTATCAGACCTTGAGGACGGAGTTGTATCCGACATTACAGGTGCTAAACTTGAAGAACGTACGGTCGGTGATGAAACGATTCAGGAAATCATATACGATGATGAACAGGAAGAGTCAGAACTGGGCTTCGGCTTTGTTATTGAGAAGAAAAAGAAAGGTGTGTACTCTTACCGTGCAATTGTGCTGCCGAGAATCAAGTTCAAGATGCCCGGTGTAACAGCTGCAACACGTGGCAAGACACTTTCTTTCCAGACAAGAACCGTTGAAGCAGTCGTTCATCGTGACCACTCTGAGAAGCGCCGTTGGAAGAGCGAAGCAACCTTCAGCAAAAAGGATAATGCTATAGCTTATATCAAAGAGCTTCTCAATATCACAGATGCACAGCAGGCATCACAGGAGGAATAACATATGGTCAGAGCAAATGCAGGCGGTAAGAACATCCCATTATATATGGGTATGAAGGCAGTTACAGCCATTACCCGAAAGTACGGTTCTCTTACGGCACTTCGTGAAGTGCTGTCCGACACAAAAGATGCAGATGCACAAAATGAAGCGACCTTCTTTGTAGCACATCAGCTTAATATCAATGCAAGCATTATTGAAGAGTGCGAGCCTTCATTCAAAAGTGCCGAGGTTATGGAAGCTTCCTGCAGACCTCACGAATATGCTCCTTTATTTGTGGCAGTCTGCGATGCTATCAAGGAAAGCACTGAAACAAGCATTGATGCAGAGATAGTCGGAGCAGAAATAAAAAACGTGACAGCCACGCAGGACACATAATAAGTCCTGCGTGGTATGAGTATTACAGACTAAAACTCGGTCTGTCAAAAAAAGAGTTTGACATATTAAAGTACGGTGAATTCTATGACCTTTTATCATGTTATAAGATTGAGGAAGGCGTTATGAAGCTTTCCGTCACCGATGACGAAGAAATGTTTCCAAAAGACTTGGAGTGAGATAAATGGCAGGCAGGAACATAGGACCAACAATAGGGCTTGGCGGTGAAGCTGAGTTTCGTAATCAAATAAAGAATATCAACGCCGAAATGGGCGTGCTGCAGGCTCAGCTTGAAAAGACTGCCGTATCATTTGAAGGAAACGAGAAGTCTGAGGAAGCGTTGAGTGAAAAGACTAAAATCCTCACACAGATGAACGAGCAGCTTGAAAAAGCAGTTGAAGCTACGAAAAAACAGCACGATGAGGTTGCTGAAAAGTACGGTGAAAATAGTACAGCTGCTCTTAAACTTGAAAAAGACCTTGTTAAGTATGAAAAACAAATTATTCAGAACAACAATGCTATAGATAAAAACATCGAAGCACTTAATGACAACGGTAAAGCACTGGACGAAAACGGCAGAGACCTTCAGGAAAATTCCGAAAAAGTAAGCTTTTGGGCACAGGATGTTCAGAACGAATTCAACACTGTAAAAGATATGGTAAACAGTGCACTCGGTGCCATCAAGGCGGGACTCACATCATTGAACGATATGGTTTCCGAAAGTGCTCAAAAAGCCGGAGAAATCACTTCAAGTGCTGAAAAGGCAGGAATGTCGGCTCAGAGCTATCAGGAACTTAGCTACGCTGCACAACAGTTAAAACTTGATGTCGATATGCTAACCGATTCAATGAAAGACTTGAGCGAAAAGGCATTTGATGCTGCACAAGACCCTGCATCCGAGACAGCAAGGATGTTTAATCAGATTAACGTATCCGTTACCGATTACACAGGTAATTTAAAGGACTCGCAGACAATCTGGGAAGAAACAATGAGAGCACTTGGCAATGTTGCAAACGAGACCGAGCGAAACGCAATTGCTGCTAAACTCTTAGGCGGAGCTTCAACCCAGCTTGCACAGGTAATGTCTTCTGAGGGCATATCAACGCTTCAGAGGTATGCGCAAGAAGCGTCAAACATCGGTGCCGTTCTCGACGGAGGAACACTCCGAGCACTTGAGGACCTCAATAAAACACAGATGGAGTCCCAAGCCACAATTGAAGGCGTTAAGAACCGTATCGCTGGTGAACTTGCCCCGTCATTTGCCGAAGCATCTGAAGCTGCCACACAGCTTCTGTTAGCGTTTGAACCGCTTATAACTGATGCTTTAGGCTGGGCTTTAAATCACGTGCCTGAAATAGCACAGGGCTTTATGGTGTTCGTTGGAGCACTTATTGCACTAAAGATTGTCACAACTCTTACTCCGTTAATTAACCTTATGAACACAAGCCTTATGTCTACAAACGCAACTCTTGCTGTTACCAATGCAACACTTATGACAAATCCCGTTGTACTTATTGTAACAGGCGTTGTCGGCGCAGTAGCCGGACTTGTGGCAGGCATAGCACTTTTCAATGATAAGACCGATGAAATAAGTGACGGTATGGACGATATGGCGAGAGGTATGGAGTCAGTCGGAGAAAGCGCCAACAAGCTTGAAAAAGGTATGGAAGAGGTTGCGAACAGCATTGATTGGGAAGCCATCAACCTTGATTTTGAAGCAAAATTTGCAATTCTTGGAAGCAATTCGGCAGCAGCATTTAAAAGAAACCTGCTTGAAGGATTTAACGGCTTTGAAAATCAGCTGTCGCAAAAGCTGTCCGGTATGCAGCTTAAGCTTTCACCTTCACAGACAGGCACAGCCAACGTACCTGTAATTCAAGGTCAGCAGACTGTACAGCAAATAATAAACCTTGAGGTCTTTCTTGATAAGTATAAAGTTGCTGAAATAATCTATGACCCGATTATCGGCGTAGCAAAACAGAAAGGAATGGCGTAAATGCATATGCTTGTTATCAGTGACGGTATTAACACCGTCACATTTCCAAAAACAAGGAACATAACTCACGCAGGAGAACTTGAGGGGACCGCTACCGTTATGAGCGACGGAACAGAAATGTTTGATGTAGTCGGCTTTAGAAAAAACGTGACCTACGTGTATGACTATGTGCCGCAAGCTATATTTGACGACCTTATGCCGATGCTCAGAAGACGAAGGTATGTCACAGCAACCGTGCTGGATGTTGACAATAAAGTCAGAACTCAATTGTACAGTGTTATCTATCCGACAGCTGAAGCATATAAACTAACCGAGAACGGTGCTGTATGGCATAATGTTAAGATTGTCCTTAAAGCTAAGGAGGTTGTCAACAGTGATAGTGAATGAAAACACATTCCCATATGCTGATGAAAGAAAGAGTGATGCAAAGTTTGACCTTTTCTTGCCTGATGGGAGCCTTATTGTGTCATATCCTTCGGAAAGGATACTCAGTGCAAGACTTACTCAAGAGTGTCTTATGAAAAGCACAAACACGCCACGCTGTCAAATAAGTGTGACGGTAGATAATTCAGATATGTTTTTCAACATTATGAACCAAAGCAATGCTTATTATCAACTGAATGAGTATGCAGCGTGTAATTTTTATTTGTCATCGGTTGCATTCGGTTCAAAACCTGAATTTGTGCAAAAAGGTCGTTTCTTTTATTCAAGCCTTTTGCAGGAGGCAAATACCGTAACACTTGAATATACTGACCTTATATCACAACCCAAATTCTCCCATCATTATACTACTGCATATGACATATTGCATGATATAGAGCATTCTTCCCCATATACGACAAGTGAAATTTTGGCAGGAGGAATATCTGCGTGCGGATACAGCGAAAGCGTTTATGTAACGGATTATATAAATGATGTACTTAAACACGGTTCAGGAGTATTCGGAGGTAGTGGTGAAGATAACTGGGCTATAGTCAAAGAAACTTATTACATCGTTTTAAACCGTATAACAAAACTAAATAAATACCCCGATGAATATAGATTGACGACGAGTCTGTTTGTATCAGACGATGGTACACTTACATTAAAAGAACCCTCATACGATACATTTGAAGTGATTTCAAACAGTCAATATGTATCGCTTGAGGTTATGCCAAGTGACCTATGCAACTATGTGAAAGTTCGTGACAGAGGAAACATACTCAGACAGCTGGGTGATGTTGTAGTGATTCAACACAAAGGGAAGGAAATAAAATGTGTAATCTGTAAACAAAGCTATAACTATGAAAGAGGCATTCTGTCCGCCGAGTGGGAAGGAGTAATAGTATGATAAAAATTGAAGTAACAAAGACAAATGCAAAGGTTATTACAAGAGATACCCTGACAGTAGGACAGGTTAACGCTGTTCCTGTCAGTTTCTCTTTTTCTCCTGAATGGGAAGGTCTAACACGCATAGCAGTGTTCAAGGCTGGCGATATAACAAAAGATGTGAAACTTGAAACGTCAAATGAATGCTTTCTCCCCCCTGAAGTAACACCGGCTAAAGGACTTGCAGTATATTGCGGCGTTTATGGAGTGCGAGACGGAGTTATAGTCATTCCAAGCGTGAACGTATGGCTGGGAATTGTCAATGACAGTGCAAACCCGGGTAATGATACAGCTGCAGCTAATCCTGATTTGTGGGAGCAGGCAGTTATGCAGATGGATAAGGTAGCAATGGTGGCAGCTGAAGCTGTAAGTATATCAGAGAGGGCCGCAAGCGAACTTGATAAAAAAGCAGATATAGAAGATGTGTACACCAAAGACCAGGCGGACACGTTGCTTTCATCAAAGGCTGATGCGGAAGATGTGTACACCAAAGAGCAGGCAGACACGTTGCTTTCATCAAAGGCTGATGCGGAAGATGTGTACACCAAGGACCAGGCGGACACGTTGTTTTCATCAAAGGCTGATGCGGAAGATGTGTACACCAAAGAGCAGGCAGACACGTTGCTTTCATCAAAGGCAGATATAGAAGATGTATACACCAAGGAGCAGGCGGACACGTTGCTTTCATCAAAGGCAGATGCGGAAGATGTGTACACCAAAGAGCAGGCAGACACGTTGCTTTCATCCAAGGCTGACAGTGACGATGTATACACCAAAGAAGAAGTTGATGCTTTGTTACCAGACAATTTAGATGTTCTGTCAGAACATTGGATATCGAAACGGCAGAGATTTAACGACAAGCCAATTATGATTGCGTATAGTAATGGTGCGGATTTGGGATATATAAACACAGAGCTTGCTTATGTTAATGCCGCTATAGCAGGTTTTCGTTGGCTCAAAGGAGATGTTCAGCCTACAAGTGATGGGAAGCTTGTAATGTGTCACGATGATAGATTTACATTTGACAGTGACGGCTATATTACGAATTATAATGCTAACAGCGAAAACACAAGAGTTATTCATGATATGACATATGCCGAATGTATGGCTTGTGAATACGCAAGAAAATATCATATCAATACAATCTATGTTGACGGTGTAGGTACAAGAGTAGAGTACCATCCAAAAGTTTGCGATTTAGAACAATTCTTGATTGTTTGTAAAGAATTTGAGGTACAGCCTTACATCGTAATTCGTACCAAACATATGGATGTAGTTGTGCCTGAATTATTAAGACTGCTCGAAGCCTACGATTTCACAGAGCATTGCATTGTGAATTCTTTTTCACTCAACTCTGTTAAACAAGTTGCTGAACAAAGCAATCACAGAGTTATGATTTCTGTGGTTAAAGAATACGCACAGGGTGCAACATTAACAAATGCGGAAATTGACAATTTACTTGCTACAAGTCCTAACTGCACTATCAACATTTATACAAAATCCACTACAGATGCTTGGAACAATGCGAAGTTGGCGGAGGCGTCTAAAAAAGCTATCGAATATGCAAAATCACTTGGAGTGGTAGTCGGTACAGCTTTCGTCAAACAGCCACACAAGCTGTTTAAAAACGGAATAGGATTGATGCAATGCGACACTGTATGTATTCAGCCAAAAGTAACAACTGTCCCGTTGTGTATCTCGTTGCTGAATGGCGTTGCAACGGTTGAAAGGTCGGGTATTTATAGTGCAAGATTTACAGCCGATACACGTATTTCGGGCAAAAAACTTTTATTGGACAACATAAGATTGCTTGGCAGTGAGAGGGATTTTGCTGACGGTGTACCACCCGCTCTCGCTTCACTTTTACCGTATTCACTTTCTGTTACAGGTGATTTATCAAGCAAGATAACCAACACTACGTTAAATTATGGTTGTAGCATACAGATAGAGTTTGATACCAGTATCGCAAGTCTTGACACATCTTCTAAAAAGAAGGTTTTTGTTAAATTTGTATATGGTATTTAATTAAATAAATCGTTCATTTTATAGATGATGAAAATTAATGAGGAAAGAGATAAATCGTCTAAGATATGATTACAGAAAACTTGATAATTACGGAGGAAATCACATGACAGAGATGGAGCACGACAGACTTACAAGAGTTGAGGACAGGTCAAAGTCCAACACTCACAGAATCGAAAGTCTTGAAAAACGTCAGGACGATACAGAGAAGCTTGTAACAAGCGTTGCCATCATTGCAGAAAAGCAAAAGGACATGGAGGGAGATGTCAAGGAGATGAAAGGCGACGTCAAAAAGCTCATTGAAAAGCCTGCAAAGCGGTGGGAGGGTGTTGTTGAAAAAGTCCTATACACCGTTGTGGGTGCAGTTGTCGCATATCTTCTTGCAAAGGGAGGTTTTTAAATGGACATAGCAAAAACAATACTTGCATATTTTGGCTTAATGGCAATATTTTCTTGTACGCTTTTTATTATGTGGCTTATTTTCACAAGAGTATTTGAAAAAAGGAAGAAAAAACACGGCAAAAAGTACGTAACATACACAAAAAAGTGGTTGACTATCATTTTAGTAAACGGCTTAATATGGGTATATTTATCATACATACTTGCTTTCTTAGGCAGAGAGCAGATTGCTGAAACGTTATCAATACAGGCGGTAATATCAATAATTGCAACAATGACAGGATATTTTGCAAAATCGGCATTTGAAAAAAAGATTGGAAAGGAGAAAGAGGAATATGAAAGCTTTTATGAAAAAAATATCGAGTAGAAAATTCATAGCATCAATGGCAGGTGTACTTACGGGAATCGGCGTTATAGCTTCGGGCAGTGAGGTTGAGGGAATTATTGCTGTGCTTGCTTCGGTTATAGCCTATCTGATTACCGAGGGCTTTATTGATGCAAAGGCAGTTGACGTGCTTGACGAGGTTATAGACAAGACGAAAGACAAGCTGGACGGTGGCAAAAATGATTAGCTGTTTTAAGGGAACTTTTCGTGTTACAAGTCCGAGAGGCGTGCGTACAGACCCAATTACAGGCAAAAAAGGTACATATCACAAAGGGCTTGACCTTGTAGGCATTGATGACACTACGGTATATTCCATTAGTCCAGGTATTGTCAGAACGGCATACGAAGCAGGTGGTGCGGGTTATTACATTGTTATTACCATGGATGACGGCAGGCGTGTTTACTACATGCACTTAAAGAAAGGTTCATTCAAGGTAAAGAACGGTGAGCGTGTATCAAAGGGACAGGCTCTTGGCATTATGGGAAGCACAGGCAACTCTACCGGAGCACACACGCATCTTGAGCTTCGTGTCAAAGGCAGCAGCTACGACGACCTTGACATTACAGAGTTTACAGGAATCCCCAACAAAATCGGTGTATATGAGTACAAAGAGCAGTTATCCGACAAGGAAAAGCACGAGTACGCAGTTTCCTGTGCCTGCAACGTCGAGGACAAGACAGGACTTGAAAAACAGACTATCAACTGGCTTTGGACATACAAGTATGCCGATGATTTATTTATTAAGTTGTGGGAAGGGATGAAATAAAAAATGCGGTATAAAAACCGCATTTTTGTTATCAAATATGAAGAACCAAGACAAAACAACCACTGACGAAGTGGAGAGTGTTCGCTTGGTTCTCGAATGGTGACCCGTACGGGAATCGAACCCATGTTACAGCCGTGAAAGGGCCGTGTCTTAACCGCTTGACCAACGGGCCAGTTAACTTACTTGGATAGTATATCACAAAGAATAGTATTTGTCAAGTCTTTTTTTCAAAAAAGCAAAAAATATTTATTAAGACAGGGCAAACAGTAACAAATCTGTCCGCCCTGTGTTAAATCAATTCATATGGTAAAAGCTAAATCCTGCCTTCACATATATTCTTTCTGCAAGTTAAAGAGTTACTACTCCCCTGTCAAGCTCTTCCACAATCTTGGCAATTGCACTTTCTTCGTTGCTGACGGTTATTCTGTCAGCAGCTTTCTTTGCCTCATCTGAAGCATTGGCAACCGCATAGCCGATTTTAGCAGTTTTCAGCATCGTTACATCGTTATTGTTGTCGCCTACGGCAACCGTTCTTTCAATACTGATACGCAGCATATCGCAAAGCTTGGGGATAACCACGCCTTTACTGATGCCCTTTGGAAGTACCTCATATAAAATCGGTTCAGACGACACCCCGTCAAACTCTGTCATAAGAGGATGTTTCTCAATAAGCTCTTTTAATTTGCTGATTTTTTCGGCATCCAAATCCGAAAAAACTATTTTCAAGACAGGCTCATTAATTTCGCTGTAGTGGCAGGTTAAATTAGCAACATTCGTAGCTTTTCTGAAGTATTCCATTGCTTCGGTGTTTTTGGTAAACCATATTTTTTCCGTTGTATTCACCTGATGGCTTACCTCGGGCATTACTTCATCTGCATATGCCAGAAATTCAAGAATCTTTCTGTCGGCAACCTGTGCCCACACAAGCTTTTCCTGTTCAATGTCATATATCCCGCCGCCGTTTACACAGCCAATAGGTGCATTTGGTTTTACTATTTTATCAATACCTGCAAACGCCACGGGAACACGTCCTGTCACAATCGTAAATTTACCGCCGTTTGCCTTGAAATACTCTATTGCATCAATGTTTTCCTTTGAAATCGACTTATCGTGTTTCAGCAATGTGCCGTCAAGGTCTGTTACAAGAAGTATCCCGTCAAATTTTCCTTTATTCATGCTATGTTTTGCTCCTTAATACTCGTTGCAAAGAGGATATACTTTCGGCTCATCTTCCTCAATTTCACAGTATCTTGTGCTCTTAACAAGGAAAATATTATCATTGTTATCGTCATTAACCTTGGAGACTTCACCAACAACAAGCAAGCCCTCAGCCTTTTCAGGGTAGAATCTATGGAACATATACGGCTCAATTGTAATGCTGTTACCGGGCATTACTCTGATAAGCTCACCCGGCTTTACGGTATACTTGATGCAGTCCATATAAAACTCAACAGGTGTTATTTCATCAAGCTTATCGTCAGCCGTTCTGTTATAAAGCTGTACCACAAGCACGCCGCCTGCCCTGTTTATAATATCTTCAGCCTTTGAAATATGGTAATGGTAAGGTATCTGCTGTTGTGTTTTTGCTTCAAGAATGATATACTTCTCAGCATAAGGCGATGTGGTATTGGGATCGTTCTTATCGCCGTTTCTTACGGTAAAGAGAACTGCTCCGCAATGTGCAAAATCTTCGCTTCCGAAATCGGAAACGTCCCAGCCAAGCATTCTTTCTCTGATGCGGTCTATTCTGTCGCTGTTTTCCTTCCACTGCTGTTCTGACCAATATCCGAACACGGGAAGTGTTATATTGTACTCATCAAGTCTTGCCTTTGCTGCAAGAATCGCTCTGTTAATTTCTGAACGTTTCATATTTACATCTCCTTGTTTTAACCTATAATTATTATACATCATTAATAAAAAAAGTCAAGTTTTAAATTAATGTATATTCAATATTTAAAGCTCATTAACGTACAAGTAATATACTTTGTGATATAATATAATTGGAGGGTGGTTTAACTATGGATTTTTTAGGTAACAACGTCAAAAAGTATTCAAAATGGATTATCGCAATATGTGCAGCCTGTATAATCATATTTCTTGCACTTCAGAACATCGGACAAGTCGCCCTTTTTATCAAAGGTATATTTTCTACCGTAAAGCCATTGATTTTAGGACTTGCCATAGCTCTTATCATCAATGTTCCGATGAAGTTTTTTGAAAAGCATATTTTCAAGTCTTCGGAAAAAAAGTTTATTAAAAGAATAAAGTCGCCTGTTTGTTTTATTATTTCAATTTTGCTTATTATCGGCATAATTGTTGGTATTATCTTTCTTATTGTACCTGAGCTTTCACACGCAGTAAAGGTTATTGCCGACAGCATCATGGACTACGCAGAAAAGCTTAAAGGTATGAGTCTTGAAGAAATTGAGGCTCTGCCATTCGGCGAATATCTTTATAATCTTGACTATGAAAAGATGATAGATTCTGCCCAGTCATATCTTAAAGACCAATCGGGCACAATCGTAAACACTGCTTTTGACACCATAGGCTCGGTTTTCAACGGCATTTACAGTTTCTTCATCTCTATAGTCTTTGCCGTCTACATTCTGTTTTGCAAAAACACTCTCAAACGCCAATCCTCCAGAATTGTCAAAGCCTGGTTTCCAAAAAACTTTGCTTTATGGTTAATACACGCAGGCAATGTTGCAAGCACAAACTTGCGCAACTTTATTTCGGGACAGTTCATTGAGGCACTGATACTTGGCTCTCTTTGCTTTATCGGAATGACAATTCTTTCCATTCCGTATGCTCCCATGGTCAGTGTGCTTGTAGGCGTTACGGCTCTTGTTCCCGTAGTAGGTGCATTTATAGGTACAGCTGTTGGTTGTTTTCTGATTCTTACAGTAAATCCTCTGAAAGCACTGATTTTTCTCATATTCCTTCTCATTCTGCAGCAGCTTGAAGGAAATCTGATTTATCCGAAGGTTATGGGAAGCAGAGTAAATCTTCCGGGCATCTGGATACTTGCAGCTGTCACGGTGGGAGGCAGCACAGCAGGCACTGTAGGTATGCTGTTAAGCGTGCCCATAGCATCTACCGCTTACATTTTGATTAAGGAAGCTACAATCGAGCGTGAGCAGGCAATAATCAAACAAGCATAACAAGTACAAAAGCGGAGAAGCCATTAAAAGCTTCTCCGCTCTATTTACCTAAGCATTATTCTTTCTTTTAAAAACTTTCACTGCCGCAAAGTATCCGACAGCACAAATTACAAGACAAATGCTTATCCATTGAGAAGTGGATATGCCAAAGTAAATGCCCCTTATTTCGTCGCCGCGCAGATACTCAAGTCCGAATCTTGCAAAGCCGTAAAGAAGCAGATAAAGAAAAACTATGTCGGCTTTTCGCTTTGCCTTCTTTGAAAATACCACAAGCACGGTACCTATTATGCAATTAAGAAAAGCTTCGGCGAGCTGTACGGGAAAATATCCCTGATGAGGCGAAAGTCCGAAGATGGAGTTTTTATAGTAAACCGCACCAAAGCCTTCATACTCCATACCGTTACAGCAGCCTGCAAGAAAACAGCCTACTCTTCCCACAGCGTGTGCAAAGGGAACAAACGGCACCATTGTCTCGCAAATATCGCTTTTGCTTGTTTTGGAAATCTTAGCACCGAGCAAAGCTCCCACAACAGCACCGAAAAGTCCGCCGTAGAACACAATTCCGCCGCTTGTAAGGAAAGAAAAGTCGCCTTTGGAAACAAATTCAACAATATCGCCAAAGGAATACGTTACAAGTATATACAGCAGTCCGCCGCCGAGAAGAATAAAAGCAAGAGAAGTGGCAAGAACAACAATTACATTTTCTACGGGGATATTCTTTTTTCTTGCTCGCAAGCTTCCGAATATCGCAACAACAAACAGCCCGATAAGCATACAAAGCCCGTATGTGGGTATGCTTTTACCCAATATATTTATGAAAGGATACATACAATACCTCTTATTTTCTCCTTAAATGACATATCCCCGCCATAAGGCAGGGATAATCGTTTTATCCGATTCTTAATAAGAATTAAAGACCGGCTGCTGCGCCAACTGCGCCAACACATGCTGCACATGCGATGTAGAAAATAAGGCCGAGAACAACAGCGATGATTGAAAGAACAAGACCAGCTGTAGCTACACCCTTCTTTTCAGGATTCTTTCTGGCAAGAGCACCAAGAATGATACCGATAAGGCCGATAACTGCACCAAAGATGCCGAGACCAAAGAAAGAAAGTACGAGACCTACAATACCAAGTACTAATGAAGCAACTCCCATTGTGAATTTCCTCCTTCCTGTAAATTACTACAGGGAAACGGGTTTTTGCAACCGATTCTCTTTAGTTGTGTATATTATACACCTACTGTCGAATTTTGTCAATAGTTTATGTAAAAAATGTTAACCGATTTTAGATTTTTGTAATAGTTAAATTCATTTTTACATCAAATTTGTTAATAGTGTAACATTCTTATTGAACAAAAAACATACTTATCATTAAAAGAGTCACACTTTTATAAACAAATAACCACAATCGTTATACACAAAAAAACAAATCAGATTATGTCGTCATTATCGAACTTATCTCCACATTCGGGGCAGAATTTTGGAGGAACACTTCCCTTTTCGGGTTCCCAACCGCACTTATCGCACTTATACTGAACTGCTCCTGCAGGCTTCTTTGCACCGCACTGGGTACAGAACTTGCCCTTATTTTCAGATCCGCAAGCACATGTCCAGACTTCAACTACAGGCATCTTAGCACCGCATTCCGAGCAGAACTTACCTGTATTGACTGCACCGCAAGCACACTTCCAACCCATTGCCGCACTTGAATCCTTTGGGGCTGCCTGAGGATTGGGTACAGCCTGCTGTTGCTGCTGTCCCATTGCAAAGAAATTCTGAGCGTTATTTCCGCCTGCGTTCATCGCCATGCCCATACCCATAAAGCCCTGCATTGCGCCGTTTTCGTTTGCAGCCGCAGTACGCATTGCATCTGCCTGTGCACCAACAAGACGGGAACCTGCCATCATGGGATTTGTGGTCATTGCGTTTTCTTCCCACTCTGTAATCTTCTTTCTCTGGTCTTCGGGGATAGAAAGTGAATTGATTGTCAGCTTTACAAGCTCGATACCGCGTGTTTCTGTCCAGTCGGGTTTGAGCACCTCTGTAAGAGCGTTTTTGATTTCAACCGTATGACCCGGAAGCTCGAAGTACTCAATTCTCTGTGCCGCAACAGATGCAAGAGCAGGCTGAAGGGCATCTAAAAGTGAGCTTCTTAAAATATCTTCCCATTCTGTCTTTTCGTAGGAATCGGATACGTTACCTGCGATATTTGTGTAGAAAAGAAGCGGGTTTGTAAGCTTATATGTATATTCACCGTTGCAACGGATGTCAACGGAAAGCTTAAGTCCCATTTGCTCGTTGATTACTACCTTGAAAGGAATAGGTGTTGCCGTTCCGTACTTATTGCCCATAATTTCCTTTGTGTTGAAGTAGTAAACTCTCTGATCCTTTGCTGTGTCGCCGCCAAAGGTGAAACGCTTACCGATGGTCTTGAAGGTTTCCTTTATACTGTCACCGAGAGAACCTGCGAAAATTGAAGGCTCTGTTGATGTATCGTATGTAAATTCACCGGGCTCTGCACAAAATTCAACAACCTTGCCCTGTTCAACAATCATCATTGCCTGACCGTCGGCAACCGCAATTACAGAGCCGTTGGAGATGATATTGTCACTTCCTTTGGTATTTGAGGAA
>JAZQFS010000126.1:0-2663 GCA_045539625.1 Eubacteriales bacterium | reverse complement strand
TGAGCTTGCCAAAAAGTATGTTTTATCTCACGTTTTAGGAAAACCCCCGGCGAGGGTTTTCCTCTTTTTCGTCCTTTTAGGACGAAAAATTCACCTTTCCTGCGCTTTATGAAGCATAAGGAGTTTCGCCGTCTGCGGACGGCGACCAAGGCTCTGCCACAGGATCCAGCAAGCCTTTTAAAAGGCTTGACCTAAACTTTCACAATGGTTTTGCGACAAGCTTTGAGGCTGAGAAATCAGCCTCTTTTTTTACATTTCGGTTGACAGGTGAAAATTAATGTGGTATAATCCCATAAATCGGAAAATCAGGAGGCAAAGGCTATGACGGTACAATCACTTAACGGCACTTGGCAATATAGAATAGGACAGGGTAAGACAACACAGATGTCAGTGCCCTTTTCACGCCTTGCAGTAGGACATTCCGAATGTGAACGCACCTTTGATTTGACCGCAAAATCCGATAAAGTATTCCTGAAATTTGACGGAATTACGTATTATGCCCTTGTGTATCTTAACGGCACACTTGTTGGCGAGATGCTTCCTTACAGCGAATACAGCTTTGATGTAACACATCTTGTCAGAGAAAAGTATAACACACTTAAAGTGGAGCTTGAAGATATAAAGCCTAAATTCGGACCTACCGAAGGCTGGGAAAATTTCGGCGGTATAATAAGAGATGTCAGCCTTGTTTATAAAAACGAAAGCTTTATTGAAGATGTGTTTTTTAAACCGCAGCTCTGCGATGACTTTAAGAATGCACTTGTAATCGTTGAAGCGGTGAGCAGTACGCCGGAAAAGGAAAGCTATGAAATAGAGCTGTTCCTTGAAGATGATAAGGTGTTGTCATACTGTCAGGACAGTAGCCCAAAAACAGTAAAGCTTTGCGATGTAAAGACCTGGAGTCCCCAAAGCCCAGTGCTTTATAAATTGGTTGTAAAGCTTATGTGCGACGGTAAGGTAACCGATACCTACAGTGCAAATGTTGGCTTTAAGGAGCTTAAATGCTCACGCCACCGCTTTGTGCTTAACGGTAAGGATATTTATCTGAAAGGCATCTGTAAGCACGAGCCTGTAGGTGACAGCGGACATTGCCCGACTTATGATGAAATTTACTCCGACCTAAAAATGATAAAGGATATGGGCTGTAACTTTGTACGCCTTGTCCATTACCCACATAATAAGGTGACACTTGATATTGCCGATAAAATAGGTCTTATGGTGTCGGAGGAGCCGGGACTGTGGTGGTCGGATACGTCAGATGAAGAGGTGAGCAGGGGAAGCCTTGAGGTGCTTCGCCGTACAATCCTGCGTGACAGAAACCACGCTTCGGTGGGCTTCTGGCTGTGCTTCAATGAATGTAGGTTTACGGAGAAATTTCTTGTTGACAGTGCACATCTGTGCAAAAAATATGATCCCACACGCCTTGTTTCGGGAGCAAACTGCATGAGCGATGACGATACTCTCGTTTATTATAATAAGTGCGGCTTTGATTTTTATACCATGCACCCTTATGCACCAACCTTCGACAGGGCGGCGGAAAGTGCAAGAAAGCTTTGTAATAAGCCGCTGCTGTTTACCGAATGGGGCGGATTTTATGTGTATAATAATCCTCATTTGCTCTTTGATTTTATGAAAAATATGTATGAGCTTTACCTGAATAATGACGATGACGGCGCACTTGCAGGGGCGTTTCTGTGGTTTTTTGCAGAGCTTAATGACTATAACCGAGGCGAGCCTGCCTGTACGGACGGTACACTTCACGAGGGCGTGGTGGATAAATACAGAAAACCTACGCTTATATATGATGCCTTTGTAAAGGGTATGAGCCTTGATGAAAACAGCGTAAAGAAAAAACACCCCTTCTTTATCCTGGAAAATGACGGCGCACTGAGCTTTGATAACTGTACAAGCCTTGAATTAACGGACGGCAAGGTACAGGAGGAAGGTTTTTATAAATACCTTGATAAGGTGCGTGAAAAAGAAAAGGCGTCTGAGGAAGCAAGAAAAAGTATGAGAAGACGAAGCCTTGTTTCGGGACCTGTACTTGAGTCTGTAGACGGTCTTTGCAATGTTCCTGCCGTTGCAGACGAAAAAGACAGTGCAGCTTTTGCGGGCTGTGCCACAGGCAGTACGATTGTTGTAACGGGACTTACGACTATGGATAAAGCATATCCTCTTGGCGGAGAATACGGCGAAAAATACGGTGAAATTACAGTTTTTTATACCGATGACAGCACGCTTGTCATGCCGCTGTGCAACGGCACCGAAATTACAACCGCATTTGCACTTAACGGCTCATCGAGAATTAATCCCATAGCAGAAAAAGCAGCGAGGGCGGCAATTTTCGGATATGATAAGAATTTTGAACAGTATGTGATAAACAGACTTGAAATAGGTATTGATAACAGTAAGACGGTAAAGCAGGTTGAGATTTCTTCACGGCAAGGAAAATCAATTCTTGTTTACGGTGTGCACGTAAAGTGAATAAAAGATAAGGGACTTCGTGCTGAAGTCCCTTTTAGCTTGTCGTATAATCGTAAAAAATTCTTTGCGGAGCTTTCTTATAAGAAAGCGAACGAGTTTCCAAAGGCGAGAAGCCTTTGGTCGCCGTCCGCAGACGGCGAAATTCCTTATGCTTCATAAAGCGCAGGAAAGGTGAATTT
>JAZQFS010000125.1:0-62182 GCA_045539625.1 Eubacteriales bacterium | reverse complement strand
CTCCACCAGTACATATATGTATCATTGCCTGAAACATTATGAATTTCGGGATGGATAAGAAGCATATCACCGTCAAGTGTAGCATTTATGCAATACACAACTCCTCTTTTTTCTTCGTACTCATACATCTGAAGAATGTCGTTGCCGCATGTTCCTTCAAGCTTACGTGTAAACAGACTTCTGCAACCAAAGGCACTGTGTCCACGCATACCCACATTGAATTCAACACCGCCTGCAAACCATACGTTTGAATATCCCAGATTTGCAAAAATTACGGCATCATTTTCATAAACAATATCACGCTCTTCCTTTTTATCGTAGAGCTTCCAAAGACGCCCTCCAAGCTCGGGAAGAAAAACCGCTTTCAGACAGTCGTTTTCAAGAATTGCTGCCTTATACTTTTTTTCTTCAAGAGTTCTTGTATACATATTCTGCATTTTATACGGAAGCGTGGTTTTAACCAAACCCTTGCCAAGATTTTCAAGGGGGTAATCCTTCATGCTTTCATCGCAGTTGAAAAAAGGATTTGCAGATGCGTCATGAATATCCGGTATAAGACTCTCCTCGCCGAGAGTTGCACTTTTCAGAATTACATCGGTAAATGTAAGCATTTTATCACCTCAGATGTGATTATAGCATACACACATACTGTATACAATGTAAATTTAAATTCAATCAATGTAAAATTCGACTGTCATTAATTCTAATTTTGCCCGATTTTACGTTTTATTCTATTGATTATTACTCATTTTTGATGTATAATTATACTGTAGGCGAGGTGTTATATATGGAAGGCATACTTGATTTTTACATTTCTGATATTTATACAATCATACAAAAACGTGAAATTGGAGATTTTCACTTTGTGAACCCCAGACGTCAATGGGACGGTTTTGTACTGTTTACCGATGGAAACGGTACTTTCCGTGACAGAAAAGGTGACGTATATTCTTTTTCCAAAGGAACGCTTCTTCCATTAAAAAAAGGTGACAGATACGAGATACATTCAATCGGCTCTTGCTGCTATATAACAAGTGCCTACGATATTTACAGCACCGACGGAAAAGAAATTCCCGAATTACCGTCAAAAGTCACAGACAATGAAAAGCTGTACCGTGCAATTGAAGAAATATGCGAAATATGGCAGAGGCATACCTGGGACTCAATTATTATCTGCCGTGCAAAGCTGACAAGTCTATATGTAGAAATTTTCCGTCAATTACGCAACGTGGATGAAAACAATGACAGTGATATTAACAAAGCAATTCAGTACATTCATAAAAACTTCGGTAATAACTACTCTTTTGACGAGCTTTGCAGAATTCTTTCTATATCTCCGTCATACATGCGTTCAAAATTCAAAAAATACACCGGAGTAACTATTTCTGAATACCGTGACAGACTAAGGATAAGCTCTGCACGTGAAATGCTGGAAAGCGGTCACTTTACTTTAAAGGAAATTGCAGCACATTTAGGTTACTGTGATGCCTATCATTTTTCAAAATCCTTTAAAGCCACTATTGGGTTATCACCGGGACAGTATGTAAAGAATCGTAAATAAGCATAGTTCGTTTTTACAAAAACATCATCACAATTTACATTGACCTCAAAATTCATTGCATTTATAATATTTACAGAAAACAATTTTCTTTTAATGCAAAGGAGGTAACATCATGAATTACATGATTGGATGCAACTACTGGGGTTCAAAATACGGAACCGAAATGTGGGCAAACTGGGACGGCGAGAGCGTTGACAAGGATTTGGAGGTACTTTCAAAGTACGGCGTAAAATATATGAGAGTTTTTCCCAACTGGCGTGATTTTCAGCCGGTTGAAACCCTTTACAAGGGACAAAACACAAAGAGAGAATACAGATTACACGGCAAAACGGTTCTCACGGATGAATTCTGGCTTGACGAAGAAATGATGAATCATTTCGAAGAATTTTTGGGATATGTTAAAAAACACGGCATGAAGGTAATTGTTGCTGTACTTACAGGTTGGATGAGCGGCAGGATGTTTACTCCGCCGGCACTTGCAGGTAAGAATCTCATTCTTGACCCTGAAGCGGTAATGTTTGAAATAAAGTTTGTAAAAGGCTTTGTAAGACGCTTTAAAAACAGCGATGTTATAGAATACTGGGATATAGGCAACGAGTGCAACAATCTTTCGTCTGTTCAAACAAGAGAACAGGCTTATGTATGGACTGCCACCATTGCAAATGCAATCCGCAGTGAGGACAACACAAGAAAGATTCACTCAGGTCTTCACGGCATTCATTCGGAAGGCGTATGGAACATTCCCGACCAGGCTGAAATATGCGACATTCTCACACCTCACCCCTATCCTTCTCCAACAGTTAACGGCGACAAGGATGTTTTCACCGGTCCCCGGACAAGCTATATTACAACTCAGATGGTTGAATATTATTCAGGTGTTGGTCAAAAGCCTGCCATGGTTCAGGAGACAGGTACATTCTCGGATATGGTGGGCGAGCCGACTCTTGCGGCACAGTTTGCAAAGATGTGTATGTATTCAGGCTGGGCAAACGGCTCTCTCGGCTACCTTTGGTGGTGTGCTCATGAGCAAGTTCTTCTGCCCTATCCTCCCTACAGCTGGAGTATGATTGAACGTGAGCTGGGACTTCTTTATGAGGACTATTCGCCAAAGCCCATAGCTCTTGCCATGAAGGAGGTACAGGACGTGCTTTCGTCCATGCCTTTTGATGAGCTTCCTGCCAAGAAATACGATGCTGTTTGTATCACCAGAAGCGAAAAATACGGTCCTTCCTTTGCAGAAATTCAGATTCCTTACATGCTGTGCAAGCAGGCAGGACTTGAAATGACTTACCGCTATCAAAATCAGGAATTTCCCGATGCGGCACTTTACATTGTTCCCTGTGTTGACGGCTGGGGTTGTCTTGACATTGCAAACTACAACAGACTGCGTGAAAAAGCAAAGAATGGTGCTTCCGTTCTCTTTACCGTCGGCTCTGCCATGATTGGCGAAAGCATCAAAACCCTTGGCCTTCGCAGCCGCGGAATGAGAAACAACAGCAAAACCTTCCTTGTTGACTTTGACGGCGTAAAGCTTCCCGTACGCTATGAAAAAGAGTATCTCATGTACACTGAAACTGCCGAAGTTCTTGCAACTGACGACGACGGTAACGTTGTATTTTCTTGCAACAAGTACGGTGAAGGCTACATCTATTACCTTGCATTCCCCATGGAAAGACTTATTGCAGGCAGTGAAGAAATACCACGTGATGCTGAAAAGTATCCTTATTACAAGATTTACGCAAAGTGTGCCGAAAAAGTAATTGAAAACAAGTTTGCAAAAAGTCCCGTTCCCGATGTGGGTGTTACTGAGCATTGGCTCAATGACAAGGAATGTATTATAATTGCCATGAACTACTCAGGCAAGGACGTGGCCCCTGCTCTTGACCTGAAGCCTCACTCAAAGTGCGAGGTGCTTCACGGAAGTGTTGACAACATTCCAATGTGCGATATGACGGTGCTTAAAATTACATTTTAACGCATACACAAGGCAATCCGAGAGGGTTGCCTTATTCTATTTTTTCAAGAGACTAATTTTCACGTTGAATTTGTAGCCAAAATTGTATTGACAAACCGTTTAATAAATTTTATAATCAAATAAACACTATAATATTCCCGACATATAAGGAGGAAGCGGCTATGAATTATATGATAGGCTGTAACTACTGGGGTTCAAAGTACGGCACGGAAATGTGGAAGTACTGGGACGGCGAGAGCGTTGACAAGGATTTGGAGGTACTTTCAAAGTACGGTGTAAAGTACATGAGAGTTTTCCCGAACTGGCGTGATTTCCAGCCCCTTGAAAAGCTTCATATGTACAGCAATTTAAAGAGAGAATACAGACTCCACGGCGAAAAGCTTATGACTGATGAATTCGGTCTTGACGAAGACTGTATGAACCACTTTGAAGAATTCCTCGGCTATGTTAAAAAGCACGGCATGAAGGTTATTGTTTCGGTGCTTACGGGCTGGATGAGCGGCAGAATGTTTGCACCTCCCGCAATCCACGACAAAAACCTTATATCTGACCCTGAGGCACTTAAATTTGAAGTAAAGTTTGTACGCGGCTTTGTACGCCGTTTCAAGGACAGCGATGTTATTGAATACTGGGATTTAGGCAACGAATGCAACTGTCTTTCACCTGCCAACACCGAAGAAGAAGCTTATATGTGGACGGCAACAATTGCAAATGCAATAAGAAGTGAGGACCATTCAAGAAAGATTCAGTCGGGTATGCACTCACTTTACACAAGCGGCGTATGGACAATTCAGGATCAGGCGGAATTTTGCAACGTCCTCACACCTCACCCCTATCCGTCTCCCACCGTTAACGGCGATATGGACGTAATGACAGGTCCGAGAACAAGCTATGTTACAACACAGATGCTTGAGTACTACAGCGGTGTAGGCGGAAAGCCTGCCATTATTCAGGAGTGCGGCACCTTCAATGACATGGTTGGCAACAAAGATATGGCGGCTCAGTTTATGAAGATGTGTCTGTATTCAGGCTGGGCAAACGGCGGGCTTGGTTACATCTGGTGGTGTGCTCATGAGCAAGTTCTTCTGCCCTATCCTCCCTACAGCTGGAGTATGATTGAACGTGAGCTGGGACTTCTTTATGAGGACTATTCGCCAAAGCCCGTAGCCCTTCAGATGAAGGAATGTCAGGACGTGCTGTCGGGTATGCCTTTTGAAGAGCTTCCCGCAAAGAAGTACGATGCAGTTTGTATTCTTACAGGCGAAGCAAAAGGAGCGTCTCTGGGTGAAAAGCAGATACCCTATATGCTGTGCAAGCAGGCAGGTCTTGAAATGACTTACCGACAGCAGCATCAGACTCTTCCCGAGGTTGATTTATACATTGTTCCCTGTATTCAGGGCTGGGCGTGTCTTGACCTTGAGTGCTACAGCTTCCTTATTGAAAGAGCTAAAAAAGGTGCGTCCGTACTGTTTACGGTTGGAAGCGGTATGCTTGCTCAGAGTGAAAAAACTCTCGGTCTTATCAGCGACGGCATGAGAAACAGCAATGTTACAAAGCAGGTTGATTTCGACGGCGACGTTCTTCCCGTAAGATACGAAAAGGAATTTATAATGCGTCCCACCACAGCCGAAGTTCTTACAAAGGACGACGAAGGAAATGTTGTATTCTCACGCAACAAAATCGGCGAAGGCTATGTATACTATCTGGGCTTTCCCATGGAGAGAATCATTTTCAACAGCGAAGTGATTATGAGAGATGCTGAAAAGTATCCTTTCTACAAGATTTACGCAAAGTGTGCAGAAAAAGCAATAGAAAACAAGTTTGCAAAGAGTCCCGTTCCCGATGTCGGAGTTACCGTACATCCCTTCAATGACAAGGAATGTGTTGTTATAGCAATGAATTACTCAGGAGCAGATGTTAATCCTCAGCTTGACATCAAGCCTCACTCCAAGTGCGAAGTGCTTCACGGAAGTCTTGACAGTATTCCCGTGTGCGATATGACGGTACTTAAAATTACACTTTAATAAAATGAGTCTCGGATTTTTCGTCCGAGACTTTTTGCTTTCATTTATCCAAGGTAAGCTCCGTTTTCAAGAAGTATCTTTTGAACATCGGCATACGGCACGTCACCAGCGTTAACACCTGTTTTAACTGCAATTGAAGCACACACTCCCGCCGCCTGTCCCATGGCAATTGACGGAGGTATTACACGAACTGCGGCAAAGGCGTATTTATCGGCAGAAAGACATTTGCCTGCCGAAAGAAGATTATCTATATCCTTTGAAACAAGGCATGACAGCGGAATGGTATAATTACCGCCCGAATGGGGTGTGTATGCAACGCCCTTTTTCTGATGAACGTCAACGGAATTTGCACATACTGCAATTCTGTCTTCGAAAAATCTGCCGTTCAGTATATCTTCAAGGCAGAACACTGTCTTTCCCGCCATTCTGCGGCTTTCTCGTATTCCCAAATCCGAAGCTGTTGACAAAAGCGTTATGTTTTCAAGCCCCGTGATGTTCTTTCTAAGAAAGTCCACGATTTTTACAATTTGCTGTCTTTGGGTTATCTCAACATCGGTGACAACCTCGCTGTCAAGCTCGTCAATTTGCTCGTCATTTTGTGCCATATTAACTGTCCACGTGCCGTCGGGGTTTTCAAATATACGTAATTTCAAAGTTCCGCAGGGAAATTCTCCGCTTTCGATACCATTCTCGAAAATATCCATAAAGAAACGTGCTCTCATCTCGGTGTTTTCTTCCATATGCTTATCAAGCTTTGCTTTATCAACACCCGATATTATAAAAAACATTGATGAGGTCTGTACAAAGCCTTCCTCATCACCTCTTGTCGTCGTTCCTCCTGCTTTTGCGGTGAGAGAAGCATTTCCCGTGGTATCAACAAACATCTTACCGTTTATTGCAACAATTTTCTCGCTGTCGGCGGCATAAACAGTCTTAATTATGTTGTCTTCTCTGTGGCAACCTATAATTGTTGTATGGTATAAGAGCTTAACTCCCGACTCAAGGCACATCTGCTCGGTAACTCTCTTTAAACACTCTACGTTAAAGGGCGTCACGCCGATATGTCCTGCCGTTCTGTATCCGCTTCTTGAGTCACCGCCTCGGCAAAATCTATGGTCAATTGCTCCCCCGTCGGCGACCATTCTCTGAACAAGCTCTTCAAACAAGCCTTTAATTATCTGCTGTTTTCCTTCACGGTCATAGCAAGTCATAAACGGTCCCACAAGTCCCTTTGTTGCAGTACCGCCCAAGTAACCGCCGCTTTCCACAAGTATAACATCGGCGCCGTTTCTTGCCGCCGAAACCGCTGCCGCAAAGCCTGCAACACCTCCGCCGCAAACAAGTACGTCACAGTTATATTCCTTTTCAACATTTAAAGTAACATTCATTTACGTTTCTCCTTTTTGCTTTATGGCATTATTGTAAAGCTTTTTGTTGACAATTACAATATAATATGCTAAACTTAAATTTATAATATCCGACAATACAGGAGGTGAATTAAGTGGATTATCCATTCAGAATTATAGAATCCAAAATCGGAAAGCGCAATCAGTTTGATGTAACCGACGGAACTCAGCCAACAAATGCCCTTCTTTTCATCAAAGAAGGAAGCTTTACAATGGAAATTGACGGCGACAAGCAGGAGATAAGTAGCGGCGACTGTGTAATTTTCCCCGATTACCTTCACTTTAAGCGAAGTGTAAAAAGCAAAATAACCTTTTTATACATAAAATTCACATCAGAGAAATTATCGGATTTCGGTGCACTTCCCTACGGCAAAATCGACTTCCGTGACAAAGAAAGATTTATTAATACCATCTCACTTTTTGAAAAGTATCTTGAAATTGACAGCAGGCTTTCATCAAACTACCGCAATCATCTGCTGTGTGACATTATTCTGCAGATTATTGCCGAAAATGCACCGCAAAGCTCGGAAAGCGATATATCTGTTGTGAGTGACAGTCTGCTGACCGTCGCTTCTCGGTACATCGAAAACAGTATTGCGGAGAAAATTTCGATTGATTCACTTTGCCGAAATCTGGGAACCAACGCTTCAACGCTCAACTACCGCTTCAGAAAAGTGACAGGGCTTTCAACATGGCAGTACATCAACGAAATGAGAATGAAAAAGGCTCGAAAGCTCCTTGCAACCACCACCTACTCCATCGGGGAAATTTCGCAAAGGTGCGGTTTTGACGAGGTTTACTATTTTTCAAATTCCTTTAAAAAGCACCACGGTATGTCGCCGATGCAGTACAGGAACGGCTTGCATTAAATGAAAAAGCACCCCGAAGGGTGCTTTAAATATTGCTTTAATTGAATTATGCTTCAACGTAATTCTTTGCCTTTTCAAACTCGTCCTGAATTTCCTGTGAGGGAGCAGGTGTGAGAAGTGAAACAACAACGATAAAGATACTTGAGAAGATGAATGCGGGAAGTAATTCATAGATAGCCCACGCACCGCCAAGAGGATTGAGCACGAACTTCCAGAAGAATACCATGAACGCACCTGCAATCATACCTGCAACGGCACCTGCTCTTGTTGTTCTCTTCCAGAACAGCGAGAACAGCATAAGAGGACCGAAGGTTGCACCGAAGCCTGCCCATGCAAAGGATACGATGGTGAAAATAACACTCTTGTCGTCCCAAGCTATTACAACACCGACAATTGCAATAAGAAGAATTACTGCTCTTGACATCCACATAACCTGCTTGTCGCTTGCATTCTTCTTGAAGATACCCTTATAAAGTCCCTGAGATACCGCAGAGCCTGCGATAAGAAGGTATGAGTCGGAAGAACTGATTGTGGCAGCAAGAATACCTGCCATAATTACACCTGCAACTACAGGGTGGAAGAGAATTTCGCCCAAAACCGCAAATACGTTTTCAGCAAGGCTCTTTGTTGCAAGACCTGAAGTAAGCTCGGGGTGATTAAGCATAACTGCTCTGCCGACAATACCGATAAGAACGCCTGCTGTAAGTGAGATTACAACCCATACTGTTGCAATTCTTCTTGAGCGCTTAAGCTCATCAGCCTTTCTGATAGCCATAAATCTGAGAAGTACCTGAGGCATACCGAAGTAACCGAGTCCCCAAGCAAGCATTGAGAAGATTGTGAGAAGTCCGTAAGGAGCAGCTTCACCGAACAAGGGAACACCTGCCGCAAACTGCTGAACGCCGCCTGCATCGGTTACGGGAGTAGCAAGATGAGTAAGTGAAAGGTAGCCGTCAATGTTCTTTGCATTTTCAACAACAGCACCTACACCGCCTGCCTCATTTACACCGAAGATAAGCACGCCAAGCAATGCCACAAGCATAACTATTGACTGCATAAAGTCGGAAGCACTTTCAGCAAGGAATCCGCCGATAAGTGTGTAGATAAGCACGAATACCGCACCGATTACAAGCATAAGGTGGTAATCCATATCGAAAAGTCCTGCAAAGAGCTTTCCGCAGGTTACAAAACAGCTTGATGCGTATACTGCGAAGAATACAAGAATAAAGAGAGACGCAATACCGAGAATAACCTTTTTGTTTTCTTTAAATCTGTTGCTGAAGAAGTCGGGCAGCGTAATTGCATTGCCTGCAATTGCAGAATAGTTACGCAGTCTCTTTGAAACAATCAACCAGTTTACATATGTACCGATTGCAAGACCGATAGCTGTCCACGCAGCATCTGCAAGACCGCACCAGTAAGCAACACCGGGAAGTCCCATAAGAAGCCAGCCGCTCATGTCACTTGCTTCCGCACTCATTGCCGCAACCCAAGGACCGAGAGAACGTCCGCCGAGAAAATAGTTTTCGGGATTTTTCTGTGAGCGTTTCATAAAGTAAACGCCAATGCCGATAACAACGCACATATACGCTATCATGGCAATCAGAATCTGAACATTTGTCATAAAAAACAACACTCCTAACAAAAATATTACCAAGATTTTACCATATTAAAGTAAAAAACGCAACACAAAACGCAAAACAGACTAAAGTCTATACTGCAAATGTGTTACGTCTTAGTATTTAAAGTTATTGTTGAATTTTCAAGCTGTACTGTAAACTGTACCAAGCTCAATGTTTACAATTAGTTCACACCATCATATCGTCAAAGAGCATAGGCAATACGTTTTTGGCGTAGCTTGTGAGAGAATACTCTCCGTCGCATATACACCAATCGTACATAAGAGCACGCTCGCACATGGAGTACAGCTTTACAATTTCACTCACCGAAACCTCTGTTTTGATTTCACCCTTTGCCTTGCCCTCCTCCACTATTCTGCGGATAAGCCGGTAGTAGTATCGTGTATAATCAAGCAGATTCTTTTCGCCCTTGGTTGTAAGCTGTGTTGACAGAAGCCCCGAAAGCAGGTGTATGTCAACCTTATTCTCAATCATTGTGAAAATTTCGTGATTGAGATACATCAGCTTTTCAAAGCAGGTCTGACCTTCAGTAAGATTTGCTTCAAGCTCCTTATACTTTTCGTCAAATATGTAGGAAAGTGAGCCGAGAAGCGAGTCCTTTGACGGAAAATGATGGTAAAACGAGCCCTTTGATGTGCCCGACTCCGCAATAATCTCGTCAACGGTAGTATCGTCATAGCCCTGCTCATAAAAAAGCTTCCAGGCGGCATTTATTATTTTAAGCTTTGTATTATTTGCTTTCTTAGCCATTGTTTCACCGTCCGTTTTCAGTGATTGGTAAGTATTTTTTCGCCGTCAAAAAGAATTACGCCCTTGCCCACTCCGTGTCGTCCGCCGTTTTTGATATATTCGGCAAAATTACGCCGCATAGATGTGTCAAGAGGATATTTTGAAATATCATCGGTATAGCCGATGCCGAAAACACGCCAGCAATTTTTAAATTCGACGTCTTCAACACTTTCAAAAACCTTAAAATTTCTTGCAAACAGTCCCGTGTTGGAGTTTTCACCGAATACGGGAAGATAATCGGGATACAAAAGCCACGAAGCACAGCGGATTATCAGCACGCCGTTCTTTACGCACTGAGGAAACAACTTATATGCCATCTTATAAGATTCAAGGCAAGAGTCCTGCAAAAGCGGTGAGCCTGACGGAATGTGACAGCCAAGGGCGTTATCCTGAGGCTCTATTTCAAAGCCGTCAACGGTAATTTTATCCCAGCTGAAGGTTGTGACATCGTACTGAAGTCTGCCGACAGCAAAACGGTTTAGCATAAAGAATCCCACATACCAGCTTACAGGCTCAATTCCCAATACATTATACACATTCAGACATTCGTCGCACTTATACTTTATATCCTTAGTCATATTGTAAAACAGATCTTCATCAAGGCTTCTTTCAATATATTTCTGCCTTACAAACTCAGTACAGTGAAGAACAAACAAAAGATTTGCCGTGTACTCGTGAAGTCTTCCTGAAAAATCAGCGTGGAGCTTTTCCGCAACCGCTTTAAATTCTGCTTCTTCCACCATAAAAGCTTTGGAAAAGCCTTCTATTTCTTCACCGTAAAGCTTATCCAGTTCATTATATTTACAAATCTGTTCCTCGGTAAAACCGATTTTTTCCAATAATCCAAAAGTCATCATGGCTACACAACCTTTCAAAGTAATTTTTCGGCTTCCTTAACTACCTTTACAACCTGTTCTGCACAAACTTTTGCACCTTCCTGTGAAAGGTGGATTCTATCGTCGCAGATATACTCATCAATATGTGGATTGACAAGTGAGTGAAGGTCATTGATAACTACGCCCATATCACGGAGAATGGGAACAATATATTCGTTATACTCAATAATTCTTTCATTCTTTTTGGTTTCTTCTTTACACACAGGAGTTGTGGTAGCAAAAATAACCACCTTTGCCTGCGCCAAAAGAAGCTTTGCAATTCTAACCATATTTGCGGCGTATTCTTCCTTTGGTGAAAAAGGTCCGTCGCCAAGGTCACAGTGGTCCCAATGACCATTGTTCCAATGGATTATATCGCTTCCCGACATATCATTTTTCCATTCGTGAAGCACGCCTCGAAGGGTATACTTTGAAAAACGGCAGTTTTCGGCAGGCTGGTAAACCTCAAATTCGCCCTCCAGCATTTTGGGAACGTGCATACCATAGCCTATCTGTCTTATGGAATCACCTAAAAGTGTCAGTTTTTTCATCGTCAATTCTCCTTTTCTTTACTTTACATTTACCGTTACAGTATCGCCGTTATAGTTAATTCTGTCCCCTTGCGAATTAAGGGAGTCAACATAGTCAAGATATTCCTTCTTGGAAGCAAATCTCGGCTTAAAGTTTTTAAGTATTTCCTTTGCACGTTTTGCACCGTCTGACAGCAGTAAATACAGCATACCAAGCTGCATTTTGGCACTGTCAACACACGCCGCCTCAGCATCTGCAATACAGAAATTACTTCCGTGTCCCGTACCCGTCTGTCCTCCTGCATGAGGGTGAACTATAGGCATAATACAGGAAAGGTCGCCCATATCGGTGCTTCCCGATGAATATGAGTCGCTGACAGTAAATTTTCGGTGAGGTATTGCCATGCCGGCAGCATCAATACAAAGTTTAATCATACCTTCATCATTAACCATGGGCGCATAGCCGGGTGTATCGTCAATGTCAACATTTGCTCCAAGTGACAGTGCCGCACCGCAAAGTGCTCTGTTGATTCTTGTATTTGCATCAACAATCGCCTCAAAGCTCTTGCCTCTCACATAGCTTTCAATGACACATCTTTCGGGAATGGCATTGACAATATATCCGCCGCTTGTAATTATGGGGTGAAATCTTATAATGTCCTTTTCCTTAAAGGTTTCACGAAGAGCATTTGCAGCATTTATTCCGCAGTTTGCGGCATACAGTGCATTTACACCCGCCCAAGGTGCACCGCCTGCATGAGCAGACACACCCTTATATGTAATTTTCTTTGCAATACAGCCTATATACCCTGCGTTAACGTAGAAAATATCGGCAGTGTGCACCATAAATGCAATGTCAACGCCGTCAAAATATCCTCTGTGCAAAAACTCGCTTTTTCCGCCGAAATACTTTATCTTGCCTTCTTCCTTGAGCTTTGTTCTGTACTCAATTTCAAGAAGCTCCTCTGCAGGAACGGCACAGAGTCTTATACGTCCGCAAAGGCCTTCAAGTGCCCCTTCTTCCTTCAAAGCCGCCGCAATTCCCACAAGTGCAGCACACTGTGCGTTATGACCGCAGGCATGAACAGCTCCCGTTTCGGGGTTGGCATCGGGGTGCTCGGCACAGACAACAGAGTCAAGCTCACCCAAGATTAAAACCTCGGGACCTTCTCTGCCTGTATCCACAACAGTATAAAAGCCTGTTATCCCCTCGGCTTCAACTATATCATAGCCAAGACTTCTGAAGGTGTCCGCCATATATTTGTTGGTTTCAAATTCCTTATATCCCGTTTCGGGGTGACACCAGATATAGCGTTCGGTATCAAGTATAAGCTGTCTGTTTTTGTCGGCAGCCAAAAGAAGCTTTTCCATAACTTCCTCCTAAATTATAAACTACTATGTTATCACACTCGTCTTATCGGCAATAATTCCGCTTTTCACGCTTAACAAGCGGTGCTCTGCCGATGTAGTTGAGCTTAAATTTTTCAACCATATCAAGTGCTTTCACAAGCGACTGACCATCATATGCCGCCATGGCATCGTGAGAATCAAAGCCGAAGGTTACGGGAACTCCGCACCGTCCTGCAATTTCCCAGAACTTCTCATTTGGGTAAACACGTCTGTCACGTATGCCGAGAAAATTAAGCTCAAAAGGCATATTGTAGTTTTTTCCCGACTGACAAAGACGGGTTATTTCACGCTCATATACCGCCTCGTCTCCCTGAAAATTGAACATATCGGGGTGGGCAACATAGGTGAAAACTCCCTCCGACATACCCGATATTACCATATTGACAAACTTTTTAAGTGCAACGGGCGAGTCTGTATCTTTTATGGAATGTTGATTTCCGGGCTCATTTTCGGGTGCTGTAAAGTGAGGACCGAGTATCAGGTACTCTGCTCCCCAGTCAATGACATTGTTAATCATATCATCAATATATTCGGCGTAAAACTCTGCTTCAAAGCCAACGTGAATTTCAATTTTATCACTGTACTTTTCGGCAAGAGCCTTGATTTCGTCACAGTATGCTTTGGCTTCTTCAACGTAAACTCTGTGTCCCGACTGTGTTCCGTCATGAAATTTTAACGGCACGTGGTCTGAAAAGCCAAAGTATTTTACACCACACTCTATGGCACGCAGTACATACTCTTCGGGCGTCTCTGAAGCGTGGTGGCATCTGTAGGTATGGGTATGAAGATTGTAATTCATTATATATCACCTTAAATTCGTTTGCTCTGTTTATACGTTAAAGTATAACACAAGCTTTTGCTTTTTTCAATACAAATACACACAAAAAAATATAAAGATTTAACCACTTAACGTCTGATGCAAAAAAGAAGCTGTCTCATTTTGTGAGACAGCCTCAAATTATATATCTGATTAATACATACCGGGTGCAGGAGCTGCAGGAGCCGCTGCAACAGGCTCGGGCTTATCGGCAACAACTGCTTCTGTGGTAAGAATCATTGATGCAACGGAAGCCGCATTCTGAAGAGCACTTCTTGAAACCTTTGTAGGATCCACAATACCTGCTTCAACCATATCAACGTACTTATCATTTGCTGCATCGTAGCCTGTGCCTGCCTTGCTGGTCTTTATCTTTTCAAGGATAACCGAGCCGTCCATACCTGCGTTCTGAGCAATCTGTCTTACAGGAGCTTCAAGAGCCTTGAGAACGATGGACACACCTGTCTTTTCATCGCCTTCAACTGTTTCAAGAAGCTTTGCAACAGCACCCATAACATTTACGAAGCTTGTTCCGCCGCCGGGAACGATGCCTTCTTCAACAGCAGCCTTTGTTGCGTTGAGAGCATCTTCAATTCTAAGCTTCTTTTCCTTCATTTCGGTTTCAGTAGCAGCACCAACCTTGATAACTGCAACACCGCCCGAAAGCTTTGCAAGTCTTTCCTGAAGCTTTTCTCTGTCAAAGTCGCTTGTGGTAACTTCAATAGCAGCCTTAATCTGAGCAATTCTGCCCTTGATTGCTTCGGGATTGCCTGCACCGCCGACGATGATGGTGTTTTCCTTGTTAATCTTAACCTGTCTTGCCTTACCGAGCTGTTCAAGTGTTGTGTCCTTAAGCTCAAGACCGAGGTCGGAGGAAATCACTTCACCGCCTGTGAGAGTTGCGATGTCTGTGAGCATTTCCTTTCTTCTGTCGCCAAAGCCGGGAGCCTTAACAGCAACGCAGGTAAATGTTCCGCGAAGCTTATTTACAAGAAGTGTGGAAAGTGCTTCGCCTTCGATGTCTTCAGCGATGATAACAAGCTTCTTACCGTCTGAGAGAATCTTTTCAAGAATGGGAAGAATGTCCTGAATGTTGGAAATCTTCTTGTCTGTGATGAGAAGTACGGCATCGTCGATAACCGCTTCCATCTTATCTGTATCTGTTACCATATAGGGTGAAATGTAGCCTCTGTCAAACTGCATACCTTCAACAACTTCGCAGTAAGTTTCGGCAGACTTTGACTCTTCGACAGTAATAACGCCGTCGTTTGTAACCTTTTCCATAGCATCTGCAATAAGCTTACCGATTACTTCGTCAGCGGAAGAAACAGCACCGACTCTTGCAATATCCTGTGAGCCGTTAACCTTCTTGGAAATCTTCTTAAGCTCTTCAACTGCCGCATCAACAGCCTTTGAAATACCGCGTCTGATTACCATGGGATTTGCGCCTGCAACTACGTTCTTCATACCTTCGTGTACAAAAGCCTGTGCAAGAAGAGTAGCGGTTGTTGTACCGTCGCCTGCAGCATCGTTGGTCTTGGTTGCAACTTCCTTAAGAAGCTGTGCACCCATATTTTCCATTGCGTCCTCAAGCTCGATTTCCTTTGCGATCGTAACACCGTCATTTGTGATGAGAGGTGCGCCGTACTTCTTGTCAAGCACTACGTTTCTGCCCTTGGGACCAAGTGTGATTTTTACTGTATCTGCTACAGCATCAACGCCTCTTACAAGTGCGTTTCTTGCTTCAATGCCGTAAGAAAGTTCCTTTGCCATAATTCATTACCTCCAAAAATCAATAAATGCAATTATTCAACAATTGCAAGAATGTCGCCCTGCTTAACTACGTTGTATTCTACACCGTCCAGCTTTACTTCAGTACCTGCGTACTTGCTTACGATAACCTTATCGCCCTTCTTAACGGTCATAACAACTTCCTTGCCGTCAACCATTCCGCCGGGACCTACTTCCACAACCTCAGCGATGCTGGGCTTTTCCTGTGCTGCGGCTGTAAGAATAATGCCGCTCTTTGTTGTTTCCTCTGCTTCAATTGCCTTAATGACAACTCTGTCTGCAAGTGGTTTAAGTTTCATTTTAAATTCCTCCTGATTATATTACGATTTTTAGGTTAGCACTCGGAAGTCCTGAGTGCTAAATACAAGAGATATTTTATACCCCGTAGTTTTAAAAATCAAGGCTTTTGCCTGTTTTTTACATAATATTAACAAATATTTCAACTAATATCCGTTAACTTCATCAAACAAAAAAAATTATTCCTCAACGGTCATTGTTTTTGAAGAACTGATAATAATCACACTTTATCATACCGTTATAAAGCTTTCTCACCTTATCGGCACGTTTTCCGTACAGCTTTTCAAATTCTTCCTCGCTGGTAATTACATAAATCTGCCACGGTGCAAGCTTTGAAAAGCACTTTCCCATTTTCTTGTACAGCTCTCTTGCCTCTTTTACGGTATCAAGTCTTTCACCGTAAGGCGGATTGCAAACGATGGTTGTTCTCACACCGTCCTTTTCGATTGTTTTTGCGTCCTTTTTGAAAAGCTTAATATACTTTTCCATACCTGCCCGTCTGATGTTTCCTTTTGCTACAGACAGCACTTCATCGTCAATATCAGATGCAAAGGCACGAAATTCCGTTTCCTTAACGTTATTCTTTGCTTCCTCTCTTGCCTCGTCCCAGATTTTTTTTGGAAGAAAAGCATACTTTTCAGCCGCAAATTTTCTGCCCATACCGGGTGCTGTGTTTGTCATAATGAGAGCAGCCTCAATTGCAATTGTTCCCGAGCCGCAGAAAGGATCCCAAAGGCGGACATTCTCTCTCGGTCTTGAAAGAAGAACAAGAGCCGCCGCAAGTGTTTCACGCAAAGGTGCCGCACCGCTTGACGGTCTATAGCCTCTTTTATGAAGGGGATTTCCGCTGGTATCAAGCATTATTGACACCTTATCGTTAAGTATGAAAAACTCAATCTGATAAGTAACTCCCGTTTCCTCAAACCATTCCACGCCGTACTTTTGAGAAAGTCTTTTTACTACCGCCTTTTTTATTATGCTCTGGCAATCGGGCACCGAATGAAGTGTTGATTTTATGGAGTGTCCCTTAACGGGAAAAGCATCGTCCTTGCCAATAATCAGCTCCCACGGTATCTTTGCAACATTATCGAAAAGCTGAGTAAAGGTCTCGGCTTTGAAGGAAGCAAGCTCGATAAACACACGCTCTGCCGTTCTGAAATTTATGTTGCACCTTGCAACTGCATCGGGGGTGCCCGAAAAATACACTCTGCCGTCGATGGTTTCCGTTCTCTTATAGCCGAGAGCATCTATCTCCTCTCCCACCAGCCTTTCAAGTCCGAAAAGACAGGTTGCAACGTAGTTAAACTGTGCGCTCATATTTTACCTCTCTTATACAAAATAACAAAAACAGCCGTCCGCTGTAAATCAAACGGACAGCTTGTGTGATTTTTACTGCTTTGAGCCCTCAAACATATTCTCGTATTCCTTGTCTGAGTTTGTAATTTTATTTCTTATGTAACCGAAGACAAGTACAACAAGAGCAATTGCCGTGTACACCACAACAAAGAACAGGGTTATTGCAACAATGCTGAAAAGCGGATTCTGCATTTCGGCAAGATAGCTTTTAAAGCTGTCGCCTGTAAGAAATACGGCAATAAGACTTGCAAGTGAAAGCACAAACTGAAGTGCTCTGCGGATAATTACATTATTTTTTACAAAATCCGCAATACCGAATGAAATTGCAAAAAGAAGGGAGAACACAAAGAAGTCCATAAGCTGTCCCACAGCAAGACCTTTACCCATTCCTTCAACATTTGCTATTATTCCAACGGCTGTAAATGTCATTACAATAAGTGTAAAGCACAGCGTAAGTCTTCTTACGAGAGCCGATAAAAAAAGTCCTGTTTTTTTCATTTTAATACCACCTTTGTAACATAATATCACACATAACCGTTTTTTGCAAAGCTAAAGCAAAACATTTTGATTAACAGATTGTAAACTATACCTTTTATACTTAAAATCGGGTAGAAATTTTAACTATTAGAGGTTATAATCTTGTAGGTAAAGGAGGCGTATCGGAGTGTCAAAGGAAATAAGAAAAATCACGCTTTCGTCAATTTTCAGCGGACTTACCGTGGCACTTATAATTGCGGGCAGTCTTTTTGAGCTGCTTGACCTGTCCTGTGCCGCCTTCGGTGCTCTTGCAGTATACATTTCAATGATTGAAATAAAGGGCAAGTATCCCTTTCTCATATATCTTACGTCAAGCGTTCTGTCGCTTATACTCATACCCCTGTCAAGCGCAAGTCTTTATTATGCGGCGTTTTTCGGATATTACCCCATTCTGCGTTACCGACTTCGTAAGATGAAAAAGATATTTTCAAAGCTTATATGCTTTGGTGTTTTTAATATTTCAATGGTGCTGTTGTATCTTGTATTCAAGGCGGTATTTGCACTTCAGAACGAGCCGTACACAATGTACATCGTGCTTATTGTAACGGCAAACGTATTCTTTTTGTGCTTTGACTACGCACTTGACGTTTTCGCCTTTATATACATCAAAAAAATCAGACCGAAGCTTAATAAAAGGATTTAGGAGAAGACTATGAATTTTAAATATGCCGTGTTCGATATGGACGGAACACTTCTTGATTCCATGTACTACTGGGACTTATGCGAAAGGCAGGCTCTCGGTGAAATATGCGGTATAGACCTGTTAAGCGAAGAGGAGTCTAAAATCACATACAAAACGCTTGAAGAAATGGAGAACAGAGCCCGTCTGCTTTCAGGCAAGGATTTCGACGTAAAAAAAGCTCATGAATATATGCACGTTTTGATGAATGCCCATTATGACAGTACTCCCATCGCCCCCGTTGACGGTGCCATGGATTATCTGGCAATGCTTAGAAAAAACGGTGTAAAAACGGCAATTGCCACAGCCACTTCCATTGAATACTGCCGCAAATGTCTTGACAGAACGGGATTGCTTGGTGCCGTCGATGCTTTTGTGTCAACAAGCGAAGTGGGCAAAAACAAATATCACCCCGACGTTTACCTCAAAGCCATGGAGCTTATCGGAGCAAACAAGGAAGATACGCTGATATTTGAAGATGCATATTATGCACTGAACACCCTCAAAGCACACGGCTTCAGGTACGCAATTGTACACGACGGATTCCGTTCCTCCATCATAACAAAGGAAATTAAAGAGCACTGCGAATATCATATAAGAAGCTACAAGGAGTTAATGTAAATGAACGAAAGTATTTTCAGCGTATCCCGTTTTTTGCTTGAAAAGGACAATTACGTTATAGGCATACACGCAAATCCCGACGGTGACTGCTTCGGCTCGGCGTGCGGTCTTTCGGCGTCACTGTCAAAGCTTGGAAAAAAGTGTAAAATTCTTTCTCCCAACCCTATTCCGAAAAGGCTTCATTTTCTTAACTATTCCGACGTCGAGGTACTGGAAACCCGTGACGGCTACGAAAAAATCAAGGACGAAAAGAGCACCTACATTACGGTAGATGTGGCCTCCGACCACCTTCTGGGCGACCTTGCTGACGTTTTTCAGGCAAACAACGCTTTTGCCATTGACCATCACGAAATAAACACGGTCACTGCAAAAAAAAGTTACGTTGAAAGCACCGCCTCGGCGGCAGGAGAGATTGTATACAAAATCATCTGCCAGCTTGAAGAAATTACCGACGAAAGTCTGTTTGACCAAAATGTTGCCTGCTCTGTTTTCGGTGCAATAAGCTCCGACACAGGCTGCTTCAAATACGGCAACACAACGCCCGAAACCCACCGAATTGCCGCTTGTCTTATAGAAAAGAACGCAGACAGCCGTGATATAAACTACCGTCTTTTTGACCTTAAATCCTCTGTTCAGATTGCGGTTGAAAGTCTTGCATACAAGAGCATTGAGTTTTACGAAGACGGCAGAATTTCCTTTATTTATCTATCCTCACAGATGCTTGAGGATATCGGTGCAAAGGTAAGCGACACCGAAACGGTGAGTCAGCTTGGCAGAGGCATTGAGGGTGTACAGATTGCGGCATACATGAGGGAAAAAGCAGATGACGAATACAAGATTTCGGTAAGGTGCAACAGTGAAGCAGATGTTTCTGTTCTTTGTTCCTCCTGCGGAATAGGCGGAGGTCACAAAAAAGCGGCAGGCTGTACGGTATTTGCCGACAGTGCACAAAAGGCAAAAGAATTATTCTTGGAAAAGGCAAAGGGTTTTCTTGAATAACAAAGCAAAAATTAACGGGTCGATGTGGGCATCGACCCCTACGAAAAATATCTATTTACACAAAAACAGGGTCTGCAACAATCATTTGCTGCAGACCTTTGTCATTTTACGTTATTTATTGTTCCCTCTTGAAAGAGTAATACCCTGAAGCAGGTTTGTGTCAAAGGAGAAGTTCAGCTCTTCCTGCTGACGCTCACGCTTGAAGGCAAGCTTTATCATATCGTCAAGAAGCTGTGCAAAGCTCTTTCCCGTAGCCTCCCAAAGATAGAAGGAAAGCGAGCCGGGAATTGTATTAAGCTCGTTTACGTAAAGCTCCTCGGTTACGGTGTTGTAAAGAAAATCAACACGTGTTACACCGCTGCAGCCAAGTGACTGAAATGCCGCCTTAGCGTAGTATCTTACCTTTTCTTCAAGCTCCCTCGAAATATCTGCAGGAAGCTTACGCTTAAGGTCAGCCATACCGCTTGAGCCCTTTGAGCCTGAGAATTTCGCACCGCTCTTTGCACCAAGCTTTGAGTCCTTACTTCCGCCGCTTAAGTATTTATCGGCATAGCTTAATATTTCATCGTTGTTTATAGGCTCTTCGCAAACCGAGGTTTCAGCCTCGTATATATCGCCAAGCACCGAGCAGTTGATTTCCTTAAGGTTTTCAACAGCATTTTCTATAAGCACAACATTTGAGTATTCAAAGGCATATTCAAGAGCCGTTACAAGCGCTTCTCTGTCCTTCGCCTTCTTGATACCAACGCTTGAGCCTAAATTTACAGGCTTTACTATAACGGGATATGTTGTCTTTTCTTCAATAAGTGACAGAGTTTCGTTTTCTTCGGCAGAATACTGCTTGCAGTTAATCGTCACGCAGTCAAGAACAGGTATTCCCTTAGCCTTCATAATAAGCTTTGAGGCTTCCTTATCCATACAAACCGCACTTGCAAATACATCACAGCCCGCATATGGAATACCGATTGCGTGCAAATATCCCTGAAGAGTACCGTCCTCAACATTTGTGCCGTGAACAACGGGAAGTGCAACCTCTATTGTGTCAACAATGTTGCTGCCGAATTTCTTTGCAGGATATCTTACAAGGCTGAAGCAAGTGCCGTCCTTTATAAGATTTACTCTTACGCTTTCGGACACCAGCTTTTTTATATCCTTGTACGCCTCTATTTCGCCCACGTTTCCGCCTGCATACATACTTCCGTTCTTGCTTATGTAAACGGGCACAGGCTCGTACTTTTCGGTATCCATGGCATAAACCGCCTGAAGTCCCGATATTACCGAAACCTCGTGCTCAACGCTTTTTCCGCCGAAAAACACGCCTACTCTTATTTTATCTGACATATTACAGTTCTTCCTTTCGCACCTTATTACTTATAATTATCGGGAAGGTCGTTTTCAAGAAGCACGTACTTGCGTTTTTCGCTGTGCAAAGCTCTTGCAAAAGCAACAGCTTCTTCAACCTTATCAAATCTAAGCAGCTTTTCTTTATCAAAAGACGTGGTCATTACGCCTTCGTAAACCTCATCGGCAATTCTGCCGCCAACAAGCAGGATATAATCGCAGACAGAAGCGCAGTTTATACCAAATTCCATATTGAGCTGCTTTTGCTTATCGCCAAGCTCAATCATACCCGGTGTGACTATTATCTTTTCGCCGTCAAAGGAGCTCAGCACCTCAAGTGCCGCCTTTGTACCTCCGGGGTTTGCATTAAAGGCATCGTCAATTATGGTAATACTGCCGCCGTCGATTATCTGAAGTCTGTGCTGAACCGTTTCAAGACGTTTTACTGCAAGCACAAGCTCGCTTTCCTCAACGCCCATATCAAGTGCAATGGCAATACAGCCTGCAAGATTCTGCACATTATGACGTCCCAGAAGCTTTGTTGAAAAATGCACCGTTTTGCCGTTATACTCAATATCAAAATCAGTGCCCTTAGATGACAGCAAAATATTTTTCGCAACGCACGCAGAAGTATCCTTGTCAGTTCCGAATTTCACGGCGTTGTCTGCAACCTTTACGGAATTTATGTACTCGTTGTCGCCGTTGAGGTAAACCTTGCCGTCAAGGGGTACAGCATCATAAAGCTCAAACTTTGTCTTTGTAACGTTTTCAATTGTCTTGAAGCTTTCAAGGTGCTGAGGTCCTACGCTTGTTATAAGTCCCATATGGGGGTGAACAATGTCACACAGCTCCTTTATGTCCCCTACATTCTTTGCGCCCATTTCGCATATGAAAATTTCGTGGCTGTTTTTAAGATGCTCTCTCACCGTCTTTACCACGCCCATGGGGGTATTGTAGCTTGCAGGTGTAATAAGCACGTTATATTTGGGAGAAAGAAGTTTACACAGATAGTTTTTACAGCTTGTTTTGCCGTAGCTTCCAGTAATGCCGATAATCTTAAGGCTTTTACGCTCGGCAAGTATTTTCTTTGCCTCGTTAATAAATTTCTGCTTTACCGCCTTTTCAAGGGGTGCGTTTATAATATCCGCCGCAAGAACAAAGAAGTTTGACAAAAATACGGCAAGCGTTGTAAGAAACGACACAAAAGGCAGAATACTTGCCATTACGCACATAAGTGTAAACAGCACAATTTCCGTCACAAGCAGTCTTTTCACACGTGAAGTGAAAACAAGAGGCTTTTTTGCTCCTCTTTCGGGAAGCAGGAAAAATATTCCGATAATGTTAAGCACAACTGCAGCCGCTTTGCAGATATCAAAGGGTATTGCAGAAAGGACAAGTGCAATAAAAGCAGGTGTAAGCTTTGCGGCACTGACACCCAAGGTATCAAAGAACCACTTCATATGTCCGTCTCGGTGGTAGCCGTTAAGCTGAAACATATGTATATAGTAAATACTTGCAAGAGCAAATACCACGGCGCAGGAGGCTGTGTACAAAATGTTTATAAGCATATTTTCTCCTAACCTATTTTAAAGAATGATTTTAAAACTCTGTCGGTAAGAGCGGGGTTTTCGGCAAAGGAAAAATGACCTGCTCCGCCGATTTTCACAAGTCCCGCATCGGGTATAAGCTTTTCCATCACAAGACCGTCAGAAAGAGGCGTTGCGGTATCGTTTTCGCCCCATATGAGAAGTGTGGGATTTTTAATCTCGGAGAGCTTACGAGTATAATCGGTATTTAGCACCTTTACCATACTCTGTCGCATAACAGAGGACGCCGCACCGTAATCGGCAGAGCCGAATTTTTTCTGCAGTCTGTCAAGTGCCGACGGGAACATTTTACGCACAGGTGCAAGCAGCACAATTTTCTTTAAAAGCTTATAGGTTTTAATTCTTAACGTCTTTTTGAAGGTCTTCTTCGGGGGTATTCCCGCACTGTCAAGAAGCACAACCTTACCAACATCAAGTCCGTATGAGCCTGTCAGCAGTTCAAGCACCGTTCTTCCTCCGTGGGAGTGTCCCATAAGGTGCACCTTTTCAATGCCAAGCACATTCAGAAGCTCACACACAAAGCCTGCATAATCCTCAATTGCATAAGGAAAAGACGGCTCATCTGTTCCGCCAAAGCCGGGAAGATCGGGGGCAATTACTCGGTAATGTCCTGCAATGGGATTTATGACCGAGTGGTAAATCTCCGCCCTTGCACCCCAGCCGTGAAGAAGAAGAACAGCCTCTCCCTCTCCCTTGTCTATTAAGTTTACATTGAGTTTATCGCCTTTATATTCTACTATCAAATTTACAACCTCACATAAAAAGCTATTATAATTATATGTTGCAAAGACTCTTTTGTCAATACTGAGAGGGCAAAACTTTTAAAACTAAATTTTACAGTACATAAAAAATATATTCACACAAAACTGCTATACTGTCAAAAACGGAGGTAATCCCATGAAATACACAACTTTACTTTTCGACCTTGACGGCACAATTACAAATCCCGAGGAAGGCATTACAACGGCTGTTGCATATGCTCTTGACTTTTTCGGAAACGGGTACGAAAGCAAAAAAGCACTTCGTCCCTTCATCGGTCCTCCCCTTCGTGAGCAGTTTATGCTTTACTGCGGTGTTGACAGAGAAAAAGGCGAAGAATATGTTGCAAAATACCGTGAATACTATTCCGTAAAGGGCATATACCAGAACGAGGTTTACGAGGGTATACCCCAAATGCTTGACAAGCTTAAAAAGATGGGCAAAAAAATTGTACTTGCCACATCAAAGCCGGAAAAATTTGCAAAAATCATACTTGATCACTTTAATTTGTCACAGTACTTTGACTTTGTTGCAGGTGCTCTTATGAGCAACTCACGCACAAAAAAGTCGGAGGTTATACAGTACGCCCTTGAAAGCATCGGAAATCCGCCGTCTGACACCGTTCTTATGGTAGGCGACAGACTGCACGACGTTGAAGGAGCGGCAGAGTTCGGCATAAAAACGGTAGGCGTCACCTTCGGCTTTGGCTCAAAAGAAGAGCTCAGCGAAGCTGGTGCATACAAAATTGCCGACACTGTAGATGAGCTTTTCACTTTGCTCTGCGAATAATTACATAGTTACAACAGTATAATCATGTAAGACGGCAGGCAGGAATTTATTAAGAATATCATCCTTTTCAAATCTCAGGCTTGCGTTTTCGGTGCATGGCAGACAGCCGATGTACTTTTCCTCAAGCACTCTGCTGTCAATGAGAAGCTTTACCTTATTTTCCTTATCGAAAACAAGTCCCATAATGCTTGAAGTTCCGGGGTGTGCATGAAGATACCTGTCAAGATATTCTTCGGGAGCAAACTTAAAGCGGCTTGTTCCCATCTGTGCTGACAGCACCGCAGATTTAAAGGGCACGTCGGCAGGCATTACAAGCAGATAAAAAGCGCTTCTCTGTGCGTTACACAGCAAAAGATTTTTAAGACGGCGTATGCCGAGGATTGTATAAACGTCCTCTGTTTCGCCGTCGCTTTTTATTCTGTCAAGCCTTGAAAAGCTTATATTGTGCCCGTCAAGAAAATCATAAATCTGTTTTTCCGTTTCAGTGACTTCTCCTTGCGGTCTTCCGCTGTAAATTACTCTTTCTCCGTCCATTATTATACACCTCGGTTTACAATCTTTCAAAATAATAACACATAATTTTACACATTTCTACCTGTTTTGGTGAACACTTAAAATTATTTATACAAAAATCGTCCGAAATTGCAAAAAACATCTTGAACAGATTTGATTTTCGTGATATAATTAATTAATTGAAGAAAACAGCGGTATATTGACAAATCTTTAACGAAAGGATTGGTACAATGTTAAAGACATTCAAGGGCGGATTGCATATGCCCGACAACAAAAATACCCGAAATTGTCCCATAACGGATTTCCCTCAGCCGCAAAAGGTTGCAATACCCATGCAGCAGCACATCGGCGCTCCTGCCGTGCCTCTTGTTGCAAAGGGCGACTATGTAAAAAAAGGACAGCTTATAGGCAGTTTTGAAAACGGTCTTTCCTGCCCCATTCACGCTTCGGTTTCGGGAACGGTGTGCGACATAGAAATGAGAAATTCCTACACGGGATACGGCAAGACTGCTCACATAATCATTGAAAACGATTTTACCGATACACTTGACGACTTCATAAAGCCGTATGACGGCGACCCGATGACGGCAGGTGCCGAAGAAATTATCGAGCTTGTACGTAAAGCAGGTGTGTGCGGACTTGGCGGTGCGTCCTTCCCCACATATGCAAAAATTCAGTCGGCAATCGGCAAGGCAAGCGAGATTATCATAAACTGTGCCGAGTGCGAGCCGTACATAACGGAAAACCACAGACTTATGCTTGAAGAGCCGCAGTACATACTTGGCGGTGCGCGTATTCTTATGAAAGCCACGGGTGCTTCTCACATGACGGTAGCTATCGAAAACAACAAGATGGACGCTGTCTCCGTTATGAGCGAAAAGCTTGGTGAAGCTCCCAATGCCTGCGTACAGGTGCTTAAAACAAAGTACCCTCAGGGCGACGAAAGACAGCTTATGTACGCAATAAAGGGAATTGAGATGCCTCAGGGCAAGCTTCCTGCAGATGTTGGCTGTGTTATCTTCAACGCCGAGACCTGTGTTGCGGTATATCACGCAGTATACAACGGCATGCCTCTTATCAGCACGGTTGTCACAATTGACGGCGATGCTGTTGAAAAGCCTCAGAACTTCAGAATTCCCGTGGGCGTTTCCATCGGCGAGGTACTTGAAGCGTGCGGCGGTGCAAAGGACAATCTTTGCAAAATCGTGAGCGGCGGTCCTATGATGGGCACGGCACAGTGGGATATGAATTCCGTTATTATGAAAAACACAAGTGCCATTCTTGCACTGTCTGACAAAACTCAGGACAACAAGGAGGGCGACTGTATCCATTGCGGAAAGTGCATAGGCGTGTGTCCCATGCACCTTATGCCAAACTATCTTGCAGCCTTTTCAAAGCTGGGCGACAAGGAAAATGCAGAAGAATTCGGTATTCTTTCCTGCGTTGAGTGCGGAAGCTGTACCTACAACTGTCCTGCACGTGTTCCCATTGTTCAGTACATAAGGACGGTAAAGGGACAGATTATCGCAGACAAAAAGAAGGCTGCGGCAGAAAAAGCCGCAAAGGAAAAGGAGGCTAAGGCACAATGACACAAGGCTCTCAGAACAAATTTCTTACAATGACGGCATCTCCCCATCTTAAGAGTCCCGTCAGAACAACCAACATAATGGGCGACGTTATTCTCGCACTTATGCCTGCACTTTTCTGGGCGGTATACGTTTTCGGCTTCAGAAGTGCCGTTCTTACTGCTGTAAGCGTTATTTCCTGCGTTGTATTTGAATATCTTTACAGAAAGATAATGAAAAAATCCAACACAATCGGCGATTTATCTGCCGTTGTTACAGGTATTTTACTTGCTTTTTCTCTTCCTGTTTCGGTGCCGTTATGGATTCCCGCAGTGGGTGCATTCTTTGCAATTGTAATTGTAAAGCAGCTTTACGGCGGTGTGGGTAAAAACATCGTAAACCCCGCACTTGCGGCAAGAGTATTCTTATTTATAGCATACCCCGGTGAGCTTACAGCCTTCACAAAGCCTTACGTTCATCATCCTGCCTTTAAAATCAGCATTGACGCTTCAAGCGACATTATGGCAGGAGCTACTCCCCTTGTGGGACTGAAATCGGGAACTGTCCCCGCCGACTCCTCGATGTCCTGTCTTTTGGGCGGAGTTTCGGGCTGTATCGGCGAAGTAAGCGCAACTCTGCTTATTCTCGGCGGTGTGTATCTCATCTGCAGAAAGGTTATTTCCTGGCACATTCCCGTAACCTATCTTGCAACCGTTGCTATTATTTCCTTTATCTTCCCCGCAGGAGATTTTTCCCATCTTTCATTTATGCAATATCAGCTTTTCAGCGGCGGTCTTATGCTGGGTGCAATCTTTATGGCAACCGACTACGTTACAAGCCCTGTCACTAAGAAAGGCAGAATCATTTACGGTATTGGCTGCGGTCTTATTACCGTATTTATCCGTTATTTCGGAGGATATCCCGAGGGTGTATCCTTTGCAATACTTATTATGAACCTGTTTGTATGGTATCTTGACAAGGGCACAAAGCCCGTAAAGTTCGGAGGTGCAAAGAAAGATGCAAAGTAAAAACAAAGACATTGCCGTAATTACTTTAAAGCTTCTTGTTATCTGCGCGCTTGTTGCACTTATTGTTGCTTTTGTCAACTTTATTACCAAGGACAGAATCAAGTACAATGTGCGTGTCAGCACGGCAGAAGCTTTGACAGACATTTTCAAGGACGACTTTGACGGTCATTCCTTTGAAGTTTCGGGAGAAGATTTCATCATTGAAGAAGACGGTGAGACAATTGCAAAATGCGTAATTGCCGACTGTACTCTCAACAAGGACGTAAAAGCACTTTACGTTATAGAAAACCACAACAGCGAGCCTTTATTCTACGGCGTATCTGTTGCGCCCATGGGCTTCAAAGCAGAAATCAACATGCTTGTTGCAATAAATCCCGACCTTACGGTTAAGGGTGTGAAAATCGTTTCAATGTCCGAAACAAGCGGTATCGGCACAAAGGCACAGGACAGCGGCTTCTTATCCAAGTTTGCAGGCAAAAACGAAACAGAAGCGAAAAATGTTGACATCATCTCAGGTGCAACCAAAACCTCAAAGCCTGTTATCGATGCCGTTGCAAATGCCTGCAATCAGGTATTTGTATACAAAACAACTGTGGGAGGTGACAAGTAATGAGCGGTGAAAAATTCAATGCAAAACAGCATTTTTTAAGCTCCCTTTTTGACCAAAACCCCATTCTTGTACAGCTTCTCGGTACTTGTCCCACGCTTGCTACCTCTACATCGCTTATCAACGGTCTGGGTATGGGTATTTCGGCAACGGCGGTACTGATTCTGTCAAACCTTCTTATTTCTTTACTCAGAAAGTTTATTCCCAAGCAGGTGCGAATTGCAGCTTACATAGTAATTATTTCAGGCTTTGTAACCTGTGTCGAGCTTCTTATCAAGGCTTTCTTACCTGCCCTTGACAAGTCTCTCGGTCTTTTCATTCCCCTTATAGTCGTAAACTGCATAATCCTTGCAAGAGCCGAAGCCTTTGCTTCAAAGAACGGTCCTGTTCCTTCAATGCTTGACGGTTTATTTATGGGTATCGGCTTTACCTTTGCTCTTGGAATTTTGGGCTTTATAAGAGAGCTTTTGGGCTCGGGAACAGTTATGGGATTTGCAATTCCCGGCTACAAGCCCATGTTATTCTTTGTACTGCCTGCTGGCGCATTCCTGACACTTGGCTGTCTTATTGCGGCGGTAAATGCAATTCTCACTTATGCTAAAAACAGAAAAGGAGGTAAAAAGTAATGACTTTCGGCTCACTTATCGCTATACTTATTTCCTCCGTACTTATTGAAAACTATGTATTTTCACGCTTCTTGGGTATATGTCCTTTTCTCGGACTTTCCGAAAAGCCGTCAACTGCTTTCGGTATGGGCTGTGCCGTAACCTTTGTTATGACACTTTCCTCGGTTATTACGTGGCTTATTTACCACTTTGTTCTTGTTCCCTTGGAGCTTGAATACTTAAAGACCATAGCCTTCATTCTCATTATCGCAAGTCTTGTTCAGCTTATAGAAATGTTCCTTAAAAAGTCTGTTCCGTCACTGTATTCGGCGCTTGGTATTTACCTTCCCCTTATCACAACAAACTGCGCAATTCTCGGTGCTGCGCTGTTATGTATACAGAACGGCTACAATCTGCTTGAATCGGTAATCTTCAGCTTCGGCTCGGCTGTGGGCTGGACAATTGCCATCATCATCTTTGCAGGCGTGCGTGCAAGAGTAATCTTTGCAGACACTCCAAAGTGCTTTAAAGGAACACCTATTGCACTTGTCACCGCTTGTCTTATAGCTATGGCATTTGCAGGCTTCCAGGGCGTTGAGCTTCCCTTTTAGCCGATAACACTTGAAAGGATAGAGAATAATGATTGCTATACTTAAAGCATTTTTATGCTTTGCCGTTATAAGCGGCGTTTTAGGTCTTATACTTGCCACAGCTTCAAAGCTGTTCTTTGTAAAAACAGACGAGCGAATTGAAAGAATTTCCGAGCTTCTTCCCGGTGCAAACTGCGGCGGCTGCGGATACACAGGCTGTGCTGCTCTTGCAGAAGCTATAGTTAAGGGCGAAGCTCCCATGACAGCCTGCAACTCGGTTTCAGACGAGGTTGTTGCAAAAATCGGCGAAATTATGGGCAAGTCTGTTGACGGTACAAGAGTTCGTCAAAGAGCACAGGTTATGTGTTCGGGCACTCACGAGCTTGCTGTCAAGAAGTACGTTTACCAAGGTATTCACGACTGTGTAAGCGCAAACAAGCTTTCGGGCGGCGACAAGCTTTGTCCCAACGGCTGTATCGGTCTTGGAACCTGTGCTTCGGCGTGCAAGTTTGATGCCATACACATTATCAACGGCGTTGCGGCTGTCGACTATGAAAAATGCGTTGCCTGCGGTATGTGCGTTGCGGCATGTCCAAAGGGTATAATTAAGCTTATCCCCTATGATGCAAAGCATTGGGTAGGCTGTTCCAGTGCCGACAAGGGTGCGGTAACAAAGAGCTACTGCAATGTTGGCTGTATCGGCTGCAAAATCTGCGAAAAGGCGTGTCCCAACGAAGCCATCAAGGTTACAGGTACTCTTGCTGAAATTGACTATTCCAAGTGCGACGGCTGCGGACTTTGCGAAAGCAAGTGTCCGAGAAAAATCATCTGGTCGGCTCGTTCGCAGGGCGAGGACGGTATTATCCGTTTCAAGCAGGATTTGACGCAGGGCTGATTTACGGTTAATTTTTTTACTGCTTTCACTGACGGTGAGAGCAGTTTTTTTCTTCTTCCTTTGCCACTTCAATAAAACAGAAACAAAAAAACTGCCCTTACATACGTAAAGACAGTTTTCAAAAAAGTATTCAAAATATCTTAAAGCATCTTTTCAACAGTATCAACCAGCTTATCAAAGTAGTCGCCGCTGAACTTTTCGATTTCACCGCTGTCTGCAAGGGCAGCTATCTGAGGATTGAAGGGTACTCTTGCAAGAAGCTCGAGACCTTCCTTGTTTGCTGTTTCCTCTGTCTTGCTCTTACCGAAGATTTCAATCTTCTTGCCGCAGTCGGGACATTCTGCATAGCTCATGTTTTCAACAAGACCGATAATCGGTATTTCCATGGTCTTTGCCATATTTACAGCCTTTGCAACAACAAGCGATACAAGCTCCTGAGGACTTGTTACCATTACAATACCGTCCAAGGGGATTGACTGGAACACGGTAAGGGGCACGTCGCCTGTTCCTGGAGGCATATCGATAAACATAAAGTCAAGATCTTCCCATACTGTGTCTGTCCAGAACTGCTTGACAGCTCCTGCAATCATTGCGCCTCTCCATATAACAGGCACATCTTCCTTTTCAAGAAGAAGGTTTGCTGACATAATCTTAATTCCGCTGTGGCTGAGCTTGGGCACCATAAAGCCGTCAAAGCCTGTAATCTGTCCCTTTACGCCAAAAGCCTTGGGAATTGAAGGACCTGTGATATCTGCATCGAGAATACCTACGTTATAGCCCTTTCTTGCCATAAGTGAAGCAAGAAGCGAGGTTACCATAGACTTACCTACGCCGCCCTTACCGCTGACAATGCCTATTACCTTTTTAACGCTGCTGTGTGCGTTAAGAGGCTCGAGCAAGCTTGTTTTATCTCTCGAAGAACAATTCTCAGAGCAGGTACTGCAATCATGTGTACAATTGTCTGCCATTTATACTACCTCCGTACATTTTATCGTAACTTATGTTAGTATAATAGATTTATCTGTTATTATCTACACATAATTATAAATAATCTTTTAACAATCACCCTTTTTGCCTTAAATCGGGAAATTGTAAACAAAATTACTTTAAAAAAACATATTACCATCACATTAAACACTTTTCCAATTCACAAAATACTGCTAACATAATTACCGTAAATTTATTGAGTGAAAGGATGCTTTCTATGAACAACACCCAAGAGACTGCAGACAAGCAGCAGTCCCGCCAAAATTCCTTAAAATCCTACAATAAAAAGAAAAGGAAAAAGATAATTAAAACCGTTATAATTATTGTGATAGTTGCATTAATTGTAATTTTTGGTCTGTACAAGGCAGGTATGTTTGACAAGCTTTTGGGCAAGGACGAAGCAAGTGCCTCAACCCTTACCACATACGCTCTTACCGACCGGACTGCATACCGCACCATCACAAAAGTGCTTACAAGCACGGGCACAATTGAGCCTAACGAACAGTACACAATAACAGCACTTGTAAGCGGCGAGATTTTATCAGACCATTTCAACAAAGGCGACACGGTTGTAGAAGATCAGCTTTTATACGAAATTGAATCGGACTCTCTGGATTCCAACGTCACAAAAGCAAGAAACTCACTTAAAACCGCAAAGACAAATCTTGACGAAGCATACGAAAAGCTTGAAAAGCTCAATGTTGACTCTGAGGTTACGGGCGTTATTGAGAAGCTGCACGTTGAGGTAGGCGACGAAATAGGAGCAGGCACACTTATTGCAGATATTATTGACAGCAGTACAATGATTCTTGAAGTGCCTTTTCTTGACGTTGATACAAAGCAAATGAATATCGGCGACAAGGCTTTTGTTTCGTTTATCGACTCTCCCGAAGTTCTTGAAGGGGTTGTTGACGAAATAAGTCCCGTTACAGCGGTAAGCTCAATAGGTGCAACAACACGAAAGGTAAGCATTGCCGTAAACAACACGGGTGCTATTACTCCTTCAACCTTGGGTGTTGCCACCGTAGGTGACGCTGTATGTACCTCTCACGGCTCATTCGACTACAGCGACAAGGGCTCGGTGTACTCCGAGATTGCAGGCGATGTTTCCCAAATATATTTTCAGGAAGGTCAGAGAATAAACAAAGGAAGTATTCTTTTAAGACTTGAAAGCACCTCACTCAACAACCAGATTGAATCCCTTGAAATTAATGTGGAAAACGCCGAAACAAATCTTGAGGACGCACTTGATGCTTACGACAACTACAACATCACCTCCCCCATTTCGGGTACTGTGATTTCAAAGAATTACAAGGCGGGCGACACAATCGGAGGCGGCGGCGGAAACAATTCCTCCTCACTTGCCGTGATTTACGATATGTCGGCGCTTAAATTCACAATGAGCATTGATGAGCTTGACATTGACAGTCTTGTGGAAGGTCAGCAGGTTATTATCACCAGCGACTCACGTGAAGGTCAGACCTACACGGGCGTTGTCACCAATGTAAGTATTCAAGGCACAACCACAAGCGGCACTACCGTTTATCCCGTAGAGGTGACAATTGAAAACGTTGAGGATTTATCAAAAAGAACCGTTCTTGAGGACGGCACTGTCAGCAAGGTTTACAAGACGGGTATGACAAGCACGGAAAATACATACGTTCTTGAAGACACCTCTCTTGCCCAAGGCGCATCTGTTTACACCTACAGCGACGGAACTGTTATAAAGAAGGTATCCTATGACGGCGGTTATTCCTTATACATAGGCGATGAAAAGCTCAACAATTATACCGAAAGCTCTTACATTACAGGCACAAGCGTTTACTCCTTTGACGACAATTTCGGCACTATGACGGTGGAAGTGAGAAACGAAAAGAAAATGCTTCGTCCCGGCATGAACATCGATGCTGAAATAATCGTCGAAAAGCGTGAAAACATTCTTGCCGTTCCCGTTACGGCAATCGGCAGAGGAAACACGGTAAAGGTGCTTAAGAACACAAAAGCCGACAGCGCTGACTCGGCAGATGACAAAACTGCAAAGGAAGATGTTTCACAGACAAAGCCCAACATCAACGCCTCGGAAAATATGTCCGGTGCACCGTCCTTCAATTCAGAGCAAGCACAAGCACCCACAGACAGTGCACAAGCCGCTCGTCCTCAAGGATCAAGAGTCAACGCATACGGAACGGCTCCCATCGATTCGGAATATGAGGAAGTAAGAGTAAGCGTGGGTATCAGCGATGAAGAATACATCGAAATTATTGACGGACTTGAAGTCGGTGATGTTATCATTATTGAAAATACCCAGAGAACACAAAGCTCCATATTCGGTATGATGGGCATGGGCGGAATGCCCGCTATGGGTATGGGCGGAATGCCGGGCGGCTACGGCGGCGGTATGGCAGGCGGCAGAAACATGGGTGGCAATATGGGCGGCGGTATTCCGAGATAGTTACGGGGTGAAATGCTTTGATTACACTTAAAGACATTTACAAGATTTATGTAAACGGCGACACCACCACCTATGCTTCAAACGGAGTTAACCTGCACATCGACAAGGGCGAATTTGTTGCAATTGTCGGTCAGTCGGGCTGCGGAAAGTCAACACTTATGAACATTATCGGCTGTCTTGACGTTCCGACACAAGGCACGTATCTTCTCAACGGAATAGACGTATCAACCATGGAGGATGACGAGCTTGCGGAAATAAGAAACAAAATGCTTGGCTTTATTTTTCAGCAATACAACCTAATTCCAAAACTTACAGTTCAGGAAAATGTAGAGCTTCCTCTGTTATATGCAGGCGTTGATGCCGACGAGCGTCACGAAAGAGCAAAGGAATCGCTTGTAAGAGTAGGTCTTTCAGGTAAAGAGAAAAACTATCCGTCTCAGCTATCAGGCGGTCAGCAGCAAAGAGTTTCCATTGCCCGTGCTCTTGCAGGAAATCCTTCGGTTATTCTTGCAGACGAGCCGACAGGTGCTCTTGACTCACGCACAGGCAGAGAGGTGCTGGAATTTTTACAGAAGCTCAACGCCGAAGGAAACACTATAGTTCTTATCACCCACGACAATTCAATCGCACATTCCGCAAAGAGAATTGTTCGTCTTCATGACGGCTGTGTGGTATACGACGGTCCCTCTGACGGCGACGGTGCTACCGTTCAGGCGCACGTAGCATTTGACGACGATCCCCTTTTGAAAAAGAAAGGAGAGAGCAAGTCATGAATGTTTTTCAATGCTTTATAATGGCATTCAAAAGCCTGTCCACAAGCAAAATGCGTTCCTTCCTTACAATGCTTGGTATTATCATAGGCGTTGCGGCGGTTATAATCATTATGGCTCTCGGCAACGGTATGACGGTATTTATGAATGACAGCTTTGCCAGCATGGGTACTACAAACATTTCGGTAAACATTGTGGGCAGAGGCTCATCAAGAACGGTAAGTGTTGAGGATATGTATGAGCTTTACGATGAAAACAAGGACGTTTTCAACTATATGTCCCCCACCGTCACAACAAGAGCACAGGTAAGAGGCGCCGACAACGAGCTGTACACCCCAGCCATCACGGGCATCAGCGAGGAGTATCTCGGCATCAAGGACTACACTCTTGAAAACGGCAGCAACATCTGTTATGTTGACATTCTGCAGAACAAAAAAGTATGTATTGTAGGCGCATTCTACAACCATACGGTATACGGCGGAAATGCTGTTGGCAAATACTTGAAAATAAACGGCGACAGGTATCTTATCATCGGTGCTGTTGAAGAACAGAACGACAAAACAAGCGAAACGGGAATTGACAACTTTGTATATGTTCCCTACTCCACGGCAGCAAGGTATCTGTCTCGCTCAAGCACAATCGGCACATTTACCTTTGTTGCAAAAAGCGAAGACGATGTTGAAGGCTGTATCGACCTTATTGATGCAAGGCTGTACGAGACCTTCAGAAGCGACGATTATTACTCCGTAACAAGTCTTACGGAGGTGCTTGACATTATGAACGAAATGATGGACACCATGGTGCTTGTGCTTGCGGCAATTGCAGGTATTTCCCTTGTTGTCGGCGGCATTGGTATTATGAACATAATGCTTGTATCGGTAACGGAAAGAACACGTGAAATCGGCATCAGAAAAGCCCTCGGAGCAAAAGGCAGGCACATAAGAATGCAGTTTGTTATAGAGGCTGCAACCACAAGTGCGCTTGGAGGATTGCTTGGCATAGGTCTTGGTATTGCCGTTTCATCACTTGTTACAAAAACGCTTCTTGCCTCTCTTGAAATGGTGGCAATTCCAACACTTACTTCAATTGGTGTATCCTTTGGAATATCGGTGGCAATCGGAGTTTTGTTCGGATACTTACCTGCCAACAAAGCTGCAAAGCTTAATCCTATTGAAGCTTTAAGGCACGACTGATACGTGCAAAGAAAGGATTTAATATATATGAAAAGAAATTTTTGCAAGCTGATTTTAAGCATTGCTCTCATACTTTGCTGCGTCTCCTTTTCCACTTTGGCAGAAGAAGTGCCCTCAGTTGCCGACAGCGAAGTAATAAACACCGTAAAAATTCTTGAAATTGCCTCAGGCGACGAAAACGGCAATATGAATTTTTCAAGCAACGTAACCCGTGCCGAATTTGTAAAGATGGCTGTAAGCGCCTCTGTTAACAAGGACAAGGCAAAAAACAGCGTTGTCAGCTATTCCCTGTTTCCCGACGTCAAGGCGGACTTCTGGGGTGCAGGCTTTATATCAACTGCCATTGAGGCAGGACTTGTCAACGGCTATCTTGACGGCACCTTCAAGCCCTCGGGCTATGTGACCTTAGAGGAAGCGGCAACCATTGTTCTGCGTCTTCTCGGCTACACAACAGGTGATTTCAAGGGTACATACCCCTCATCACAGCTTGAAAAGTACCACGAAAAGGAGCTTGATGAAAACATATCCGCAGTTAAAGGTCAGCTTCTTACACGTGAAGAATGTATGATTCTGCTTTACAATACGTTATCTGCAAAAACCAAAAGCGGAGCCGTTTACTGCACAACCCTCGGCTACGAAACAGACAGCGAATGCAAAATCGACTACAACGCCCTGCTGCAAAAAGAGCTGGAAGGTCCCTTTATTCTCACACAGGGCAAAACCGTTGACGAAATTACGGGCTTTAGTTCTGACAGCAAAACGCAGTACAATCTTAACAGCGTTTCCTCTTCCCTTTCGCAGATAAAGGAAGGCGACGTCATTTATTTCAGCGAAAAAATCAATTCTGTTTTCGCCTTCAGAAAAACCGCAACAGGTATTATCACCTCAAAAAGCGGAAATTCCGCTGTGACTCTCACGGGAAACAAGACCTATTCCGTCAGAACAAACGAAGCAAGAAGCAAGCTTTCTCTCGGCGGAAAATACAGCGAAAAGCACAGCTTTGTGACCTTGCTGTTAGGTCTTAACGATGAGGTTGCAGACATAGTTGACGGCGACAAGAGCAAAATCACCGACAACTCCGACAACGCCTCCTACATATCCATGATTGATGCTGTTATAAGTCTTCCGCTTTACATAGCAAGTGAAAGCGAAATTGCTTTATGGAAGAACAGTATTCCCTTTGACACAGACACGGCAGAAATTTTCATAAACGGTGTTCCGGCAGACAGCTACACTCCCGCTGTCGCTGATGTTCTTTACTATGCAAAGCCCTTTAACAGCGTCTGGGTTTACAGAGAAACCGTTGCAGGCAACATTTCATCACTTTCTTCGTCGACGGTCAGCATAGCAAACAAAACCTATTCCCTTGCAACGGATGAAGCAAAAATTGCCGTTTCCACCTACGGTCAGTTTAAGGCGGACGATTATGTAAAGCTTATCCTCGGCAAGAACGACGAGGTTATAAGCATACTGTCGGCAAATCCCGACGAAATCGGAAAGAAGGACAACGACGCCACTTATTCCGAGGTCGTTTCAGGCTCGCTTAAAGGTCCGTACATTGTAGGAACGGACGGCAGCATGGATAAGCTGACGCTTGACCTTGCTTCGGCTACCGTATACAAGAGCAACACTGTGATTCAGGCTAAGGAAATTGCACCCTATGACGTTTACTACTTCTCGCCCGTACTTAACACGGTATGGATTTACAGAGACACGGTAAGCGGTACAATTGAGGCAATAGCTCCCCTGTCATCGCCTACCTCCGTCACCCTTTCGGGCAACACCTACGGCGTTGAAACATCACAGGCTTCCTACGATTTATCCACCTTCGGTGCTTTCCGTGTGGGAGACAAGGCAACGCTTTTGCTTGATATGAACGGAAAGGTTGCAGGTGTTGTGAGTGTTGACAGCGTTTCTCGAGTTTACTACGGCGTTGTCACAGGCCGTGGAGAAAAGCAGTTCACCGACAGCGACGGCGACACATATACCGCAGAATACGTAACTGTCACCGACACAAGCACAAAATCCTACACCTATGAGCACCTCAACAAGAATTTGGGTATCGGCGACATTGTAAGAGTTGCCGTGGGAGATACGGTGAAGCTTACCGAGCAGTCAACAACCTTGGGCAGAAACACTCTTGCCACTGTAATCAACGCCATCAACGAAGGTCGCTTTGCCGATGACTGCAAAATTATAGAGATAAACGATACCACAGTTGCAAAGATTTACCCCTCACGTTTTGACGGTGCAAAGCTTGACATTGAGGCTTTCCTTTATTCAAAGCTTATTCTGTACTGCTCCTTTGACGAAAACAACAATTTAAGCGAGCTTATTCTCAACAACTTCACGGGAGATTTGAATGAGTACGGCGTTATATCTACTGTTTCAAAAGCCTCAAAAGAAGATAGTGACGATTCTCCAACTGTATCTCATGTAACTTACGTTACCGAACACACTACGAAAAAACTGAGTTTTACCGGCAAAAAAATCACAGCAGGCCCGGTAATAATTCAATATACAGACGGTGCTGTAAGCAATTTCCGAAACCTGTTTGCTGTAGAAGACCTTGATTTTATAACTGCAACAACAGTCTACGATGTAGAAGACAACGAATTTCCCATATGGGACAATGTTGTAGTATTCCAGTATAAAGATGGCACATATAAAAGCATTTCTCTAAACGATGCCATTATCGGCGATTTTACATACGAAGCTTACTACGACAAAACTCCCGAAAAGGGCGGAAAAATCAGGGTTATTATTGCGACAAAGGCATAAAAAATTCAAGAGCTGTCTTTACTTTATGGGGTAAAGGCAGTTTTTTTGCACAAAAAAAGAACTGTTTCAAGGAAACAGCCCTCATTTTACAAGGAACGTATATACTTTTTCTTCTCTTCGCTTATACGAAAGCTCTCTATTGCCTTACGTACCGTAATTTTATGCACAGTTTCATCAAGGCGTCTGTCACGAAGATACACTATTGCCGTGTCATACTGCTTTGCAAGCGCCGTTGCAAAATACCAGCCGCACATCATATTGATATAGTACTCGCCGCTGTGTACCGAAGCAACCCTCTCACAAAAGCGTTCATCAAAATTACCGTCAAGAAAATAATTCATCAGAACACCGATGCCGAAGCGGACAACATAGATTTCTTTTCCGTCAATCCACCTGTATGCCGCCATCAGTGCTTTATCGGGATTTTTCTTAAAGCACCGTGGCTTTATGCCGTCACAGGTTGCCCAGTTATCAACAAAGTGCAGAAATTCATCAAGGCGCAAAATGCACTCATCGGCGTCTGAAATCTGTTCAAGCAGAAAGCCGTGAAGATTATCCTCTTCATAATATTTATGGGGAAGGTCAGAAAGAAACTCTTGGTACTCACCGCTTTTGAAAAGCTCTTTCGCATATTTTCTGAGAAAGGGAGTACGCACGCCGATTATTTTCTCCTTATCCACGGTAGGCATAAGCTTTGATTGAAAATCACGGTATTGCAAATCGGCACAGGAAAAAAGGTACTGTCTTACCCTGTGGCAAAGCTCATTTTGTTTCATCTGCATCTGTCGACTGCGCCTCTATTACGCCGTCGTCCTCGGGAACATAATAGGACAGCAGAAAATACGCAATAAGTCCGAATATTGACAGCTCAAGCAAAACCGCAACTATTCTGATTATTATGGGATCAATGTTAAAATACTCGCCGAGTCCTCCGCAAAGACCTGTGAGCCATCTGTTTTTCTTTGAACGGTGAAGCTTTTTCATTTTCTTCTTCCTTTCGTCTTTTTTTACATTGTACTACATTTTGCCCGATTTGTAAAGAGGAAATAACCAACATTATTTTCACAAAAAAAACTGTCTTTACCCGCAAGAGCAAAGACAGCGTTTTTCAAAGCAAAACAGTAATTAATAGTTTTCGGCGTGAACTTCAAAGTAGCTCTTGGGATGAGCACAGGTGGGACAAACCTCGGGAGCCTTTGTGCCGACAATAATGTGTCCGCAGTTACGGCACTCCCAAACCTTAACCTCGCTCTTTTCAAATACCTGTGCTGTTTCAACGTTCTTTAAAAGTGCACGGTATCTTTCCTCGTGATGCTTTTCGACAGCAGCTACGAGTCTGAACTTTCTTGCAAGGTCGTGAAAACCTTCTTCGTCTGCTGTCTTTGCAAAGCCTTCGTACATATCTGTCCATTCATAGTTTTCGCCGTTTGCCGCTTCAAGAAGATTTGCCGCTGTATCGCCAATACCTTCCAATTCCTTGAACCACAACTTTGCGTGTTCCTTTTCGTTATCGGCTGTCTTAAGGAATAGGGCTGATATCTGCTCATAGCCTTCCTTCTTTGCAACTGATGCAAAGTATGTATACTTGTTTCTTGCCTGTGATTCGCCAGCAAATGCGGCTTCAAGATTCTTTTCTGTCTGTGTACCTGCGTACTTGTTCATTTTCTTTTCCTCCTGTATTTTTTCAAGCTTATCGCCCTTCATTTTGCACTTGGGGCATTCTGCTTCCTGTCCGTCTGCTGCTTCAAAAACTTCGCCGCAGACTTTGCACTTGTACTTAGTCATAGTCCTAACCTCCAATTATTTTAATTACATTTTATTATATAAATATGCCTCTGTCAAGCAAATTAAGTAAAATTGTATTGAATTTTTCACCGAATTATGCTATAATTCAATCAACTACAGAAAGGAATGATTAATGTGTCAAACATCTGGCATGACATTTCACCAAAAAGAATAAGCAGTGAGGATTTTATCTGCGTTATCGAAATATCCAAAAACAGCAAAAAGAAGTACGAGCTTGACAAGGAAACAGGCTACATTATGCTGGACAGAATTCTTTATACATCAACCCACTATCCTGCAAACTGCGGCTTTATTCCCCGCACCTACGGTGATGACGGAGACCCGTTGGACGTCCTTCTTGTGTGTGCTGAGCCTCTTGAGCCGCTGACGCTTGTACGTGCCTACCCCATCGGCGTTATCACCATGGTTGACAACGGCAGAAACGACGAAAAGATTATCGCCATTCCCTTCAATGATCCAAACTACAATATGTACACTGATATTGACCAGCTTCCCATGCACATCTTCGACGAGATGAAGCACTTTTTCACGGTTTACAAGAACCTTGAGCACAAAACAACTGCCGTTGACGAGGTAAAGGGACGCGAGGAGGCCGTAAAGATTATCGAATCGGCTATTGACAACTACATCGAAAATTTCTGCAAATAATTATTATGTCAGGTGCTTATCGTAGTACAGGATAAAGGTCTTTTCTTTGCCTGTATTAAGGTCGGTGCCGCCGACGGTTGCTCCGTCAAGGCTCATAAATTCCCATATGGTCATTTCGTCTATTTTGAATTTAAAGATGCTCTCAACGCCGAACACCAGCTCAAAGCAATCTCCGTCAACAATGTTTACGTGACCGCTTCTGCCGACTATGATTTCTTCGCCGTCTGTCTTGTCGCTTGCGTATTTTATGTGGCTGTCATTGAGCTTTGAGGCTATGGCTCTTGACTGCTTTGCGTTTTTTGACACGGGCGACAGTTTGTTTTTAAGGTTATCAAGAAATCCCATCATATTTTTCCTTTCGATTTGTGTTTATAACATTGTATCATTTTAAGCACGGAATTTCAAGTACCGTCTTTTACTCTTTTGATACTTTTTGCTTTTTGTCAACTTGTATAAAAGCAGAGTGAAAATATTGTAAAATATCGGCGTGAAATATAAAAAAAACGTATTGACAAAACCGGCAAATTATTGTATAATATATTTTCAGAAAGCAGAGCTTTTTGAAGTTCGTCTTTCAATAAATGTGAAAGGTGATTATTATGATGAAGATGTCGTGCAAGCAAAGCGTAACCCCTTTTGCGGCGTCCTATTCCCTTTTTTCACCTAACATGACAAATTGCCTCATTATCTCAGTTTCTCAGATAATGCAGGTATAGTTATTGCTTTTTTCAGGTGTTGGTATTTCCGACACCTGTTTTTTTAGAGTTTATTATTTGTTTATTATAGATTTGGAGGTATTATTCGTGTCAAAAGCTTATTTGATTTTAGAAAACGGAAAGGTCTTTGAAGGCACTTCCATCGGCAAGGAAGGCACAGCCCTTGGCGAAGCTGTATTCAACACAGGTATGGTGGGTTATCTTGAAACTCTTACCGACAAAAACAACTTCGGTCAGATTGTTGTGCAGACCTTCCCCATGATTGGTAACTACGGTGTTATCGCCGAGGACTTTGAAGGCGAAAAGGCAACGGTCGCAGGCTATGTTGTAAGAGAAATGTGCGACGCTCCTTCAAACTTCAGATGCGAGGGCACACTTGACGAATACCTCAAAAACAGCGGCGTTGTGGGAATATGCGGAATTGACACAAGAGCACTCACAAGAGTTTTACGTGAAGAAGGCTCAATGAACGCCATGATTTGCTCTGAAGCCTCGGACATTGATTCACTTATAAAGCAGATAAAGGCTCACAAGTGCGAAAACCCCGTATCGGCTCTCGGACTTGAAAATGCGGTTTACACTCATCCTCTGTCAAAGACAAAGCTTGCTCTTTACGATTTCGGCACAGGCAAGAGCGTAATTGATACCTTCGCCTCACTTGACTGCGACGTTTACGTATTTTCCGCCGACAGCAAGGCTGAGGATTTACTCGAAATACAGCCTGACGGAATAGTTATTTCCGACGGCCCCGGCAATCCCAAGGACAACAAGGATGCAATCGCCGAAATCTCAAAGCTTTGCGAAAAGAATGTGCCAATGTTCGGTCTGGGTCTCGGTCATCTTCTTATTGCTCTTGCAAAGGGCGGCGACACCTTCAAGCTCAAGTACGGACACAGAGGTGCAAGCGGTCCCTGCAAAAACACACAAAGCGGAGTTCTCAGCATCATCACTCAGAATCACGGCTACTGTGTATGTGCAGACAAGCTGCCAAAGGGTGCTGTAATATCATACGAAAACGCCAACGACAAAACCGTCGAAGGCTTAAAGTACACGGATATGCCCGTTATAACTTGCCAGTTCAGGCCCGACACAACCGAGTCTTCAACAGGCGAAAAATCACTTTACGAACAATTTCTCGATACTGTCAAGGAGGTAAACTTCAATGCCGTTAAATAAAGAATTAAAGCGTGTTATGGTGATAGGCTCAGGTCCTATCGTTATCGGTCAGGCGGCTGAGTTTGACTATGCGGGAACTCAGGCTTGCCGTGCTCTTAAGGAAGCAGGTCTTGAGGTTATCCTCGTCAACTCCAACCCCGCTACCATTATGACAGACAACATAATGGCCGACAAAATTTACATCGAGCCTCTCAACCTTGAAACAGTTAAGAGAATTATAGAAAAGGAACGTCCCGACAGCCTTCTTTCCTCCCTTGGCGGACAGACAGGTCTTACCCTTTCAATGCAGCTTGCAAAGGACGGCTTCCTTGACAAGATGGGCGTAAAGCTTCTCGGTGCAAAGCCCGAAACAATTGACAAGGCCGAGGACAGACAGATGTTCAAGGACACCATGGAGTCCATTGACCAGCCTATTATCCCTTCAAAGGTTGTAACCGATCTTGACAGCGCTCTTGCCTTTGCAGAAGAAATCGGCTACCCCGTAATTGTACGTCCCGCATTTACTTTGGGCGGTACAGGCGGCGGTATTGCGGAAAACGTTGAAGAGCTTACCGAAATCGGTACAAACGGTCTTCGACTTTCCCCCATTACACAGATTCTTGTTGAAAAGTGTATTTCGGGCTGGAAGGAAATCGAATTTGAGGTTATCCGTGACAGCAAGGGCAATTCCATTACCGTTTGCTCCATGGAAAACTTTGACCCTGTAGGTATTCACACAGGCGACTCCATAGTTGCAGCTCCCGCTCTTACCCTCTCAAGCAAGGAATATTCAATGCTGAGAAAAGCGGCTCTCAAGATTGTTAACGCTCTTGAGGTTGAAGGCGGCTGTAACTGTCAGTTTGCTCTCAAGCCCGACTCCTTTGAATATGCGGTAATTGAGGTTAACCCCAGAGTTTCCCGTTCATCTGCACTTGCTTCAAAGGCAACAGGCTACCCAATCGCAAAGGTTGCTACAAAAATTGCAATAGGCTACACTCTTGACGAAATTCAGAATGCGGTAACGGGCAAAACCGTTGCCTGCTTTGAGCCTACAATCGACTATGTAGTTGTAAAGTTCCCCAAGTGGCCCTTTGACAAGTTTGTTTATGCAAAGAGAAAGCTGGGCACACAGATGAAGGCAACGGGCGAGGTTATGTCCATCGGTCAGTGCTTTGAAGAAGCTCTTATGAAGGCTGTAAGAGGTGCCGAAATCAAGCACATGAGCCTCAATCAGGACAATCTTGCAGATGTTTCCGACGAGGACTTGCTTGCAAGTCTCAAAGAATGTACCGACGAGCGTCTCTTTATCATTTACGAATTCTTAAAGAGAGGCAAGAGTATTGAATTCATTCACGAGCTTACCAAAATAGACAAATTCTTCCTTACAAAGCTTACAAACATTCTCGGTATGGAGCGTGAGCTTCAGAAGGGTGTTCTCACCGACGAGCTTTATATGGCGGCAAAGCGTATGGGCTTCCCCGACAAGCACATTGAAAACCTTTCGGGCTGCAAGATACAGAACAAAAAGTATGCTTCCTTCAAGATGGTTGACACCTGTGCTGCGGAATACTCAGCAGAAACACCTTACTTCTACTCCACCTTCGACGAAGAAAACGAAGCTGCCGAATTCCTTGCAAACAAAAAGGACAGAAAGAAAACAATTATCGTATTCGGCTCAGGTCCTATCAGAATCGGTCAGGGTATCGAATTTGACTATGCTTCCGTTCACTGTGTACGTTCACTTAAAAAGCTTGGCTACGAGGTTGTAATCGTAAACAACAATCCCGAAACCGTTTCAACAGACTTTGACACGGCTGACAGACTTTACTTTGAGCCTCTTACAGACGAGGACGTAATGAGCATTATACAGACCGAAAAGCCTTACGGTGCGGTTGTTGCTTTCGGCGGTCAGACAGCTATCAAGCTTACAAGCTTCCTTGACAAAAACGGAATAAAGATTCTCGGTACGGGTGCTTCAAGCATTGATGCGGCGGAAGACAGAAAGATATTTGATGCTCTTCTTGAAAAGCTTAACATCAAGCGTCCCGTGGGCTGTACGGTATTTACCGAAGAAGAAGCGCTGTCGGTTGCTGACAAAATCGGCTATCCCGTTCTTATGCGTCCTTCATATGTTCTCGGCGGTCAGAATATGATCATCGCTCAGAATCCCGATGACATCAAGGAATATATGAAAATAATCCTTACCCACACCGACAAGAACCCCATTCTTATCGACAAGTATCTTATGGGACTTGAAATTGAGGTTGACGCCATTTGCGACGGCAAGGACATTCTTATTCCCGGTATTATGGAGCACGTTGAACGTACAGGCGTACACTCAGGCGACTCAATTGCCATATACCCTGCAAAGCGTATCAGCGACAAGATGCGTGAAGAAGTGCTTGACTGCACAAAGAAGCTTGCAGTTGCTCTTGAAACAAGAGGTCTTGTAAACATTCAGTACCTCATCAACAACGAACAGCTTTATGTAATTGAAGTTAATCCCCGTTCTTCAAGAACAATTCCTTACATCAGCAAAGTAACAGGCATACCTATGGTTGACCTTGCGACAAGAACAATGATTGGCAAGGAAAATGAGCCTGAAAACACCGAAAGCCTTGAAAGCATGGGCTTCGGAACGGGCATTTATCCCGATTCGCCCTATGTTGCCGTAAAGGTGCCTGTATTCTCCTTTGAAAAGCTCCACGGTGTTGACAGTATGCTCGGTCCCGAAATGAAATCCACAGGTGAAGTTTTAGGTATTGCAAGCACCATCAAGGAAGCTATCTGTAAAGGTCTTATTGCAGCAGGCTACAAGATGAATCACACCAAGGGCGGAGTTCTTATCACGGTAAGAAACAGCGACAAGCTGGAAATTGTTGACGTTGCCGAAAAGTTCCACGAAAACGGCTTTAAGATTTATGCCTCCGACGGAACGGGCAAGGTTATCCAGAACGCCGACATTCCCGTGGAAATCGTGGAAAACAGCGAAGACAGGCTCGCTCTTATGGACAAAGGTGCGGTTGACTACGTTATTTCAACAAGCGACCACGGCAGAATCCCCACAAGAAACAGTGTAATTTTAAGACGTAAGGCTATTGAAAGAAGTATCCCCTGTCTTACTGCCATAGACACGGCTCACGCAGTTGCAGACAGCTTAACATCAAGATACACCTCAGTTTCTACAGAGCTTGTAAACATCAACGATATGAGAAGCGAAAAAGAAAAGCTTCAGTTTACAAAGATGCAGGGCTGCGGAAATGACTACATTTACTTTAACTGCTTTAAGCAGAAAATCAACAATCCCGAGGGACTTGCCGTAATGCTGTCCGACAGACACTTCGGTATCGGCGGAGACGGTGTTGTTCTTATCAGAAAATCCAAGGTTGCCGATGCTAAGATGACTATCTACAACAAGGACGGCACACCGGGTATGATGAGCGGCAACGCATTGAGATGTGTAGGTAAGTATCTCTACGACAACGGCATGGTTGACAAAACTGACATCTCAATAGAAACTCCCGTGGGCGTAAAGAAGGTTGCTCTTGAGGTTAAGCAGGGCGTTGTTCAGTCTGCATGTGTTGATATGGGCAAGGTAATTCTCAATCCCGAAAACATTCCCGTGACGCTTCCCGGCGAAAAGGTTGTGGCGTTCCCCATTCACGTTGGCTACAGACCTTACAGAATCACCTGCGTGTCCATAGGTAACCCTCACTGCGTTGTATTCTTCGGTGCTGACGAAAGCCTTGAAAACTTAGACGTATCAACAATAGGTCCTATGTTTGAAAGCCACGAATTATTCCCCGAAAGAGTGAACACCGAGTTTGTAAAGGTGCTCAACGAAAACACTCTCAAGATGCGTGTTTGGGAGCGTGGCAACGGCGAAACAATGGCGTGCGGTACAGGTGCATGTGCGGCGGCGGTTGCGGCTTGTCTTTGCGGCTACTGCAAAAAGAACACAGACATTACCGTAAAGCTAAAGGGCGGCGACCTTATTGTAAGATACACAGACGAGGGCGTATTCCTTTCAGGTAATGCCGAAATCACCTTCACGGGCGAAATTGTGATTTAAGTATATATACCCAACAATATTGGGAGCTGCATCTTAAAAGGTGCGGCTCTTTTTTTTGCATATAACGATGTATAATGCCCAAAAATGACTAAACATAAGATTTATTTTGAAAATTGTTAATATTATTCACATTTTATTTATCGTTAAGCAGTAGATTTTTTTCGACAAAATAAGTATTATTATCGTGATTTGTTACGGGTGCAAATTCGTCTTAATCCTGATGTTGCAAAAGACGGGTTTCCGTAGCAAGCTGTAATCATACAGCAGAAAATGTACCGCACAGCAACACGGTACGGAGGTGTTAGGATTGGACAAAAGTGTGATTGTAAAATTGGAAAATCTCGTAGTTAAATACGACGATGAAAAGATTCTGAAAGGAATCAACCTTGACATTCACGACAAGGAATTTATTACTTTACTTGGTCCCTCGGGATGCGGTAAAACCACAACTCTGCGAATAATTGCAGGTTTTATTGAGCCTAATGAGGGAAATGTGTATTTTGACGGCAAGCTTATAAACAAGGTGCCGCCGTACAAAAGACAGGTAAACACTGTTTTCCAGAAATATGCACTTTTCCAACATTTAAACGTATACGAAAACATAGCCTTCGGTCTGCGTCTTAAAAAGACTCCCGACAACGAGGTACACAAGCGTGTTATGGAAATGCTTGAAATGGTTAACCTCAAAAACTACGGGGCAAAGCGTGTTGACTACCTTTCGGGCGGTCAGCAGCAGCGAGTGGCTATTGCACGTGCTTTGATTAATCACCCGAGAATGCTGCTTCTTGACGAGCCCCTGGGTGCACTTGACTTACAGCTGAGAAAAGAAATGCAGATTGAGCTTAAAAAGATTCAGCAGCAGCTTGGAATTACTTTTATATATGTTACCCACGACCAGGAAGAAGCTCTTACAATGAGCGACAGAATTGTTGTTATGAACGGCGGCGTTATCGACCAGATCGGTACTCCTCAGGACATCTACAACGAGCCTGTCAATGCCTTTGTTGCAAAGTTTATTGGCGAGAGCAACATTGTATCGGGACTTATGCACGACGACTTTGACGTTGAGTTTGCAGGAAACCGCTTTGTCTGTGTGGACAAGGGCTTTGGCAAGATGACTCCCGTTGACGTTGTTATCCGTCCCGAAGACATAAAATTCGGACCTCCCGGTGAAAACACCATCGACGGCACCGTTGAGACAGTTACCTTCAAGGGCGTTCACTACGAAATTATTGTTGACTGCTTCGGCACAAAGTGGAAGATTCACTCCACAAAGTCCGCAGAGCCCGGTGCCTTTATCGGTATGAGCCTCACTCCCGAGGACATTCACATTATGCACAAGACAGAATCCAACAAGGTAGTTATTGATGCACAGGTAGATGACGGGGGTATGGCAAATGAAGAAAAACAGTTCTAAATTTGCGGCATTTCCCTACGTATTATGGGTACTGTTCTTTACGGTTATGCCCTTTTTACTTGTTATTTACTTTGCTTTTACTTCAAAAAGCACAGGCGTTATAAGTATTGAAAACCTGGCAAATGCCAGCAAGTATTTTCCCGTCCTTATCCGTTCGGTTTATCTTGCTGTTATTGCTACGGTTATCTGTCTTGTTATCGCCTACCCCCTTGCATTTACCATGTCACGCTGTTCAAAGCGTACCCAGCGGCTTCTTCTGCTTATGGTAATGCTTCCCATGTGGATGAACTTTCTGCTTCGTACCTATGCATGGGTTACAATCCTTGACAACAACGGTATTATCAACAACTTTTTGGCATCCATCGGTCTTCCCCGACTTCAGCTTATCAACAACAGAGCTGCCGTTGTTCTGGGTATGGTATACAACTATCTGCCATTTATGATAACGCCCCTTTACTCAATTATGACCAAGATTGACAAAAGCGTTATCGAGGCGGCACAGGATTTAGGCTGTAACTCCACAAAGGTTATCACCAAAATCGTGCTTCCCCTCAGTTTTCCCGGTATTTTAACGGGTATTACAATGACATTTGTACCCGCTGTCAGCACCTTTGTTATTTCGGGACTTCTCGGCGGCAGCAACTGCTTCCTTATCGGAGACCTTATACAGCAGCAGTTCCTCGGCAACGAGTACAACCTCAACTACGGTGCGGCAACAAGCTTACTTCTTATGGTTGTTGTATTTATCAGCATGGGAATATTCAACAGCTTTGACAACGATGAAATGGAGGATTCGATGGTATGAAAAAGTTTCTCTCCAAATTCTACATTATCCTTGTTTTTGCTTTTCTCTATCTTCCCATATTTGTGCTCATTATGTTTTCCTTCAACGAAACAAAGGGCAACGTATGGACAGGTTTTTCCTTTAAGTGGTACAACGAGCTTATTCACAACGAGCTGATTTTAACCTCTGTTCTCAACACTCTTATTATCGCTCTTATTTCGGCTCTTGTTTCGGCGGTCTTAGGTACGGCGGCGGCTTTCGGTATGCACAATATGAAAAAGCTTCCCAAATCCTTACTTAAGGACGCAACCTATCTTCAGAACCTCAACCCCGAAATTGTAACGGGTATTTCTCTGATGCTGTTATTTACATTCTTCAGAATGACACCGGGGTATGTGACGCTTATTCTTGCTCACATCACCTTCTGTCTTCCTACGGTTGTTCTCAGCGTTCTTCCTAAGCTCAGACAAATGAATGTAAATCTGTATGAGGCGGCAATGGACCTCGGCTGCAACAGACGTCAGGCATTTTTCAAGGTTGTTCTTCCCGAAATTATGCCCGGTGTTGTAACAGGTGCTCTTATGGCTCTTACCTACTCCATCGACGACTTTATTATCAGCTACTTTACATCGGGTCCCGAGTCACAGACTTTACCCATTACCATTTATTCCATGACAAAAAAGCGTATCAGCCCCGAAATCAATGCTTTATCCACAATTCTTTTTGTAATCGTTTTTGCCATTCTCATAACTGTTAATGTTATCGGTGCAAAAAAGGAAAAGGAAGAAGAAAGAAAAGCTTCGGCGTTTTCAAAAAAGTAAGGGAGGAACGAATATGAAAAAGGTTTTATTTACATTTCTCCTCTCCTGCCTCACTCTTTTGACTGTCAGTGCCAAGGTTGAGGTTGAAGACGAAAGCTACTACGCAAAATTCCGTGACAAGGACATCACCCTTAACGTATACAACTGGGGTGAATACATTTCCGACGGCGGCGAAGGCTCTATTGACGTTATAGCCGAATTTGAAGAGCTGTCAGGCATTGACGTTACCTACACCACCTACGAAACAAACGAGGACCTTTATGCAAAGCTGTCCTCCAGCAACTCAAGATACGACATTATCATTCCTTCCGACTATATGATAGCAAGAATGATTAATGAAGATATGCTTGAAAAAATCAATTATGACAACATTCCAAATTACGCCATGATTGATGACAAGTACAAAACGCCCGACTTTGACAAAACAGGCGAGTTTTCCGTTCCCTACACCTGGGGTACGGTAGGTGTTGTGTACAACACAAAGTATGTTGACCAAGAAGACATCGGCACGTGGGATTTACTGTGGAACGAAAAGTATGCAGGTACAATTCTTATGTTCTCAAACTCCAGAGATGCATACGGCATTGCTCTCAAGAAGCTTGGCTATTCTCTCAACAGCGAAAATCCCGATGAAATTCAGAAAGCTACAGAAGAGCTGAAAAAGCAACGTCTTGTAAATCAGGCGTATGTAATGGATCAGATTTTCAACAAGATGGAGGGTGAATCGGCGTATGCCGCTCCCTACTATGCAGGCGACTGTGCTTCAATGATGGACGTTAACGAAGACCTTGACTTCTACTATCCCGAAGAAGGCTTTAATATTTTCATCGACTCCATATGTATTCCAAAGGGTGCAAAGAACAAGGAAGCCGCCGAGGCTTTCATCAACTTCCTTTGCGAAACGGAAATTGCCGTTGCCAACTGTGAATACATCTGCTACTTTACTCCCCACATGAAGGCATCAGAAATTGTTGGCAAGGACGAAAGAATATATCCTACCGACGAACAGCTTGAAAATGCCGAAAGCTACATTGCCCTGTCAGGCGACATCAACTCACTGTACGACTCAAGCTGGATTGAAGTGAGAAGCGCACTTGACATAAGCGAGCTTGTTATAGTGGGCATAATTTTAGGGCTTGCCCTTACCATTCTTATTATCATCACGTTTATAAGAAGAATGAAGAAAAAGAAAATGAAGTATTGATGTTCACAAAAAATTTAATAATTATTTTGAAAAACACTTTACTTTTTCTTTTGTTTATGGTATACTTTTACAGTAAGCGTAATTTCCCATTACTTTGTTTGCGGACAAATCCTTACTCATTTTGAGTTAAGAGGTATCCACTTGCCGCTTGCTAAGTTTTCGGGATTACAAATAAATTTATGAAAGGTGGAAAACACAATGCTTACAAAGGAAATGAAGCAGAGCATCATCGACCAGTACAAGACTCATGAGGGCGACACAGGTTCTCCCGAAGTACAGATTGCTGTACTTACCTACAGAATCAACACTCTCAACGAACATCTCAAGGCAAACCACAACGACCATCACTCAAGACGCGGTCTTCTTAAGATGGTAGGTCACAGAAGAAACCTTCTTGCTTACCTCACAAAGGTTGACATTGAGCGTTACCGTGCAATCGTTGAAAAGCTCGGCCTCAGAAAGTAATAACAAAAAACGGGCGAATTGGCGTTATGCTGCTTCGCCCCGTCTTTCGTTTTAAGACACAAAATGTGCAGGGGCATTTTCGGTATCTTTAGCATTTAGTTTTGCACCTTAGAGTATGAAATAAGATGTGAAGCTAAGTGCAAAATTTACCATCAATGTTCCTCGCACGCAAGAAAATTCAAGGAGGAACAAAAAATGTTTGAAAACTACAGAGTATTTTCTACAACACTCGCTGGCAGAAAGCTTACCGTTGAAACAGGTAAAATTGCTCAGCTTGCAAACGGCTCTTGTCTTGTAAGATACGGTGACACGGCAATCCTTGCCACCGCTACCGCAAGTGCCGCTCCCAGAGAAGGAATTGACTTCCTTCCCCTTTCCGTTGATTTTGAAGAAAGACTTTACGCTGTCGGCAAAATCCCCGGCTCTTTCCTTAAAAGAGAAGGCAAGCCCAGCGAAAAGGCTATCCTTACTTCAAGAGTAATCGACAGACCTATCCGTCCTCTCTTCCCCAAGGATTTGAGAAACGACGTAACTCTTAATCTTCTTGTGCTCTCGGTTGATCCCGACTGCTCACCTGAAGTAACAGGTCTTATCGGTGCTTCTCTTGCTCTTTCCATTTCCGATATTCCCTGGAACGGTCCTGTATCCAGCGTATTTGTAGGCATGGTTGACGGCGAAGTTATTATCAACCCCACAAAGGCGCAGAGAGAAGTTTCCACCCTTGAGCTTACAGTAGCATCTTCCGAAAAGAAGGTTGTTATGATTGAAGCAGGTGCCAAGGAAATTTCCGACGACGATATGTTCAACGCCATTATGAAGGCTCATGAGGTCAACCAGGAAATCGTTAAGTTCATCAACCATGTAACAGGCGAAATCGGCAAGAAGAAGTTTGAATACGCTTCCTGCGACGTCGACCACGACCTTTACGACAAGATTGCCGAATACGCAATTGACAAAGTAAAGTATGCTCTTGACACTGATGACAAGAACATCAGAGAAGACAGACTCAACGCTGTATACGCCGATGTTGAAGCCTTTGTTGCAGAGCAGTATCCTGACGAAGACAGAAAGGCTGAAATGGGCGAATGTCTCTACAAGCTCCAGAAGTTCGTTGTAAGAAGATGGCTTCTTGACGAAGGCAAGAGAGTTGACGGCAGAAAGCTTGATGAAATCAGACCTTTAGCTTCCGAAGTTGGTATTCTCCCAAGAACTCACGGCTCTGCCCTCTTTACACGAGGTCAGACACAGGTTCTCACAGTTGCTACCCTCGGTCTTGTAGGCGAACAGCAGCTCCTTGACGGTATTGACGAAGAAGAATACAAGAGATATATGCACCACTACAACATGCCCTCATACTCTGTGGGTGAAACAAAGCCTTCAAGAGGTCCCGGCAGACGTGAAATCGGTCACGGTGCTCTTGCTGAACGTGCACTTGTTCCCGTAATTCCTTCCGTTGAAGAGTTTCCCTACTCCATCAGACTTGTTTCTGAAGTAGTTTCCTCCAACGGTTCTACATCACAGGGTTCAATCTGTGCTTCTACTCTTGCACTCATGGATGCAGGTGTTCCGATTACAGCACCCGTTGCAGGTATTTCCTGCGGTCTTATCACCGAAGGAGAAAGATGGATGACTATGGTTGACATTCAGGGACTTGAAGACTTCTTCGGCGATATGGACTTTAAGGTTGCAGGTACAAAGAAGGGTATCACAGCTATTCAGATGGACCTTAAGATTGACGGTCTTACACCCGAAATCATCAAGGCTGCTTTTGCTCAGACTCACACAGCAAGAGATTACATCCTTGACGAAGTAATGCTCAAGGCTATCGCACAGCCCAGAGCTGAAGTTTCCGAATACGCTCCCAAGATGATTACAATCAACATCGATCCCGAAAAGATCGGCGACGTTATCGGTAAGGGCGGCAAGGTTATTCAGGCAATTACTGCTGAGACAGGTGCAAAGATTGACATTGAGGACGACGGAACAGTATTTATTGCAGCAGTTGACAAGAATGCAGGTCTTAAGGCTAAGGCGCTTGTTGAAGCAATTGCATTTGATCCCGAACCCGGTGCAATATTCACAGGCAAGGTAACAAGAATTATGTCCTTCGGCGCATTTGTTGAAATTGCTCCCGGCAAGGAAGGTCTTGTACACATTTCAAAGCTTGATTCCAAGCGAGTTGAAAAGGTTGAAGACGTTGTAACCGTTGGCGACGAAATCAAGGTTAAGGTTCTTGAAATCGACGACAAGGGCAGACTCAATCTTTCAAGAAAAGACTGCTTCTAATTTTAAAGCATCTACGGCGGGCGGAGGACAAAAACCTTCGCCTGTCTTTCATTAACGAGGTTTTTATTATGGAAGAAATGAGATTACAGAAATACATTTCCGACTGCGGTCTTATGTCAAGACGTGCGGCGGAAAAGGAAATCGAGCTTGGTCACTTTAAGGTAAACGGTGTAAAGGCAACCATCGGTCAGAAAATCAATCCTGCAGAGGACGCAGTTGAATACAAAGGCAAGCTAATTGAAGGCGGTCAGAAAAAGGTTTATGTTATGCTGTACAAGCCAAGAGGCTATGTTACAACCATGAACGACGAGGAAGGCAGAAAATGTATTCCTGAGCTTTTGGAAGATTTGCCCGAGCGTGTCTATCCTTGCGGAAGGCTTGATATGGACTCGGAAGGTCTGCTTATTCTCACCAACGACGGCGAGGTTGCCAACAAGCTTATGCACCCCAAGCACCATGTTGAAAAGATTTATCACGTAAAAATCAAGGGTGAGATAGATCCCGAAAAGCTGATGATTCTCAACGGTCCCATGGAGCTTGACGGCTACAAAATCAAACCTGTCAAGGTAACAATAATAGAGCGCAAGGAAGGCGCAACCATTCTGAAATTTGTTCTCTCCGAGGGCAGAAACAGACAGATAAGAAAAATGTGTGAAATTGCAGAGCTTACCATCACACGTCTTAAGAGAGTTGCCGTGGGCGAACTTACTATTGGTATGTTAAGACCTGGCAAGTGGAAATATATGAACTACAACGAAATCAGTATTCTTAAGAATATGTCTTAATTGAGGTAAAGAAAATGTTGGAAATAAGACCTGTTTACACCGCCTATGAGCGTGAAGAATATACGAAAATGTTCGGAATTGTCCCCGAGGACGGCTGCCACGTAATTGCCGCAAGAAACGGCGGACGTTTTGTGGGTACTGCCTATGTCAAAGCTGAGGGCGAGGTTGGCTACATCTATCTTATGAGCCTTATCGACGGCTATGACGACTACATTGACAGATTTCTTTTAGGCAAGGCAGCACTTAACTTTCTTGACCTTCAGGGTGCAAAAGATGTCATCTACACAGGTGACGATGAAAAGCTTGCCAAGGCTCTCGGTTTCAAAATCGAAGACGGCAAAAAAACACTTAATCTTGCAGGCTACTTTACAGGCGGTCTTTGCGAGGGCGAAAAGAAGGAAGACAAATAATGGGCAATTACAGCATCAGAGTTATTCAAAAAATTATTGTTCTATTTATTGCCATGATTGCAGGCTACATCTGCAAAAAGAGCAGTATTCTTGACGGCAAAAGCACAAAATCCCTTTCAAATATGCTTGCTTACATTACAAACCCCTGTCTTATTATCTGTTCTCTTCAGACCGAGTACAGCAAGGACACACTTATAATCGCAGGCTATGTATTTGTGCTGTCAATTATCATTCACACTGTTATGGCGGTTGTGTCCCATGTGATTTTCATTAAGAACAAGGACCACAGAAGCCGCAGTGTTTATTCCTTTGCCTTAACCTATGCCAACTGCGGATATATGGGCTACCCCATTATGATGGCAATATTCGGCGATGAAAAGGGCTTATTCTACGGCGTTATTTTCACCACCGTATTCAATCTTTTCAACTGGACACACGGCATTGTGGTTATGAATCCCGAAAAGGGCAAGCTCCCTTGGAAAAAGCTCATTTACAACCCTGCCCTTATTGCGGTGCTTGTAAGTATGACTTTATTCCTCACAAAAACAATGCTTCCTTCCACACTTAAGGAAGGCTTACAGATGCTCGGTGATATGACCTTTCCCCTTTCCATGATTATCATAGGCAGTCTGCTTGCGGATATGAAGCTTATTAAGATTCTTTCTCACCCGTCAGTATATCTGTTTTCGGTTTTAAAGCTTCTTATAATACCTGCTGTTATGCTGATATTTGCAAAGCTTCTTAATCTTCCCTCTTTCCTTGCTATAACGGGGCTTACAATGTGTGCAGCTCCCTCTGCCGCAAACACAGCCGTACTTGCCGAGGTTTACGACAACGACTCTGCCCTTGCAGCAAGGCTTGTGGGCGTTACAACGCTGTTTTGTCTTGTGACGATGCCGTTTATGCTATGGCTGTCGGAAATCATTTTATAATCTGAGCAGTATTATATAAATATCGTTTTACTGCAGTCTTCGGTTTTAAATTCATTTACAGTTACATAAGTCGAGAGTAACATTTCTCGCCAAACACAAAGAACGGAGCTTCTTCTTAAATGAAAAAGCTCCGTGTTTTTTTACATTAACCGCCATATCGGTTTACTTGTTTTGCAAGGCTTACAGCCAATTATCAAAAATGACTTATCAACCGTTAAGCTGTTTATCTGCACTGATTCGGAAAATAAGAAAACGCTGTATGGTAAAATTCATCAATATCGTAACAGGCATTGCGACCAGCTTTGCAATCAATTTCAGCTCTACAAAGTCAGACACAAACACTATTACCGCCGTTGATATTACAAGCACCAAAAAATTGCCTGTTACAAACTGAAAATATCTCTTAAAAGAATAGCCGTTCTCTTTATATACATAGCGTGAATTTATCAGGTAGCTGGAGGTGGCACAGCAAAGATATGCCGCAATATTTGACGTAACCTCGGCAAAGTTCAGTACATCGCACATTACAAAGAATGTCACAAGATCTACCAACGTATTGAATATACCAGCTACAGAGTATTTGCAAAAAATAAAGAGATTTGTCTTTTTTACTTTATTAAGCACTTTAAAACCTTCTTTAATTATTCGCTTCATTTTCACTATTATACCACAAGAAAACGAGTTTGTCAAATCGTCACAAAACAGCAAAATCCCCGACAGATTTCTCCATCGGGGATATGTCAAACCAATTAAATCAGTTTTCGTACTTAGACCAATCGGGGTTTTGTGTAAGCTTTGTCCAGCTTTCATGAACACCGTCAGCCTTAAGCTCATATTCATGGCTATTGGTTGCTTCCTGAATTGCAAGGTAATACCGAGCCTTTTCATCAGCATTATCAGGCCACTTTGTCATACCTGCGAGCAAGTCGTCCTTACTTTCGGGCTGTCTTCCGAGCACTCTGTTAACCAGCGTCATAACCTCGGCTCTTGTAATATTATCATTAGGTCTGAACTTACCGTCACCGTCGCCCTCAATCCACTTAACACTTGCGGCAGTATTGATATAATCTTCAGCCCAATGTCCGTCAATATCGTCAAAAAGGTTTTCACCTTCATACTTAGCGTCGGACATTCTTGCTACAATTGTTGTAAGCTCTGCACGTGTTATAGGTGCATTGGGATCAAAGGTTGTTGCAGTTCTACCGTTGATAATTTCAAGATTTGCGAGAGTGGAAACAGCAGTATTAAACCAATTACCGTCATTTACGTCATCAAACTCATTTTCAGTTGTAACTGCCTTATCTCTTACATCGTCATTAAGCAGACGGAAGAAAATAGTAGCTGCCTCCGCACGGGTAAGATTGAACTTAGGTCTGATATATCCGTCCTCACGGCCTACGATATAAGCGAAATGAACATCGGTAAGAATTGCAGGCTTATTATTTTTGCCTTGTGTCTTATCATCGTTCTTATCGTCCTTCTTATCGTCTTCATCGCCGTCTTCAACCTCAATCCACTTAGCATAAAGTGTGATTTCATCAGTAAACTTAAGTTTATCTACAGCCTTTGTAAGGTTCTTATCGGTATACCAGCCATCAAACTTAAAGCCGTCCTTCTTGGGAACATACTGCGAAAGGTCAACAACGAAATTTTCGGGAGCTACGATGGAGTCCATCTTTTCTCCGCCATTTGTATCGAAGGTGATTTCGAATTTGACGGTATCACCGCCGCCTCCTCCGCCGCCACCGCCGCCTGATTCCTTCTTTTCCCACTTAGCGTAAACGGTGGTATCTTCGGTAAGGGTTATTTCCTTCACCTCATTGGTAAGCAGGCTATTGAGGAACCAGCCCTTAAAGGTGTAGCCGTTACGTGTGGGGGTGTAATCGGAAAGGTCGATTTTTATTCCCTTCTCTGCTTTTACGGGGTTTAATTCTGAACCGCCGTTGGTGTTGAAGGTGAGGGTGAATTTAGGTTTATTCTCTTTCCAAACAGCTTCAAATGTAGTATCTCCGTCAGGAATGAATTTATCACCGAGCTTATATATGTTACCGTTGTAAGACCAGCCGTCAAACACATATCCTTCAGGAGCCGGAAGTGCCGATAGAATCACATATTCTTCATTTACAATTGCCACAACCTTTTTATATAATATTCCTTTATTATTATAAACAATATCACATGATTCTTTATCGTCGTCACCGATGATGACGGTGAGGTCTTCGGTCACAATTTCAAAAGCCTCATATCCGACTCCATAACCAACCATTGACTTACTAATCAAAGTTGTAGAACCTGATTCCGCTATCACCTTGAACTTTATTCTCGCCACCAACTGTGAAGGTTGACAGTTTCTTTTTGATGAACTTATCACAAATACTCTATGTTCGCCGTGAGAATACGTTCTTTCATATATGTCTGAACAGCTTATTTTTCCTGTATTCTCATCTCCCATATATTCCAAAAAAGTATGGTCATATGAAATCTGATTTTCTGCGTTATACATCGTGAATTCTTCGCCATCAGGGTTCTCTATTCTGAATTCTACAGTTATCTCTGTCCCTGTTGGCACCGTTACTATATGCTTTCCATCACTCGTTAAGTCATAGTTCAGTTCTGTTTCCCATGGTGATGCTGCTTATATCAACGGCATTGATGAAAACGTCATAATCATTGCCATCAGCAATGCTATTACTCTTTTCATTCATTATTCTCCTTTCTACAAAGAAGACGGAACTTCTGCTCTTTTTGGGGAGAAGAAGTCCCGTTGGGGATAATCTGGTGATTTTATTATTTATCGTACGCAAAAGCTATCTTGGATACCATACTTAAATCGTCACCATTTACATACTTGCTTCCATCTACATCTGCTCTTATCATAATTTCCATAAGCGCAAGAACATATGAGCTTTCTGTCTTCTGTACATTCAGCACTGCTGTAATGTCACTGAGATTTACCTTGCCCGTTCCATTTACATCTTCTACAGGATCCTTGTTGATTATCTTTCCTGCCTTTGTACTGTCTGATGTGAAATGTACATTTTCTTTGTATGTCTTGACTCTTTCGTCGTAGCTGGTCATTATCTTATCATCTATCGCAGGTACTATAAGTGCAAAGATATGTTTATATGAATGTTCGTCTACCGGTTTAATCTGAGTTCCGTTTTCCTCATATTCTCTGTACTCATATGTACTATTCTTTACCTCATACATCACTGTATTTTCTGTTCCGTACGTGAAGTAAGCCTTATCAGTATCTGTGTATACAAGTATCATTGTATAATTTGTTATGTAGTCAAATGCACCAAGTTTTGTCGCCATATTATTGACTACTTCTACCTTATATACAGGTTCTTCTATTACAAGAGTTATTGTTCCGGTCTTTGTTGCGTATCCACTTTCTTCCTTCGGTGTAACACGATATTTTATGTCGTATTTTTCTTCTTTCACATACTTTTTCTTTGTCAAGATATTCCTCGGGATCTTCACTATACTTGCCGCCGTATACTACAACACTACCATTAAGCTGACCTTCTACTGTTGCATCATTAATCTCAATAGAAGCACCGTCCTGTGCAGTAATTGTATAGTTAAAGCCCTTAGAGAAGTGACCGCCGTTTACAGTTACTGTTGAACCCTTCTGTGCTACAAGAGCGGAGCCGCTGTCAATAGGCTTTCCTAAAGGTCCTACAAATTCGCCGCCGTTGATTGTTGCTTCAACTGCTGCTGATGTGTCATCATCACCGATGTTGATGATGTTATATGTTCCATCAACGAATGAAGTACCACCGTAAGTATATGTACCGCCATCAATTGCGAGCTTACCGCCCTTTGCACGTACTACGTGACGTGCACCTTCAACTGTTACGTCATCAAGTGTAAGGTCACCGAAGGAAAGGATTGTATCCTTTGCTCCGTTTGTACCGTCAAGAATTGTACCCTTAATGATCTTAACTACTGCACCTGCTTCAACATCAACATGACCTGTTAATGTATTTCCGCCAAGGTCAAGTGTTACAGCTTCGCTTTCTGCCATAAGGCTTGCTTCTGCTGCAAGTGCCTTAAAGGTGATGGTTTCGTTGACATCAAAAAACAGTTTGATAGTATCTCCTGCTTTGGCGTTATCTATAGCTTCCTGAAGTGTATCATATTTATATTCGCCATTCTGAGCCATATACGGAGCAAGAACTATCTTGCCTTCATCATTAATCACAGCTTTAAGCTTTTCGTTGTTAATAACCTGGATAGTACCTTCCAGATTGGAAAGATCAGCTGTAAGGTTGTTAATCACATCACCAACATTCAAGTTGGTCGCATCGATTTGGATATTGGCTTTTGTAATCTTACCTGCGGTAAAGCTCGCTCCGTCCTTAATTACGATAGTGCCTGTTCCCTCACCGGAACCGGAGAACTCACCTGTAACGCTGTAGGTTGCGTTTTCAACGATAAGAGTACCGGGGTTTTTAGCATTTTCGCTTGTAGCAACAGCACCGTTTACAACAGAGCCGTTCTTAACGATCATTGTGCTGCGGTTTTCAATCTGTCTTGAAGTACCAACATTTACGTTGGAGTTGTCAAATACAATCTCGCCCTTAGTCACTGCAAATACAAGGTGGCTGGTAGTGTTAAGAACGCTATCCTCAAGAGTAAGATTGAAGGTAGGATCCATACCGTTGATGGGTTCGTTGAATGCAAATTTGCCGGTCTGTTCCAAAATACTGTTGGTGAGCTTAAAGTTGAATGTGCCGTTTGCAGCCTTGTTCTTGCTTGTGCTGCTATCGTTAAACTTAATGTACGCATTGGTTACTTTAAAGTTCAAGCTGTTTCCAGTGAAGGATGCACCTGCCTTTACAATAAGAGAAGGTGTAAGCTCTGCAGTATTTGCAGTCTTAGCATCAGCAATGCTGCCTGTGATATTGAAGGTACAGCCGTGACCGATTACCATTCTGTCGCCACCTGTGATTTCAAGGCAAGCACCTTCACCGATATTGATAGTAGTACCTACGTACATAACACTGAAGTTTGTTGCCTTGGTATAACCCTTGAAGGTAATCTCGCCTTCAGTAGTAATTGCACCAACCTGCTTGCCGTTACCGTTGAAGATAACACCTGCGTGAACGGTAACATCCTCGGTTGTGTTGCCAAGAACAATAATCTCGTCGCCTGATTTAGCTGCTGCAGCAGCTGCTGTAAGGGATTCATAGTAGGTTTCGCCGATTTGAGCATAACGCTTTACAAGGTTAGTCATTTTCGCATCTTCGTAATACTCGTTAATATAAACGGTTACGCCGGAATCGTTTGCAAAAGCATTTTCAACGCCGTCTGCGTGATAGTTCTGTGAAATGTTGAGCATTGAAGAATCTGTTACGCTATCATCAATGTAAATCTTTGCATTTTCACCGAAGTAGTTGTCTACAACAGTTACGTTGGGCAAGAAGGAATTTACATGAATAGCACCGTAATCTTCATAGTAGGGCTTGGTTGATACAAACTCGTTACCCTTAACAACAATCGCAGCATCACCGTTTTGGGAAACACCGAAGGAGTTCGCCCAAGCCAGATCCATATAGCTATTCTGGATTGTCCATGTCAAGCCCTTGGAATATGCTACAAGGTGGAGGCCGTAGGTGGCGCCGGTTACATAAATGTTATCAACAGTTACGTTTCCTGCAGGTTCTGCATACATAACCCTGAACGCATCAACTATTTTAATATCTTTAATTGTGCCGTTAAAGTAGTGACCTTTAATGGCAGGGTTGCCGCCCTTGATTGTGGTGAGCAGCTCGCCGTTTTCGCCTACAGTACCCTGAATAGTAATATTCTTATTGCGGATATCGATAGGACTGTATTCGCCGGGATAAATGGTAACAACGTCACCGTTCTGTGCTGCAGCAATGGCGGTATTGAGGTCAGTATAAATAACGTCTCCAATCTTAGCAGCAGGTACTTCAACACCTACAGAGTCACTGTTATCATTTTTAATAACTGTTGTGCCAAGAGGAAGTGTAATATTTTCTGCAGATGCA
>JAZQFS010000124.1:0-11223 GCA_045539625.1 Eubacteriales bacterium | reverse complement strand
AAAGGGCTATAAGGAGATAAACTTAAAGGCAATGAAGCTTCTTCCAAGAGGCGGATACCTTGCAACCTGCTCCTGCTCTCACTTTATGAGCGACAGCCTTTTCAGAACCATGCTCAACGATGCGGCACACGATGCAGGCGTTACGCTTCGCCAGATAGAAGCACGCCAGCAGTGCTGCGACCACCCCATTCTGCCCGACGTACCTGAAACAAATTACCTTAAATTTTATATTTTTCAAATTGTGTAAAGGAGAGGTACATAATGGCAAATATGGAAAACTACCTGCTTGATGAGGCGGTTGTCTTTGTGGCAGGAAATAATTACGATATTATATGGAATACAACCGTTCCCGGTCTTGCCTGGATTGAATGCGGCGGCAAAAAATTCTATGACCATGCAAACGGCAACATAAAGTCTGAGGAGACGGTGCACAGAGTAACCGTTCCAATGTCAGTGCTTGATGAGGCAAAAGAATATACAATATTCTTCCGTGAAAGCATAGACCGAAAGGCATATTTCCCCGTAACGGGCGATGAATGTACAAAGACATATAAATTCCGCCCCGTAGAAAAGGATAAAGATTATAAGTTTTACTTTCTTGCCGATACACATAATGAGTATGAAGACCCCATAAAGGCGGCACAAAAGTATGCAGATGAAATTGATTTTCTTATGCTTGGCGGAGATATCCCCAATGACTGCGAAAACTTCGATAAGGGGCTTCGCACAATATTCCGCATATCGGGTGCTGTTGCAAAGGGAGAGATTCCCGTTGTGTCCGCAAGAGGAAATCACGATACAAGAGGACATATTGCTCCTACATATCACAGATACAGCCCGCTTGTAAACGGTGAAATGTATTTTACATTTGTAATAGGCGATATCTTCGGCATCATTCTTGACTGCGGCGAGGACAAGCCCGACTCCCACCCCGAATACGGATTTGTAAACTGCTTTGAGCCTTACAGAAATGCTGTCACACAGTGGCTTGAGGAAGTTGCGGATAAGGGTGAATACAAGAATTATAAGCACACCCTTGTTATCTGCCATGAAAGAGTAAATGCCAATAATCACGCCCATTTTATATCCGAATACGAAAAGTGGGTTAAGGCAATCAATAAGATTTCTCCCGACGCTATGCTTTGCGGTCATGAGCATACCTGTAAGATTTTCCAAAAAGGTCAAAGACACTTTGAAACGGATACCGTTATAGAATTTAATACTGTTGTTACAGGTCAGGTAAGAGGAAACAAACGAACCACCAACGCAAATCTTCCCAAGGGCTATACAGGCGGCTTCTTTACTCTTTCCGATAAAGAACTTACCGTAGCCTTTACCAACGATATGCACGAAATTGAAGGCACACATACAATAGAGCTTTAATTGCTTAACCCTTTTGAAAGGATAATATTTTTATGAGTTCAATACCCGAAATTTTTGCGTCCAACGTCTTTAATGACGATGTGATGCGTGACAAGCTTCCCAAAGACGTATACAAATCTCTTCGTAAAACCGTGGAAAACGGTGCAGACCTTGATATAAATGTTGCCAATATTGTGGCAAATGCCATGAAGGACTGGGCTGTAGAGCAGGGTGCGACACATTTTACACACTGGTTCCAGCCTCTTACGGGAATTACTGCCGAAAAGCACGACAGCTTTATAACTCCTGTTTCCAACTGCCATGTAATAATGGAGTTTTCGGGAAAAGAGCTTATAAAAGGCGAAACAGATGCTTCAAGCTTCCCTTCGGGAGGACTGAGAGCTACCTTTGAGGCAAGGGGCTATACGGCATGGGACCCCACCTCATATGCCTTCGTAAAGGACGGCTCATTGTTTATTCCCACCGTTTTTTGCTCCTACGGCGGAGAGGCACTTGATAAAAAGACTCCTCTTCTTCACTCAATGGAAGCAATTAACGAGCAGGCAATGAGAATACTTCGTCTTTTCGGAAACACAAGTGCAAAGCGTGTAAATACTACAGCAGGAGCAGAGCAGGAATATTTCCTTATAGATAAAGAAAAGTACGATAAGCGTGAAGACCTTATCTTCTGCGGACGTACCCTTTTCGGGGCAATGCCTCCCAAAGGACAGGAAATGGATGACCATTACTTCGGCGCAATAAAGCCGAGAATTGCGGCATTTATGAAGGAGCTTGACGAGGAGCTGTGGAAATTCGGCGTTCTTGCCAAGACAAAGCACAATGAGGCGGCTCCTGCACAGCACGAGCTTGCTCCCATATTCACAACAAGTAATCTTGCAACCGACCATAACCAGCTTATTATGGAGCTTATGAGAAAGACTGCCGAGAAGCACAAGCTTGTATGCCTGCTTCACGAAAAGCCGTTTGCAGGCGTAAACGGAAGCGGTAAGCACAATAACTGGTCAATGAGTACGGACACGGGTGTAAATCTTCTCGATCCCGGTAAAACTCCTCACGAAAATGCACAGTTTTTGCTGTTCCTTGTTGCCGTTATAAAGGCGGTTGACGAGTATCAGGACATCTTGAGAATTTCTGTTGCCTGTGCGGGAAATGACCACAGACTTGGTGCAAACGAAGCTCCTCCTGCCATAGTTTCAATGTTTATCGGCGACGAGCTTCAGTCAATCCTTGAAGCACTTGAAGCAGGCAAGAGCTACGGCGGAGCAGAGAAGAAGACTATGGAAATAGGCGTGCACGTGCTTCCCAGCTTCCCCAAGGACACAACCGACAGAAACAGAACAAGTCCTTTTGCATTCACAGGTAATAAGTTTGAGTTCAGAATGTGTGGCTCTTCTCAGTCAATATCCGATGCAAACATAGTGCTGAATACAATTGTTGCGGAAGAGCTGTGTCAGTTTGCCGATGAGCTTGAAAAAGCAAAGGATTTCAAAAAGGCACTTAATTCTCTTATCAAAAAGACAATCAAGAATCATAAGAAAATCATCTTCAACGGCAACTGCTATTCCGATGAATGGAAGGCAGAGGCTCAGAAGAGAGGTATTCATAACTATCCAAATACCGTTGAGGCACTTCCTCATTTTGTGGATAAGGAAAACATAAAGCTTTTTGCAAAGCATAAGGTTTTCAGCGAAACGGAAATGTACTCACGTCTTGAAATTCTTTACGGTATTTACGCCAAGACCATAAACATCGAGGCACTTACCATGGTGGATATGATGAAGAAGCAGATAATTCCTGCAATATGTGAGTACAGTGCACACCTTGCAAGAGATATTTCTGCCAAGAAGGCTGTGGGAGAATTTATCGACGCAACGCCCGAAACCGAGCTTCTTGTAAAGCTTTCAACCCTTAACAACAAGCTGTATTCAATGGTTAAGGTGCTTGAAGAGGCTGTTGCAAATGTGCCCGCTTATGAAGCACAGGAAAAGGCTGTTTACTACAGAGACAAGGTATTTAACGTAATGCAGGAAATGCGTGAGATCGTTGACGAAATCGAGCCCTCCATTCCCAAAACAATCTGGCCTGTGCCTACCTACAGCGACCTTATATTCAATATTTAACGGTTTTTACAAGACTGCCTCAAAGAGATTTTGGGCAGTCTTTTTTCTTTTTAAAGTTACTTTATGTATCTTAGGAGAGTTTCGCCTCTGCGGAGGCGACATTCTTTTGAACTAAGCGTCAAGCGGGAAACTCCTCTCACAACGTTCGATGAGTTCGAGATTTCAACCAAATCAAAGATTTGGGAAATCACGAAAAAACGCTTCCGCTCATCGGCGCGACTTTTGAGGTCACGCCTCGCCGCGGGGCTATTTGCAGGTGTATGTGCTATTTATTATTTTTTGATGCAAAAGTGTTATTTTATATTCTCTGCTAAAAGTGAGTGTAATTTTAACAGTGCTATAATACTCAAAAAGTGACAGTTTTTTTAAGACCGCCAAGCGGACAGTGGAGCTGAGTGAGTCGAATGACAGCTGTACGTTTGGAAAAGTGGAATACTGTACGTTTTTCCTTTTTTGCTGCAAGCCTTTGCTTTATGTATGTGTTCATCTCCCGCACTGCGGCAAAAACGAGGGAGGAAGGCTCCCCGCCGTGGAGGGAAATCAGCGGAAGGAGAAATTGCCACGATAAGCTTATCGCCACACGCTTTTCACATCGGCGTGTCTGAAAACGAAAGGCGTGTCCTGTGGTAGATGTGAAAAGCCAATCAGTACAGAATAATTTTCGACTGAGCCATCCCTCCGTTGAGGGGAAGCGCTTTGGTTACTTTGTCGCTTGGGACAAAGTTACTCGTCGTCCGCAGACGACGAAACATCCCTGCGATACATAAGAGTAACTTATTTAAAAATAATAAAGAAAAGATTTACGACTTCATTATAGCACCCTTGTCGGCACTGTCAACAAGCTTTGCGTATCTTGCAAGCCAGCCTGATTTTACGTTGGGCTCGGGCTTTACGTACTTTGCACGTCTTTGTGCAAACTGCTCGTCTGTAATTGCGGCGTTTATGGATGCGTTGGGAATGTCAATTGTGATAATGTCGCCTTCTTCAATAAGACCGATAGGACCGCCGCAGGCAGCCTCGGGAGCTACGTGTCCGATGGAAGCACCGCGTGAAGCACCCGAAAAACGTCCGTCTGTGATGAGGGCAACCGTCTTGTCAAGCTTCATACCTGCAAGGGCTGATGTGGGATTGAGCATTTCTCTCATACCGGGACCGCCAACGGGACCTTCGTATCTGATAACAACAACGTCGCCGTCAACAATTTTGCCGTTGTAAATTGCACTTATTGCTTCGTCCTCGCTGTTGAACACTCTTGCAGGACCTGAATGGCAAAGCATTTCGGGAGCAACCGCACTTCTCTTAACAACACAGCCGTCGGGAGCAATGTTGCCCCAAAGAATCTGAATACCGCCTGTTTCGCTGTAAGGATTTGTGATGGGACGAATGTTGGTTTCGTCCTTGATGTATGCACCCTCAATGTTTTCGCCTACAGTCTTGCCCGTAACGGTGAGAGCGTTCTTGTCAATAAGGTTTTTCTTTAAAAGCTCTGCCTGTACAGCAGGAATGCCGCCTGCCGCATCAAGGTCGACAATGTGGGTGTGACCTGCGGGAGCAAGGTGGCAGAGGTTGGGTACTTTGTCGCTTGTCTTGTTGAATAAGTCAAGCTCAAAGTCAACGCCTGCTTCGTTGGCAATGGCAAGAAGATGAAGCACGCTGTTGGAGCTGCAACCCAAAGCCATATCGCAGGCAAGTGCGTTGAGAAGGCTTGTCTTGTTTACAATCTTGCGTGCAGTAATGTTCTTTTCAACAAGATTCATAATTGCCATACCTGCGTGCTTTGCAAGCATGATTCTCTTGTTGCTTACAGCAGGAATTGTGCCGTTGCCGGGAAGTGCAATACCGATAGCCTCGCACAGACAGTTCATGCTGTTGGCGGTGTACATACCTGCACAGCTTCCGCAGCCGGGACAAGCACCTGTTTCACATTCGTGAAGCTTGCACTCGTCAATCATACCTGCCTTGTATGCACCTACTGCCTCAAAGAGCTTTGACAGGCTTGCGTGCCTGCCGTCGTATGTGCCGGGAAGCATGGGACCGCCGCTGCAAACCACCGCAGGAATGTCCATTCTCACTGCCGCCATTACCATACCGGGAACGATTTTGTCACAGTTGGGTATAAGCACAAGACCGTCCATGCCGTGTGCCATAGCCATGGTCTCAACGCTGTCTGCAATAAGCTCACGGCTGGCAAGAGAGTACTTCATGCCTATGTGTCCCATTGCAATACCGTCGCATACGCCGATTGCAGGCATAAGTACAGGTGTACCTCCTGCCATGCGGATACCTGCCTTTACGGCATCTGCAATTTTGTCAAGATGAATGTGACCGGGTACAATTTCGCTGTGTGCACATACAACGCCGATAAGAGGGCGTGACAGCTCCTCCTCGGTGTAACCCATGGCATAGAATAAGCTTCTGTTGGGCGCTCTTTCAGCACCCTTTATTACGTTATCACTTCTCATAATAGTTAGTTTTTCCTTTCGTTTTCTGTTACTTTTCTTGAAAGAAAAGTAACCAAAAGAACTTTATTTTGGCTGTCGCCGTTGTTGAATTTTATTTTTTATTAAATTCAAGTGTTTTCTGCTACTCGGCAACCATAGGTGTTTCAGGCGTAGCAGAGTCGTCCCTGCATTTTTATCTTTTTTATTTTCAGCAAAGAAAAAACAAGGGACACCCAATAGGGCATCCCTGTTCACCCCATACGGGAGAATATTCAATAAGCAGTTTTGACCGCTTGCGTTTATGGCGGTCAAAACGGATAGGTCAGTCTACAATACAATAAACGCACAAACCGAACCCTTCGCAGTCTTTGTGCCGCCTCTTGGCGCAAAGACGACCTTCACGGGAACCGATGATTGGGTACTCGCCACGGTTGCCTGCGACATTCGCCGCGGGGCGTACCCCGCTGCCTGCGACATTCGGTGTCGAGCCTCTCGACTATTTTTTGAGCCAGCTCATCATCTTTCTGAGGTCTGCACCTACAGTTTCAAGAGGATGCTCGCTTTCTTTTCTTCTTGTAGCAAGGAACTTAGCCTTTCTGCCTGCAGAAAATTCCTGCATAAATTCGGAAGCAAAAGTACCGTTCTGAATTTCGGAAAGTACCTTCTTCATTTCCTTGCGTGTTTCTTCTGTGATAAGACGTGTACCTGTTCTGTAATCGCCGTATTCAGCGGTGTTGGAAATGGAGTATCTCATCTTTGCAAAGCCGCCTTCGTTGATAAGGTCAACGATAAGCTTCATTTCGTGGATACATTCAAAGTAAGCCATTTCGGGCTCGTAGCCTGCAGCAACAAGTGTGTCGAAGCCTGCCTTCATAAGCTCTGTTACGCCGCCGCAAAGAACAGCCTGTTCGCCGAAGAGGTCGGTTTCTGTTTCTTCTCTGAAGCTTGTTTCAAGAATACCTGCTCTTCCTGCACCGATACCTGATGCGTAAGCAAGTGCATAGTCCTTGGCTCTTCCCGAATAGTCCTGATGAACGGCGATAAGTGAGGGAACACCCTTGCCTTCCATGTACTGGCTTCTTACTGTGTGACCGGGGCCCTTGGGAGCAACCATGATAACGTCGATGTCCTTAGCGGGCTGAATAAAGTTAAAGTGAATGTTGAAGCCGTGAGCGAACATAAGAACGTCGCCTTCCTTCATATTGGGAGCAACCTGCTTGTTGTAGATGTCAGCAGCAAGCTCATCGGGAACGAGCATCATAACGATGTCGCCTGCCTTTGCAGCGTCTTCAATGTCCATAACCTTGAAGTTGTCGTGTGTTGCCGCAAATGCAGCAGCCTTTTCCCAGTGACCGCTTCCCGGTCTGAGACCTACTACTACGTTAACGCCGCTTTCGGCAAGGTTCATGGAGTGTGCATGTCCCTGGCTTCCGAAGCCGATAACGCTTACTGTCTTGCCGTCAAGCAAGCCTAAATTACAGTCTGTGTCATAATACTTCTTAATCATTTTAAAAACCCCTTTGTAAATATGTAAATTTTATTTTTTATTCAATGGTATAAGAAACCTTTCCTCTTTCAAGTGCGGTAACACCTGTACGGCACATTTCGGAGATTTTCAGCTTTTTTGCATCCTCCAAAAGAGAGTCGATTTCATCGGGAGTACCCGTGTATTCAAGAACAACCTGACCTTGCGTGTGGTCGATGATGGTTGCACCGTATTCCTCGGCTAAAGATGCCGCCTTGGTAAGACCGCCTTCGCCCGTTGTGTCAAGCTTTAAAAGAAGAAGCTCTCGCAGAAGGCTGAAGGAAGGCTCAACGGCAAAGATTGTTTTTGTTTCAATAAGCTTGTCTGTCTGCTTTATAATTTGTCTGAACTTTCTGTCGTCACCGTGGGAAACTATGGTGATTCTTGAAATATTGGGATTATCCGTTGTTGAAACGTTAAGTGAGTCAATGTTAAAGCCTCGCTGACAGAACAGAGAGGAGACTCTTGTCAGAACACCTGAGTTGTTTTCAACAAGGAGGATAAGGTATTGCTGTTTTTCTTCCATTTTTATCATTCCTTTTTCTTCTGCTTTCTTTTTAAGTTACTTTTATGTATCTTTGGAGTGTTTCGGCACTGCGGTGCCGACAATCTTTTGACCTAAGCGTCAAAAGAATGCAAAAACGCTTCCGCTCATCGGCGTGACTTTCGATGTCACGCCTCGCCGCGGGGCTATTTGCAGGTCTCGGTGCAATGTTATGCTTTTGTTTATCGGTGTTATTTTTTATTCACTGCCAAAAATAATTGATATTTTATCACTGTTATAATGCTCGATAAGCGACGGCTTTTTTTAAGACCGCCAAGCGGACAGTGGAGCTGAGTGAACAGTTTGACGGCTGTACGTTTGGAAAAGTGGGAGCTTGTGCGTATAATATCAGCTTTTCAGCGAACCACGACTGTTTATATATACAAATCTTCGCACTACAGCCAAAATGAGGGAGGAAGCCTCCCCGGCGTGGAGGGAAGTCAGCGGAGGTCGGGAGCACTGTCTGAGAGTAAGTACTACCCGAGCGGCGGAGCCCTCAGTCTCCGACGTTCGCAATTAGCAGAAAGATAAAATCCCCGACCGAGCCATCCCTCCGATGAGGGGGCTGTTTTGATACTTTTCCAGAGGGAAAAGTATGACTCGTCGTCCGCAGACGACGAAACTCCCTGCCAAACAAAAAACTAATCAGACTATCATCGTGTCTTTAACAGTTCCGCCTGCGGGAATCATGGGAAGAACCTTTTCGTTTCTGTCGATGATACATTCAATCCACACAGGACCGTCTGCCTTTTGTGCTTCAAGGAACGCCTTTTCAAACTGGGCAATGTTGGTGCATCTGTAGCCCTTTGCACCGAAGCCTTCGGCTACCTTAACGTAGTCTGTCTTTCTGCCCGGCTCTGACTGAGAGTATCTCTTGCCGTAGAAAACGCCCTGCCACTGGTGTACCATACCAAGAGCATCGTTGTTGAGAATTACCGTAATGATGGGAAGCTTGTAGGAAACTGCGGTGCACGCCTCGTTCATATTCATATGGAAGGAGCCGTCGCTTGTAATGTGAACAACCTGACGCTTTTTGTCAGTACCCACACACGCACCGATTGCCGCACCGTAGCCGTAGCCCATAGTGCCGAGACCTCCGCTTGTGATAAAGCAGTTGGGATCAAGGTGCTCAATAAACTGTGCCGCCCACATCTGATGCTGTCCTACGTCTGTGGCGTAAATGGAATTTGAGTCGGAGTGATGGCAGATTGTCTTTATAATCTGGTGAGGCTTAAGTACCTCGTCGCTATCCTTGGGAATGTAGTCCTTAGCCTTCCACTCGGCAATCTTTTCCTGCCATTCGCCGTGCTGCTTTTCCTTGATGTAGGGAAGAATTTTCTCAAGCACGTACTTAACGTCGCCTACAACCGACTTGTAAACAGCCACGTTCTTGTTGATTTCGCTGGCATCAATATCAATATGTATAATCTTTGCACCGTCGGCAAATTTCTTTGTGTTAAGTGCAACTCTGTCGGAAAATCTTGTGCCGATAGCAATAAGCACGTCACATTTTGACGCCGCCTTGTTTGCGGTAAAGCAGCCGTGCATACCGATAAGACCTAAGTTGTTCTTTTCGCCGTAGCCCAGAACACCTGCCGCCATAAGGGTGTACGCCGCAGGAATGTCTGCCTTTTCCACAAGTGTGCGAAGCTCATTTCCTGCACCCGAAAGTCTTACGCCGCCGCCAAAGTATATAAAGGGCTTTTCGGCTTGGTTGATAATTTCTGCGATTTCTTCCCAGTTGTACTCTCTGTTTGCAGGCATTTTGGGAACAACCGCAGGCTTTTCCTCGTATTCGCAAAGAGCCGCCGTGATGTCCTTGGGAATGTCAACAAGCACAGGACCTTTTCTGCCCGACTGTGCTATTTCAAAGGCACGTCTGAGAGTATCTGCAAGGTCTTCAACTCTTTGTACTGCAAAGTTGTGCTTTGTGATGGAAAGAGTTATACCTGCTATATAAACCTCCTGAAAGGAGTCGCAACCCACAAGGTTTGTGGATACGTTACAGGTGATTGCAACCATGGGAACGCTGTCCATATATGCTGTTGCGATGCCTGTTACAAGGTTTGTGGCACCGGGACCGCTGGTAGCAATTACAACACCTGTTTTGCCTGTTGCTCTTGCATAGCCGTCTGCGGCGTGGGATGCGCCTTGCTCGTGGGCTGTAAGATAATGTGTGATTTTGTCGGAACAGTTATAAAGTGCATCGTACACGTTAAGTGCCGCACCTCCGGGATATCCGAAGACCTTGTCAACACCCTGTTCCATAAGAACTTTTGTTACTATTTCTGCGCCTGTAAGCTGCATAATGGTCTACACCTCCGTAATTCTTACTTTACCTTTGCCGGAAAGAAAAGTAAGTACTCTAAAGAGCATAAACAAAGAGAAAAGAATTGGCTGCTGTTCTCTGTTTCGTTTTGCTGTAAAATCAACGGTTGATACCGAGATAAGTGCAAACAAACGGGTTTGTCTTCAATACTGAACTTATATAAAAAAAGCCTTCGTCTCGGTGACATTTTGTATCAGAGACAAAGGTTGTTTAACACTCTGCGGTACCACTCTTTTTGCCGTTTTTCAACGACCGCTTACCTACTTTTTATAGGTTTGTCATATAACGGTGACACCGTCTGCCTCTACACAATGAAGGCACTTTGCCGTACACTTCACCTTCCTGCAAATTACTCGGGGACTACCTTCGCAAAGGGTTGTAAAACTGTTTTCACCGCACACAGTCTCTCTTTGATTACAGCACAAAAGCTACTCTTTCCCGTCATCGTAAAAAAATTATTCTCTATTGTAGACTACATAGTAACACACTTTTTTTCATTTGTCAAGAGGTTTTTGAAATTTCTTTATTACTTTATCACTTTAGCTGAGTGAAGCTGAGTTTTTCTTTTTCTTTTTTCTTTTTCTTTTTTAGTTACATTATGTATCGCAGGGGATTTCGCTTTTCCCTATTCTTCTTTTTCGTAGGGGTCGATGCCCACATCGACCCGTTTTTAAAGTTACTTAATGTAACGCAGGGAGGTTTCGTCCGTTGCGACGGACGAGTAACTTTGTCCTAAGCGACAAAGTAACCAAAACGCTTCCGCTCATCGTCGTGACTTTTGAGGTCACGACTCGCCGCGGGGCTAATTAATACACTAACCGATTCAGTACGTCGTCGGTACGCCCTGTCCATCGCTCGCTTACGCTCGAATGGGCTGCAGT
>JAZQFS010000123.1:0-15716 GCA_045539625.1 Eubacteriales bacterium | reverse complement strand
TTCTTTTGAGCTGTGTGCGGATAATATGTAGGAATATCGTACATATGAGTATAGTTTCTATTTAGCTCTCTCGAAATAGTACTTACATTTCTTCCTAACAATTCTGCTATTTTTCGATAACTATAACCTTTTTTGTAAAATACCCGTAGACAACAGCGTTGTTCTATGGTAAGATGTTTATAGCGCATATAAATCCTCCTTGGTTTTTTGTTTTGTGGTAATTACATTATACCATGGATTTATATGGGCTTTCCTTTTTTTGTTTACTGTTGCACTTGATAGTATAACTCACCGTAATCAAAATGTAAGATATAAAAGGAAAAACTGCCTTTACATTACATAAAGACAGTTTTTATAAATATAAAGCTTACTTCTTTCTCACAAAGTATCTCAGCTTTGAAAGAGGCGTATCGATGACGTGATACTGACCTCCTTCGTATTCGTTGCCGTCCTCGTCAAGCCATGTTCCTTTTGGGAAAGCACAGCTTTTGCTGAAGGTGTCAGGTGTGATTACAGGACACACAAGAATGTCCTCGCCCAGCATAAACTGGTCAATAATCATTTCGTATCCCTTGCCCGGATCGTTGTACTCAAGACTGCGGACGATTGGCTCGCCGCTCTTTTCGCTTATCTTTACAAGACGTATTATTTCGTCCGAGAACTTTTTGTGAAGCTTTGCCGCATCAAGTACGTAGCCTAAGTTTTCCTCCGAAAGCAGTCTCCAGGGTGCCCACGAAAACTGCATCATGGGACAAAGTGCACTTACCTGCGCCATTCTTACAAAAAGCTCTTGTGAGAAAACGTGTTCTTCTCCCACTCTTTCAAAAAAGCTCCATTCGCCGCCGCCAATCATGTCGGGACAGGTGAAGGGGTGACCTATAAGACCTTGTGCGATAGTACAGGGAATAAGCGTGTTTATACCGTCAATCGTCCATCTGTGACGTCTGTCAAGAAGACGCTGTATACAGTTGCTTCCGCCGCCTTTGTAGGTGTCCTTGTATTCGTGGTACTTGTAACGTCTGCCGAATTCGTTCCATGCTTTGTTCATAGCATAAGGATCATGATCTTCACGAACAGGGCCGTTGATGACGTTTTCGCCGTGATACATATGTACCGTACCGCCGTCAAACTTGAAGCCGTCAACGCCGTAATCCTTCATAAGATGCTGAAGCTGTCTGTCAAGGAAATTGCAGTCAACCTCTTTTCTGAAATCAAGAATGGCACTTAAGCCGTTCCACCAGTTGACAATGGCAGGCTGTCCTTTTGCGTTACGCAGAAATACTTCATGTGCAGTACCGTCGGGATTAAGGTCGGATCTTACTTGCGTTACAAAGAATTTGCCGTCGGGACAAACAAGGGGAGTAACCCATAAAAGAACAATAAAACCAAGCTCGTGAAGCTCGTCCATCATTTGCTTGGGATTCGGAAACTTTGCTTTGTCAAACTCCCAGTTGCCGTATCTTCCGTGCCAGCCCTCGTCAATAATGAGAATACCCGGCTCGAAGCCGTACTTTACAATGTTTCTTGCGTAATCAAGTATTCCTTCCTGTGTGGGATCATACGTAAATTCCATCCAGCTGTTGTACTGTGCCGTTTTAAAGAAAATCTCAGGCAGTTCTCTGCCGTCAAAGGGAAAGTGGTTTTTCATTGCGTGCATATAAGCTTCCTTCAAGGTCTTGCCTGCCTCTGCAAGCACAATATCCTTGCCGTCCATCTCAATTGTGCCGTCACCCACAAATTTTACCTTAAAGGGATTGTCACTCCAGATGTATCTGCCTTTGTTTGATACATAAAGAGGCATTGTCTGGTTTAAGGTCATGCGGGTAAAGTCAAACTCCTTTACGGTTTTTGCGGTATAAGGCATCTCGGCACCGTTTGAAACAGTACCGCCTATAAAAACTTCACCGTCCAAAAACTTAAATTTGTAAATCATAAAAATCACCTCAAAAATGTTGTTGACATTTATTTACGCCTATATTATACTGTATAATAGCTGAAGTGTAAAGAGAAATTCGGACGTTAAATTTTAGAAAAAGGACGTGATGGTTTGCAAAATCAGGTTCAGAATATAAAAGTAATGTCGCCTATGAGCTATACACGTGTTATTACAGACAGTAAATATGATTTTGGCGGACACAGGCACAAGTCTTGGGAGTTTAAGTTTGTTTTTCAGGGAAGCCTTGAGGTAACAAGCGATGACAGCGTTGTAAAGCTGACACCCTGCGACGTAATGGTGATAGAGCCTGATGTTTTTCATCGAGAGATTACCGACAATGCCGATTATATGGTGCTTCAGATGGAGCTTGAGGGAGCTGTGCCAACAGGCAAAGCAAGGGTAAAACAGCTTGATTCTCCCGAAATAGAGCTTGTAAAGCTGATAAAGCACTATTGCGAAATATATACCGCAGGAAAGGGAGAAAAAGGTAATAAACACGGTATCAAAATTGATAATGCCAAAGCCGACTGTACACTTGCAAAGCTTGCAGAGGTAATGCTGTTCAACATTATTACCGACAGCACAGACGGCAAAGTAAACGCCGATGACAGAGGTGCTGTGCTTTATAATAAAGCCGTAAACTATATGAAGAAAAACCTTGACAGAAGCATAAGCCTCGGCGAAATATCAAGACAGGTGGGCTCGTGCCCCACAGTGCTCAAAAGTACCTTTGCAAAATACACGGGACACGGCTTAATGCACCATTTTACATACCTTCGTATGACACGTGCAAAGGAAATGCTTGATGAGGGTATGACGGCGATGGAGGTTGCCGAAAGCCTGGGCTTTTCCTCACTCAGCTATTTTTCACAAAGCTTCAAACGTGTGTGCGGCTGCGTGCCCTCAAGGTATAAGGAAAGCGGCGGAAAAGCACTTTCCAACGAGTGGTAAAGGTTAAAAAAAGCACAAAAACACCGCTGTTTTTTGGTATTGTAAAGCAAAACCTTTTGTGGTAAAATGAGTTGAAGTATTGAAAAGGAGCGTTTTTATGGTTTACTCGGTTAAGGATTATACTTATCTTGATAATACATCACTTGCCCTGTCGACGGCGGTGAAAAAGCTTTGCGACGGTGATACGCTTTGCCTCGGGGGAGGCGTTCTTGAAATTGACAACAGCTTTGCAGAGCCTGAGTTTTTTTATCTGCCACGGTACAGTAACGAAAAAAAGTATTATGCCGTAAATATAAAAAACAAGAAAAACATCACAATTGACGGGGAAGGAGCAACACTTCTTTTTGACGGCAATGTTTCGGGCTTCGGTCTTGAAAACTGTGAAAATGTTACGCTTAAAAATTTCATTATTGACTATAAAACGCCCTGTCTGATTCAGGGAAAAATCACCTTTGCAGACGATAAGTGCATTGAGGTTGACTTTAAATCTCAGGGACTTGAGGTTACATACGATGAAATGCAGAAAACTCTTGTTTTCAGAAGCCGTGACGGAAAAGAGTATTTTACAAGCGACAGCTTTCTTCTCAATGAATTTGATCCTGTTTTGCGTAAACCTGCACCGACCTCGCCCGATTATTTTCTCTGTCTCAATAAGCCTCACCCCGTATACTCCTTTATGTCGGTGTGCGTGGATACCGAGGTTCTGACAGACGGCACAATGAGATTTACCTTTAAGGAAAAATCCGTTAAGCATACCGTAGGAAACTGCATTATCGGAACGATTCACGAAAGAAGAAATAATAATATCCACCTTTTCAAATGCAAAAACGTAACACTTGAAAACATAGATATGTATACCTCTCTTTCCTTCGGAACCATCAATCTTTGCGGTGAAAATATGACGGTAAGAAATGTGAATTCCGTGCTCAAACCCGACTCCGACAGACTTCTTGCCGTTGTTGCGGATATGTTCCATTGCGTAAATACCAAGGGAAAAATCGATATCCGTAACTGCAGAGTTGAAAACCTTATGGACGACTGCCTGAATATCCATTCTCTTTTGTCGGTGGTAAAATCGAAAATAGATAACAATACCCTTCTTCTTCACTTTACATACCTCGCAAAGAAGGCAATAAACCTTTATACAAAGGGAGAAAAAATAGCCGTGCTTCACCCCGAAAGCTTTGAAAATGTATGTGAGCTTACGGTGAAAAACAGCGAGTATGCGGGGGACTATCACCTGACGGTTTCCTTTGAGGAAGATATATCGGAAATTCCCGATGGCTGTATTCTGGAGTCTGTTGATGCAAAGCCCGAGGTTTATGTTGCGGATTGTACCGTGGGCAATAACAGGGGCAGAGGATTTCTTGTTCACTGCGGAGGAAAGACGGTTGTTGAAAATAACACCCTTTACAATACGGGCGTGGGAATTGACGTGAACGGAGCGTGTAAAGCTTATCTTGAAGGAAGTGCCGTAACCGACCTTACTGTCAGAAACAATGACTTTGTAAATTGCAGCTATACAAAGCAGAATTACGTTATCCGAATAAATCCCGTGCATCTTACCGAAATCAGATCTCCCTATCACCACAACATAAAAATATACGGAAACACCTTCCGTAAGGATACAAAAAAGCTTGTGTTTATGAGGGCGGCGGAAAATGTTGAGATTTACGGTAACGTCACCGACAGCGGAGAAAAGCTTGACACGGCAAATAACGAAGCCTTTGTATTTGAAGGCTGTGAAAACGTCAAGCTGAAGGCGTAAATAAAAAGAAATTGTGCAAAAGCCGCATTTTGCATAAAATGGCAGGTTGATGTTGGCATCGACGGCTGCGAAAAAAATTGGATTATGCACAAAAATTGGTCTGTAACAATCGTTTTACTACAGACCTTTGTTTGTGTTGTTTTATAATTCAGGCTTAAATGACGGCATAAGCTCAAGCTTAAAGAGATTGGCTTTGTGCTTTCTGTCAATAAGCTCTTTTGTTTGGGCATTTTCGATTTTGCCCGTTCTTATGTAAACGTCAAGCTCGGCATAAGTAAAACCGAGATTTTCTTCGTCGCTCTTGCCGCAAAGACCGTCTATGGGAGTTTTGTCAACAAGAACATCGGGAAGACCAAGCACTCTGCCTATTTCCTTAACCTCCGTTACGGTAAGATGGGACATTGGTGAAAAGTCGCCCACCGAATCGCCGTAGCGGGTGGAATATCCAACCCAGTCTTCCGAAAGATTGCAGGTGTTGCAGACTCTGCCGTTTACCGACTGGCTTACGGCATAAAGAGTGGACATACGGATTCTGGGAGGAAGATTTGTTTTTGTAAGAGTGGATAATTCAAGCTCCTTTGGCATTGCCTTAAGAATTGAGTCAACGGTATTTTTGATGTTGACCTCATAGTGCTTGATTCCAAGATGATTTACCAGTAAATATGCCATATCGATGTCATGCTGCTGTCCCTGCGGCATAAGCACGCCGATTACTTTGTCACGTCCAAGAGCCTCGACACAAAGAGAAGCCGCAACCGAGCTGTCCTTTCCGCCCGATATTCCCACAACCGCATTGCAGTCTTTTCCGTTTTTTTCAAAGAAATCACGAATCCACTGTACACAGTCATTTTTTATTTTTTCTGCATTGAACATTTTTACCACCGCCGTCAAAATTTTACTATAAAATTATAGCACAGTTTTTACAAGTTAACAAGTGTTTTTACACAATTTCAAATAAAAATCCCGTGTTTTCAGGTAAAACTCCGATTTCCAAATTCACTTTTTCGCCGAAAATCTGCTTTAACTGCTTGCCCTTGGGCATATTGATGCTGAATACTCCTTCACTTGCCGTGTGCAGGAACAGATAGCTGCTGTTGGCGAATATAACGGCGTCCTTTTCGCTGTAGATGTGTATATCGGCATTTTTGCAGAAGCTTCTCAGCTCCGAGGGGGTTATGTTTGCATTGTCACAGTTTATTGCAAGGGTGTTGCTGTTGTTTTCAAGGATGCTTTTGACAACAGAAGTCATAACGGGACAAAGAAGGATAAATGCCTTGTACTTGTCCTTGATATCTTCAAAATCGCTTACAAGATAGGTGTCGTAGGGAGTACCCATAAGTCCCAGCTGACGGCGTACGGAGTAGATTACATTGCAGCTTTTGTCACCCATATGTATGGCGTTTAACATATCAGGATCAATAATTACCGCAACCTCGCTTACGCTTGTCATATCCTTTGTGTGTGATTGCTTTGTGATTTTCAGAAATTGGCGGAACATATCCATATAGCAGTCATCGTTGTACCAGCCGCCGCCCATATCAAACCACCACAGAGCGTGTGCGTGAATAAGTGCTCTTGCATAGTGAAGCTTTATGTTTTCTATGGATAACTGCTTGTCACGTGCCATAAATACGGGACGGTAAAAGTGAGGATGCTCCATAAGGGGCTTTGTAAGATGGGTGCGTGAATCGTTTTCCACAAAGTACAGCTTGCCGTGTTTTTTCAATGAATCAATTGCCAACATACAGGGGTGGTCGATACCGCCACGTCTTTCGTTGCTGTAGGAAATGGGGGAACAGATAAAGTCGACGTCGGGACATTCAAGCACCGTGAGAGTTGCATTGTGACAGGATTCTCTGTCCGGACGCTCCAAATTATAGCCGTAAAAAGCACCGATTACAAGCCTGTGACCTGTTTTTTCCTTGGCAAACGCCGAAAGGTCGCATATCCTTTTTGCAACAATGTAAGAAAGATACTTGTAGTAGTTTTCCTCACTGTCCTCACAGCCTGTTTCCTTTATATATTCTTGAAATTTCTCTCTTGAACGAAGCCCGATTGAGCCTTCAAAATCAAAGGAAAACCACTCTTCCGTGTTTCCTCCCGCAAGCTGATAACCGCAGATGCTGTCACGGTAGTGTGAATTCTCAACGTGGTCGATAAATAAACCCAAAAGACGCTGTGTCTCTTGTGCCCACTTGTCGGAGGAAAAGCAGGCACGTCTCTTTTCGGGGGTGAACTTGCCGATATCGTTAAGCTCATCGGGATTTTCTTCTTCCCACCATACCGGAAGGGACATATTTACTCTCGGGAAAATATAGGCATCGGGACAAGCCTCTAAAATCTGCTCTATTGCCTTGTCTATAATTGAGTAGTCGGGGTTTTCCTTGTTGTCAAAGATGCCCGGTGCAAATGGAGGAATATTTGAGCTTTCGTTTATTGTCTGTGATGAAAAGAAAAGCGGCACGGAAAAAAGCTTGTAGCCTGCTTTGGCAAAATCACCGTATCTTGCCTTTTCGGTAAAATATGTAATATAAGCGTTTGCGGTAATTTCCTTTCCGTTTACGGTAAGATAGGGAATGCCGTTTTTTGTCTCAACAGAAGAGTAAATCATTTGTATCACTCCTTGATTATTTGTGATTTTTCGTACATGGGATGCACCTGTATTTTGCCGTCAAAGCTCCAGCCCACACAGTGACCGTCCACAGAGAACAGCATACCTGTTTTGTCGGGGCAGTACAGGTAACCTTTTTCAAGGTAATCCATTTCACCGAAGCCGAAATTCAGATTGTTGTTGTAAAAGTAAAATCTTAAAAGACAGTCAATTTCATGTCTGTATCCAACATCTACAGGCTTGTGAATGATAACATCGGAGGGCTTGTAATAATTGTCGGCAAATTCCCTGAAGGTTTCGGGACTGTTACCTACGGGAAGATACAAAGGACCGCAGTCGGCACCGTCAAGAGCAGGTACAAAGCCGAAACGGCTGTAAACCTTGGTAAGCTCTTTGCTTGCACTGCAGCAGAAGCAAAGGGGAAGGTCTGCTCCTGTCTTAAAATCCTCAAACCACATATTAAGAAGCTTTCCGCCGATGCCCTGACCTCTGCACGCTTCATCTGTGTAAAAATTTCCCCAGTTGCCGATGGCGTCCTTGTGCTTTCCCCAGCCGCACCAGTGACGGGAGAGAGCCTTGCCGTTATCGTGTGCAACGTAGTATATGTCATTTGCTTTGTCCTGTATTTTTCCGCTTACACGAAGCCTTATCATATCGGCATAGGCTTTGTCGGTGTCAAAATCACGCATCATTTCGGATATCGCTTTGTAAGCGGGAGAGCTTTTGTCTCCTGCTGTGAATTTTTCAAACTGCATATACGTCACCTTACTTTTCAACAGCTTCTCTTATGCTCCAGTCCGACTTTTCAAGACGGCTTTCTGCTTCATCGTAGCCTATACCCGTAATGTCGCAGACAATACGTATCATTCTGTCACGCAGCTTTATGTTGGTAGGCTTTAAGTTAATCATAAGATTTTCGTAAACGTATCCGCATTTTACCATACAGCAGGTTGAAAGCATATTCAGTACAAGCTTTTGAGCCGTACCTGCCTTAAGACGTGTTGAGCCTGTGATAACCTCAGCACCCGTGTCTGTTACAATGGCAATGTCTGCTTCCTTTGCAATCTTTGTGTCGCTGTTGCAGGAGAGGGAAACTGTTGCACAGCCGCAGCTCTTTGCATATTGCAGTGCACCTACAACGTAAGCTGCTCCTCCTGCCGCACTTATGCCCACAACGCTGTCATTTTCGCAAAGTCCGTATTTTTCAAGGTCGGCTTTTCCGTTTTCAGCCTTGTCCTCGCCGCCTTCGTTTGCACGGAACATTGCATCTTTTCCGCCTGCAATAACACCTATGACCTTGTCATAGTCAACCCCAAAGGTTGGCGGACATTCGGAAGCGTCAACAACTCCCAGTCTTCCCGACGTACCTGCACCTACATAAAAAAGTCTTCCGCCTTTTGTCATTCTCTCGCTTATAACGTCTATAGCTTTTGCAATTTGCTCCGTACATTCTCCCACAGCCTTTACCGCATTCATGTTTTCTTCGTTCATAATGCGTACCATATCCGCTGTGGACATTTTGTCTATATGGGTTGTTTTTTCGTTTCTCATTTCTGTTTTAAGCATAACCGTCACCTTTCTTTGCTGTAGCTTTCCTTTAATAATTTAAGGAGATTTTTTGTTTCTGTTTTGCACATTCTTGCACACTGTATACACGCACCGATTATGGGATCTGTGTCGGGAACGGTAACATTCAATGACTGAGAAATGTATTTCTTTACCAGTAAAGCAAAATCGGGGTTCTGAGTGATGATACCTCCCGATAAAACAACGTCAGTTATGTTTTTGTTCTGTTGTGCCGCAAGGTTGATAACCTCTGCAAGAGCGCGGGCGTTTGCATCAACGATGTCCGATGCAACGCTGTCGCCTTTTCTGAAGGCTTCCAGTACATAAATTGCGGCAGAGGCGGTAAATGCGGCATCGTTTTTGTAAACCTTGTCAATTATGTCCGACGGAGTTGAGCCGAACTTTTCTTTTACAAGTGAGGTTAGAAGCGTGTCTTTGCCCACACCGTCCATATTGCACATTACCGCATACAGACCGTCACGTCCTATGTCATATCCGCTGCCCGACTTGCTGAGAAGATATCCGTAGCCTGACAGTCTTGTAAGCGTGTCATTTTGCTTTACAAGCACCGAGGAGCCTGTACCGCAGATGACGGAAATACAGTAGGTGTCGTCTTCAAGAGCACTTGCCGAAATGTTGAGCATATCCGAGGAACAGCCTATTTTTACGTGAGGGTAGCTCTTTCGGAGAAAGTTTTGTATTTGTGAAAGATTGTTCCCAAGAAGAAAGCCTGCCGCTCCTATATATATTCCGCATACATTTGGGTTTGTCTGCATAAGCCTGTCAATACCTCTTGACAGCACATCAATACACCCGTCAATGCCCACTGTGTTGGGATTGCAGCCTCCCAGCTTTATTGAGTCAAGCACCGCACCGTCTTCGGAAAACAGTAAAAACTGTGTTTTTGTACCGCCTCCGTCAACGCCTATCATAATTTTGCGGCTTTCGTAGCAGTGGTCAAGAAGATTGTCCACCGTTACACCAAGAAGCTGTGAAAGAAGACATATATTTTCAACATCGGGAACCGTAATACCGCACTCCCATTTTGAAATGGATTGAGGACTTACGTTAAGCATTGCTGCAAGTCCCGATTGGGTAAATCTTTTGGCTTTTCTGTATTTTTTAATGTTTTCTGCAAGATAATGTGAATTAAACATAACCTCACTCCTTGTTTCAGATGTGACCATTATAACATAAATCAAACTGTAATACAAGTAACTGTAAGGCGGATTGTGAAAAAATATCAACCTTCGGGTGATGTTTTGGCAGGAGTTTTTGTATTTATAAACAAATATGTGTTGAAATTACGAAAAAAATATGGTATGATTACAACAAAGGAGGTATTCAAATGTACAAATTCTTGAAAAGAACAGCGATGCTGCTGTTTGTTGCTGCAGCCGTATGTATGGGCGTAAATGCAGCTTTTGAAAAAAGCACAACCTACGTGGAAGGAACATTTACCGATATTCCTGCTGCGTCGTGGTATGCTTCCGAGGTGAAAAACACCTATGAGCTGGGATTTATGCAGGGCACAAGCGATACTGTTTTTGCTCCCGAGGATAACGTGACACTGGCACAGGCAATAACCGTGGCGAGCCGTGTGTGCGCTATTTACAATAATGAAGAAATCCCCGAAACCCAAGAAGGTCCGTGGTACGGGATGTATGTGGACTATGCGGTAAGTAAGGGCTTCTTCAAGGTTTCGGAGGACGAAGCGACAGACTTTAACCGTCCTGCAAAAAGAATTGAAGTTGCATCTATGTTTTCAGATGCACTTCCCGAAGAGTATTATACACCTAAGAATGATGTAGATATTATACCCGATATGCTTGACGGCACGCAAGGATATGATAAGCTTCTCAGACTTTACAGAGCAGGTGTTGTTCTGGGTAATGACGATATTGGCTCATTCTATCCCAATAACAATATCAAGCGTATGGAAATGTCAGCTATTGTCAACAGAGTTGCACTTCCCGAAAACCGTCTGACAGGCGGCTTTGAGGTGAAAAAATCAAATGATGATGCTTACTTGATGGCAACTCATACTAACTATAACGGTAATAAGAACAATTCACAGATGGTGTCTGCCATTGCTTCGGGCTGGCGTCTTGATAACAGAGGCGGCGAAAAGAGAACAAAGTATTCTCTTGGCTACGAAAGACTTTCAGACGTTAGCAAAACCGAGGGCGTTGCGTTCATACGTGAATTCAACAGAACAGAAACAGGCTATGTTGTTCTTGAAACAACCATTGATACCGACGGCAACGACGGCTTCTATCTGGAATGGAGAAATGAAGCGGACGAGGCTATATACCACATCGAAGTAAAGGACGGCATCTGGCAGCATAAGAATTCCGACGGAAGCTTTACACCAATATATGAAAGCGGACTTCTTGAAAGACATTTCGACTTCAGAATAGAAATTGACCTTGATAACAGATTGTCCAAAACGTATATAAACAAGAAATGTGTCGGTGTATTCAAGCTTATAAACGATGATGTAAATATCTATAATTTCAGATTTGCATTTACCGAAGAAGGAACGGGCGTTACATATCTCGGTTACTTCAGAGCATATGTAAACTATCCTGTTTATGAAGACTTTATGTTTGGCATGAAGGGAAGTATGCCTGTTCTGTGGAGCGGTACAAATGCAGAGCTGTCCTCCTCTCAGGATTTGCTTGTCAAGGACGGCGGTAAAGTACAGAAAACCTTCAGTAAAACAAGCGGACAGATTGCCTTTGATTATGTTTTCTTCCAGAAGAACGGCGAAGCGCATACCGCCTCTCTTTACGGAAGCGGTACAAAGGTTTTGGAAATTTCCAATGACAGTAAGAACATTTATGCAAACGGTAAGGCGGTTTATAATGATTATTTGCATAATATGTGGTACCGTGTAAGGGTTGAGCTTAATACCGATACACATAAGGCACTTATTAAGATTAACGGCAGAAAGATGCTTGAGTTTGATATTGATGCATCTGTAAATGCCATTGATACCGTAGCCTTTACCGCAAAGGGAGCAAACGGAATATCTCTTGATGATATAAAGGTAAGAAACCTTGTTGAGCACGATGACTATGTTCCCGTTCCCAAGCCTATAGCAAATGATGACGATTATATAGTTGGTATGAATGTGTGCTCGCTGTGGGTAACAGGCGACTTCCATAAGTCGTGGGCGTCCGTTTCGGCATATGACGATAAGAAGCCTGTTCTCGGCTACTACGATGAAGGTATTATCGAAACAGCGGACTGGGAAATCAAGTTCCTTCTTGAACATGGTGTTGACTTCCAGATGTTCTGCTGGTATCCCAATACAACCACAGCCCCCCTCAAGCCTTCCCATGCAAGTCATCTGCACGATGCTTTCATGAATGCAAAGTACAGCGATATGACAAAGTTTGCAATCATCTGGGAGGCCTCGGGAACAAATCCTGCAAACGTAGCAAACTTTAAAAACTTTTATGCCCCCTACATAGTTGAAAACTACTTCAAGGACGACCGTTACATGACAATCGAAAATAAGGTTGTAATGAACATTTTCAGTGTTGAAACCTTGATTAAATCGGTGGGCGGTAAGGAAAAGTTCAATGAATGTATGGATTACCTTGAAGCGGAAGCAATAAAGCTTGGCTATGACGGTATGCTTCTCTTTACCACAGGTTATACACCTCTTGAGATGTCAGATACCCGTGTTGACGGTGCATTCCCGTACAGCTGGAGCGTTTCGGGATATATGCCTGAAATCAATAAGCTGAGAATGACGGAAAATCAGAGAAAGTCGGATATTTATAATATTCCCACCATTTCCGTAGGCTTTAACAGAATCGGCTGGTATGCAGACAGATATCCCATGATGACAAAGGAAGGCTTTGCGGAAGTTGCAAGCTGGATAAAGAACGAATACCTTCCTGAGCATGCAACCGAAAGCTGGCAGAAGAATCTTGTAATGCTCTCCACCTGGAATGAGTATGGCGAAGGTACATACATTATGCCTGCAGAAGGAAATGTTGGCTTTGGCTATCTTGATGCACTTAAGACCGCTCTATACGGCGAAAGCGAAGATACCTGCAATGATGTTGTTCCTACAGAAAACCAGAAAAAGAGAATTAACAGAATTTATCCTCAGTACAGAAATCTTCTTGTACACGAAGGCTTCCATAAGCTGACTTACGATGACAGCAACTCCAAGAGCCTTCTCAAAATAGACTACACCAAGGAAGAAGGTTTCACTGCTCCCTACAAGACGGAAAATCCCGTTCGTGACGAAAACGGACTTTCGGGTACGTGTGTTGGCGATACCAGCCTTAGCTACATCGTCAAAGAGGGCGAAGGCGTTGATCTTTCTGAGGTTAGCGTCGTAAAGATTTGCGGTGCATTCCCTGCATCCGACAGAATTGATATGTTCTATCTTACTGAAGATGATGGAAATAACGCATTCTATGCAAAGAAGGGATTCAGCTTTATCGCAAATGAAACAGGCGAGTATGCCGAATACTATCTTGATGTTTCGGGTAAGGGTGCAATTTGGTCAGGCGTTCTTACAAAATTCAGAATTGACCCTGCTACCGTTGACGGAACGAAATTTACGGTAAAGAGTGTGGAATTCCTTTCCGCTGCAAACAATAAGAAAATGTATATTGACGGCACGGAAGTTAATATGCAGTTCCCGCCCATAATGGAGGGTGATACCGTAACGGTTGGCTTTGAACCAGGTAAGGCAATGGACTTTTTGCTTGATGCCTTCCACGAATGGAATAAGGCTGACGGCGAGCTTGTACTTTACTTTGAAAAGAACACAATAAAGTTCAAGATTGGCAGCGATAAGTATATACTTAACGGCGAAGAAAAGCCTCTTGGCTTTACTCTTAAAGAGCTTGACGGACTTCCTTATGTGCCTATAAAGCTTATCTGCGATATTCAGGGCTATAAGTACAGCATAGACGATATAGGCATTGTTTCTGTTGATACAGGCTATGTGGAGCCCGAATATGAAATAGCACCCAGAGTTGAGCTTAATAACTTCTACAATGTGGATTATGAAACAAAGGATGCTCCCGAAGGCTTCAAGTCAATAACCGTTCATAGAAACGAGGATAATCCCGAATATCCTTACGAATTCTTCAGAGCAGTTCCCAAGAATAATAACAGTGTGTACCTGTATGTGTTCCATGATTACACCTTTGTTCCCGGTAAGACATACAGAGTTGTGGGTGATGTAAGAGTTGTTTCACAGGGTACAACAATTCCCGCACCGCTGGACGTTTCAACATATGTAACCTTCAATATGAGATATAATGACTATAAGGGTGTAAACCATATCGTAAAGCGTTATAATCTTACATATAAGGAGGAATGGCAGCCTGTTGAATTTGAGTTTACCGTTCCCGAATACAGCCCTGTAAGAGACGATGACTGGTTCACAATCTATACTGATCCCAGAGGCGGTATGGGTATGGGCTATGACTTCAGAAACCTGTGCATTTCCGATGCAAAGGATCCTACAAACAAAGAGTATGAAGCGGCACTTGCACAGCGCAGAAAGAATGAAAACGATAAGAGCGTATGGGAGCTTAAGGGCTTTGTGGCAACGGCTGATACGGGAACAGGATACTTTGAAGTAGATCCCGATACCGCATCTCTTGCAGGTGAAGGCGAGTCCAAGCCTACCTATTATAAGGCTGTTCCCCACGATGATTCTACAGGACTTTTCTATTCAACTCATGCCTTTACCTTTATGCCCGGTCAGAAGTATAACTTCTCCTGCGACTATAAGGTGCTTCCTCAGGACGGCGTTGATATCAGAGCGGCAGCTTCCTTCAATATGATTTACACTGATAAGGAAAGCAAGAACCACGTTGTATTTGTTCAGCGTCAGAGCTCAGCGGACGGCTGGCAGCATATAAGCTTTGATTTCTTCGTTCCCGAAGAATGTGTTGAAAGAGGACAGGATTTGTTCGGCATCTTCACAAACGCAGTTAACGGTAAGAGCGTAGGCTATTGCCTGAGAAATGTGACAATTTCCAAGGCTGAGCTAACCGAGGAAGACCTTATTCCCGATGAAATCGGCGGAGACTACTATGACTTTGAGGTTTCTTCGGGCGTTGGCAGTAAGGCGTATGACCCCGATAACGCAGAAAACCACTGCTACCGTGTGCTGCCCACAAGCGATGAGCCTGTATACCTTTATACTTCAGTGCCTTGTACCTTTGAGGCAGGGGCGACATATAAGGCGGACATCGATTTAAGACTTGCTTCCAATGGTATGGATACCACACTTTCGGATCAGGATTTCTTTACCAAAATTGTCTTTAATATGCAGTATGCGGACGAGGCAGGTAATAACCACGTGGTTCTTCGCCAGCCGCTGTATGCTTCCGACGGATGGATTCATGTAACTTTTGAGTTTACAGTGCCTGAAAACTGTACTGCAAGAAACAGAGATAAATTTACCTTCTATGCCGATCCCAACGTAGGCATAAGTGCGGGCTACTATATTGATAATCTTTATATCAATAAGGTTGGATAATTCAATTGATACAAAAGGGGACTGCTTGTGCAGTCCCCTCAGACTGTCGCAAAACCATCATGAAAGTTTAGGTCAAGCCTTTTCAAAGGCTTCCAGTTTCCAAAGACAGCGTCTTTGATCGCCGTCCGCAGACGGCGAAACTCCTTATGCTTCATAAAGCGCAGGAAAGGTGAATTTTTCGTCCTAAAAGGACGAAAAAGAGGAAAACCCTCGCCGGGGGTTTTCCTAAAACGTGAGATAAAACATTCTTTTTCAACAGGCGCATGGGACTGCTTGTGCAGTCCCCTTAAAATATGAAAGGAACGCCAAGACGTTCCTTTTTTGTACAGTATTACTTTGAAATCTCCCGATTGCG
>JAZQFS010000122.1:0-49892 GCA_045539625.1 Eubacteriales bacterium | reverse complement strand
GGGGCAAGTCCCAATTTACGATAAAGAATCTCATCGAGGTTTGCGATGATATGAGAAAACGTTATCTTTTTACCTGGAACAAGCTCTTGAATTATGCGTTGTATGTTTTCGTATGTATTATCCAACTTTATCTCTTTTCCTTACGAATGAGTTTGGTCGCTTGCCCTTATGGCGACCAAACGAAGTTTCACTCGGGCATCCGACATTCAATTTCAATCCCGAAATATAGTCTCGAATTATTTTCTCTTTGATTACTTTCTCTTTTTATCAAAGAGAAAGTAATTTATCCGCCGATTACGACCTTAAGGCCGCTACATTCGGCACTCTTTTTCAGTTTTTCCATGTGTTCCTTGCTCGGTGTCTGCAAATCTCCCATGAGATACTCACGGCCGAGTCCGACATATTTGTCATATCCGAGTCTGTGATATGGCAGAAGGTGAATTTCCTCAACGCCGCGAAGGCTCTTTGCAAACTTTGCTATAGAGAAGATTTCTTCTTCCGTATCATTAAATGTAGGTATAACGGGAACTCTTACGGTAAGACTCTTTGCAATCTGCGAAAGCTTATGTGCGTTTTCGAGTATTGTCTCATTCGAAACACCCGTAAACTCCTTATGCTTCTTAGAGTCTGTGTGCTTTATATCCATTAAGATATAGTCAAGATTCTCCGCAAATTCCTTTACCGTTTCAAAGGGTAGTGCCGCAGTCGTTTCAATACAGGTATTTATACCCATGTGATGCGCTCCTTTGAGAAGAGCTATTGCAAATTCCTTCTGGCACATTGCCTCGCCGCCCGAAAGCGTCAGTCCCCCGCCGCTTCTGCGGTAGTAGGGCATGTCCTTTCCGACATCCGAAAGAACATCTTTTACGGTTGTATCGTAGCCGATAATCTTTGTCTTGCCGTTCTGCACCATTTCCTGAATCTTATATTCCTGAGATTCAGGGTTACAGCACCAGCGGCATCTGAGCACGCACCCTTTAAGGAATACGATTGTACGAATACCGGGGCCGTCGTGAGTAGAGAACTTCTGGATGTCAAAAATTCTGCCCTTGGTATTCATTATTTGTTCGAGTGAATCCATCGGTTCCCCTCCTCGCTTTCTTTCGCAGAAAGCTTGGCAAAGAACTCGCGTTTTGCACCTTTCTGCTATATCTTTTAATTTATTTCTCGTTTCTCGATTGGCTTTTCATTTTTGATAATCATACAGACTTCGTTTTGAGTTTGGTCGGTCTGCTTTATGCCGACCAAAAGGGTTTTTTTAAGCGACCACGGAGGTTTGCTTATTGCGAACACATACCGTGAATTGCCTGCGGGGGCTCCCCGCTAGAATCTGGTCTGCTCAGTTCTGTTGATAATGTCGTCCTGAAGAGATTTGGAAAGTGTTGTGAAGAGTGCACTGTAGCCGGCAACTCTTACTACAAGGCTCTTATACTTTTCGGGATGCTTCTGTGCATCTCTGAGGGTTTCACGGCTTACAACATTAAACTGCATATGCATACCCTTCTGGTCAAAGAAGCCGCGGACAAGGGCAACAAAGCTTTCAAGTCCGCCCTCGCCTTCGAGCGCCGAAGGATGGAACTTCATGTTAAAGAGTGTACCATTGGATGCAATTCCGTGGTCGAGCTTTGCAACAGAGTTAGCAGAAGCCGTAGGGCCGTGTGTGTCATAGCCTGCAGAGGGCGATACGCCGTCGGCAACGGGCTTCTTTGCACATCTTCCGTCGGGTGTTGCGCCCGTCTGTGCACCGAGAGGCACATTTGCGGAAACAGGATAAAGACCTGCCTGGAAAATACCGCCTCTGGGATTTTTGAATGTTTCAAGAGGCTTTGTATAATAGTACGCCGCCTGTCTTGCAAGCACGTCAACCTCTTTCATATCGTTACCGAACTTGTCAAGAGAAAGAATATCTTGGCGGATTTTATTGTACTGTTCGTTTACAACAACGCCGTCTGCCTTGATTTTATTGATGATGTCAAATTTCTGATCGTCGGTTACCGTATGTCCCGCTTTCCTCAGAGCATCAACCGTCTTATCGGCAGCAACACGTGCGCTGTCATCGTCAAAGCTTGCAATACCGAAGTTATTGTCAAGAGCTTCCTTAATCTGAGCGAGTGTATATTTTTTCTGTTCAAATACCAGCTTCTTGATGGAGTACAGTGAATCGGCAACATTTGCTATACCGAAGCCCTGAGGTCCTGTGAAGTTATAAACCGCACCGCCCTGCTCAGGAGTTTTACCTCTTGAAATACAGTCATCCACCATACTTGAAAGGTAAGGAAGAGGACAACGCTCTGCGTGTGCAAGGTCAATGGCGTTATCTGCGTTTACAAGCAGAGAAATCATATAATTCATCTGCTTTTGATAAGCATTTGTAAAATCTTCAAAGGTTTTGAAGGTCTCAACATTTCCCGTTGCAGGGCCTATCTGAACTCCTTCATCCATACCGTTTGAAAATACAAGCTCAAGCGGTCTGCACATATTGAAGAACGCCGCATCATGCCAGCCCCAAGTCTTACCCGATTTCTGAGGCTCAACACAGCCGATAATATTGTAATCTCTTGCATCTTCAAGAGTAACGCCTCTTGACATAAGAGAGGGAATGATAACTTCGTCATTATAGTAAGCGGGAAGTCCAACGCCCGTTCTTGTTACGGTTGCCGCCTTGATAAGAAAATCGTGAGGAGAGCCGTTCCATACACGAACAGAAAGGCTGGGTGCGGGAAGCATAACATGAAGCGTGGCTTCAAGGCACATATAGGAAAGCTCGTTTGTTGCATCAAGACCGTACTCGTCCTGACCGCCGCAGATAAGGTTCTGGAACAGGCTGTAGCCTGCAAAGCCTTCTGCGCTGGCAGCATCTCTGCACTTGTTAAGGTCGTTGAGCTTAATCCAGATACAGTCAAGCAGCTCCTGTGCTTCTTCCTTAGTGATTTCTCCGCTTTCAATATCCTTTTTATAATAAGGATACATATATCTGTCAAAACGTCCGGGGCTTATTGAGTGTCCGCTGGACTCTGTCTGCAGAAGCATCTGAACAAACCAGAAGCTCTGGCACGCCTCGTGGAAGGTTTCGGCACCGTTTTCGGGAACCTTTGAGCAGTTTCTTGCAATAATTGCAAGCTCCTTTTTGCGGACAGGATCATTTTCCTTTTCCAGCATTTCAAGAGCAAGCTTCGCATAACGTCTTGCATAGAAGATAACCGCTTCAAGGCTCATTTCAACAGCATCAAGAAAAGCCATCTTGCTGTTGTAGTTGTCGTCGCCGAAGTTCATCTTTGCCTTTTCATCACGAACACGCTTGAGTATGCCTTTATATCCGATTTTCAGCACCTCGTCATACTTTACAGTAACATGACCTACTCCGTTATAGTAATAGTTGCCGGGTGTAAAAATGTTGTGCTCCATCGCAAGAAGTGCCTCAGGTGCCATATAGGAGGAAGCAAGCTCGCTTGTTGTCTTGCCCTTCCAGTACTTGTATACCTCACGGAGCGTGTTCTTTGTTTCCTCAGATATGTAGAAGGGATCGGCAGAGCGTTTTTCAACGGTATCAAATTCCGCTTCAAGCCATTCAAAGGAAAACTCGGGGAACACCTGACAGCTTCTCGGCTTCTTTGTTGCAGAGCCAACAACAAGCTCGTGCTCACGGATGGTTATGGGAATATACTCAAGTATATTCTTGAACGCCTTGGCTCGTCTTGTAATAATGGGCTCGCCCTCCGTCGCCATATATGACTGAGTAAGAAGAACGGCTCTGTCCGCCTCAATCTGAGGCATTTCACGGAAGAGATTCTCCTTAAGCTTTTCTATTCTTTCTGATTTTTTAACGGGTTCTGCGTAATTTATCATATCAATTCCTCCTGTCAGACAGGCTTTTTTTCTTTTACAAAGTCTACAATTATACAGTATCTATTATATAGTAGATATAGTGGTTTGTCAATAGATTTTTGGATTATTTTTCTTTTTTTATGTTGTTTTGTGTTGTTTTGTTGGACTTTTGGCACTTTTTCCCAAACAAATCTGTGTTTATACAGGTTATGTGATAGTTTTCAGAGGGCAAAACACACAAAAAGAAAAACGAGCCGCTCTGTGCGACTCATTCATCCGACAAATTTCTCAATATAACCTTTTTGCCTCTCCAGCTGTAAGCACGGCTTTCAAATTCTTCGTCCGTCATATTTTCTATTATTTGCACGCTCACCCATGGCAGAACAGCCTCGTGAAAAAACGGTATTGGCGTATTATGTACCTCCTTGTTCATGGGACACACCTGCTGACAGGTGTCGCAGCCCCAGCGGATTCTGTTTGACCGCACCGCAGCAAGCTCGTTTTCATCAAGCGTTTTTTTCTGGGTGAGCTCTGACAGGCACACGCCGCCGTCGCCCCTCAGATATCCGCACGCCTCTTTGCATCTTCCGCAGCCGAGGCACACTTTTTTTATATCCGTTTTCGGTGCATATTCGCCTTCCTCAAACACAGCGTCCGTAAGTATCGTTCCCACAAAAACATAGCTTCCGTATTTTTCATTTATGACAAGACCGTTTTCTCCCATTACGCCAAGACCGCACTCAACTGCCGCCGCCCTCTCATCTACGGGCGACGAATCGGCAGTAAGATAAAAGCCTTTGCCGTCTTCCGAAAAAGCCGCATTTAACTTTTCAGCCAGCATTTTTGCATAAAGGTGATAGTCTCGGCTGACGCTGTAAAGCGACACATTTCTGTGAGGATAATCGCCCGTCTTATAGGGCATCAGAAAGACAACGGCGCTTTTTACGTCAAATTCAGGCATACGCCTTTGATTTATTACACTGCACCTTGAAAACTCAAGTGCCTTGCAGTATTCTATGCCTTCCTGTTCAAGAAAAGTATTAATCCTTGCAAACAACGTATTTTTACACATTTTCTTTTCCCGTAATTTTTTTATAAGCCTGTCTTATTTCGCCCGAAAAATACAGTGAACCGAGGCATGCGCACACGCCGTTCTTACATGCTTTTTCAAGTACCTTTGCGACACCCTCTTCCACATTGCGTGCACTTTCCGCCTTTGCACCAAGCAAGCACAGCACCTCTTTCAAGTCCTCTGCGCTCATAGCTCTGTCATTATCGGGACGCACTGCCACAAAGTCGGAACTCAGCGGCAAAAGCATACTCATCATGCCCTTAACGTCCTTGTCCGCCATTGCTCCCACAAGAAAATGTATGCCGCCTTCGGGAAAATGCTTCCTCAGACTTTGTACCGTGCCTGCCATTCCGTGGGGATTGTGTGCACCGTCAAGAACAAAAACGGGATTTTTTCCCAATATTTCAAACCGTCCCGCCCACTTTACCTTTTCAAGACCGTCATAAATATTTTTATCAGAAATATTATAACCTTTTTCACGCAGCACAAGGCTTGTCTTAATTGCAACACAGGCGTTTTTGGGCTGATACAGTCCCACAAGACCAAGCTTTATGTCCTTGAAAGCACCATAGCCGAACTTTACAAAATCAAGATTTGCTTCAACATCGCAAAGCTTTGAAAAGTCCGCTCTGTAAAGACGTGAGCCCGTCTCTTTGCATCTGTCTTCAAATACTTTTTCCACACCGGCTGTGCCGTCATAAATGACAACGTCGGTGTTTTTCTTTATAATGCCCGCCTTTGCCGAAGCAACCTTCTCGGCGGTATCTCCGAGAAACGCCGTGTGGTCAAGGTCAATTGCCATAATTACAGCCGCTTCGGGCGTATCAATGACATTTGTGGAGTCAAGCTCACCGCCCATTCCCACCTCAAGCACAACAATGTCACACTTTTCTCGGCGGAAATACTCCATGGCAAGTGCCGTTATCAGCTCAAACTCCGTTGGCGGATCGTCCGTCATACTGTCGGCAAAGGGTTTTATAAATTCTGTCAGCTCGCAAAGCTTTTCGTTGCTTATCATCTGCCCGTCAACCTGCATTCTTTCGTTAAACACATTTATGTAGGGAGAAGTATAAAGACCTGTCTTGTATCCCGCTTCTTTAAGTATCGATGCAAGGCAGGAGCACACCGAGCCTTTGCCGTTTGTGCCTGCGACGTGGACAAACTTCAGCTCCTTATGAGGATTGCCCATAAGAGAGAGCAGCCTGTTTGTTCTGTCAAGACCGGGCTTTGAGCCAAGCCATTTGGTTTTATGGATATATGATAAAGCTTCGTTTATTGTCATTGTCATTTCCTCTTAAAGTTTTTTCAAAGCCTTCCTCAGCGGTGTATACAAAACACATATAATCACAGCATCAATTGCAACGCCTATCACCATTGACGGAATACGTGTCACAAACATAGGCACAAATCCAACACCTCTCATAACGCAAAGGCCGTATGTGGTTATAAGCGCAGACGAGAGAATGTGGCTGACAAGCACCGCAAAAGCAAGTACGGCACTGTTGGTTAAAAAACCGGTATTCTGTCTTTTTTCAAGTCCCGAGGCTTTGAAAACAAGCGACGGCACAAGCCCTGTTACAAAGGGTGCTGCCGTAAGTATGGGAAAGGGCGCATATCCGCTGATAATACAGCCGATAAGATCGCTGACCACACCGCACACCCCCCCCATTAAAGGGGAAACAAAAAGTCCCGCAAGAATAATGGGAACATTTGCAAAGGTTATGCGGATATCCATAGTGTTTGACGGCGGTGTTATGGTGATAATTCTTTCAAAAATAATTGAAAGAGCCGTCAGCATTGCGCAGGATGTGATTTGGTAAAGACGTTTTTTTGACATAAAAATACCTCCTGTAATTTGCTACATACAGGAGGCAAAAAATATATCTTTACACAGTATGCAGCAGCGGGATGCGAAAACCTCACCGCAAGACATAAGTCTTTTCGTCCGAAAGGCAAACTCCCCGTCCCTTCGGCACTTGACGCACAGGTCTTCTACTCTGCTTTGATAAGGCTATTTTAGCACCGTTATGCCATTCTGTCAATACTTACTTTTTTGCAAATCCGTTAAAATAAAGGGAATATATTTACAAAACGCCTTTTTCGTGTTAAAATTGTGTGGAAATTTGATTTTTGGAGCGTATATATGAGTAAAGAAACACAAAATGTTGAAATAACCAATATGATAATGATAGAGGACAGCAAAACAGGAAAAGCCGTAGTCCAGCACAGAAGGCTTTACTGGTGCGGTATCTGCTTTCCGGGCGGTCACGTTGAAGAAGGCGAAAGCTTTGTTGAAAGTGCCGTTCGTGAAGTGTATGAGGAAACAGGGCTTACCGTTAAAAACCTTAAGCTTTGCGGCACCGTCAACTGGGTACACGCCGATGACAATTCAAGATACATCGTGCTTTGCTACAAAACAAGCGATTACAGCGGCACTCTTAAAAAAGAAACTGAAGAGGGTGAGGTTTTCTGGGCAAATAAGGATAAGCTTGCACAAATGGATCTGTGTCCTCACTTTGAAGACTATCTTAAAATATTCTTGGGAGAAATAACGGAATTTTACGGAATTGATTACAGAGGTAAGAGGGAAAACAGCATTACCCTGTACTGAAAGGAATGTCTGAATGCAGTACAAAATCATCTACTCATCAAGAAAGACTCTTTGCATACAGATTACAAGAGACGCCGAGGTTGTGGTGCGTGCGCCGCTTCGTTGCAGCAAAAAGCTGATTAAGGATTTTGTGTCAAAGCACGAAAAGTGGATTGAAACAAATCTTAAAACCGCCTGCCAAAGAAAAGAAAATGCCGTAAGCTTCACCGAAAGCGACATAGAAAAAATGCGGCAGGAGGCAAAGAGAATAATTCCGCCGAGAGTGGAATATTTTGCAAAAATGTTTTCTCTTTACCCCTCGTCCGTAAAAATCACAAGTGCCAAGACTCGCCACGGAAGCTGCAGCGGCAAGAACGCTCTGTGCTTTTCGCTGTATCTTATGACACAAAGCCGTGATTTTGTTGACGGCGTAATTTTACACGAGCTTGCACACATAAAGCACAAAAACCATTCAAAGGAGTTTTATGCTTTTCTCGATGAGCTGAAAAAACAGGCGTGCGTACCTTAAATACACTATTTTTTGCGATTGACAAACACGAGAGCACTGACAAGCGCCGAAACCATGGCGGCTGTAATTCCGCCCGCTGTTCCGCCAAGACCTCCCGTCAACGCACCTACAAGGCCGTTTTCATCAACGGCTTTTTTTACGCCCTCGGCAAGGCTGTAGCCAAAGCCCGTAAGAGGCACCGTTGCTCCCGCCGAAGCAAAGTCAACAAGTGGCTTGTACAATCCAACCGCCGTCAGCACAACACCGCCCACAACATACATTACAAGTATTCTTGCAGGTGTCATTTTTGTTTTGTCTATAAGCACCTGAGCTATTGCACACAAGGCTCCGCCCACAACAAAGGCATAAATATACTGTGTCATATTACCGCCTCAATCTCTACAAGATGTGCAACCGCAGGTATGGACAGTCCCTGCAAAAGCGACTGGGGACTCATCATTGCACCTGTTCCGATAAGGAGCATATTTTTTACAAGACCTTTCTTTAGACAGTCATAATAATATCCGCAAAAGCTGACGGCACTGCAGCCGCAGCCCGAGCCTCCGCAGGATACGTCCTGCTTTTCAAGGTCATAAATTTCCACACCGCAATCTGTGAATATTCCCGTCTTATCCTCGTAACCGTGGCAGGCTAACATTTCCTTTGCCATATCAAGACCGATTTTGCCCAAATCTCCTGTGGCTACAACGCTGTAGTCACTTAATTTTTTGCCTGTTGCCTTGAGAAAGCGAAGTATTGTGTCAGCAGCAGCCGTTGCCATTGCCGCACCCATATTGGAGGCATTTGTTATACCTCGGTCAATAACAATTCCCGGCAGAACACTTCGGATAAATACGCCTTTTGTTCTGTCTTGCTTGCTTTCCAGAAAAGCTGCACCGCAGCCTGTTACGGTATGCTGGCTTGTGGATTTCGGAAATGAGCCGTAATTCAAAGGAAATCTGTACTGTCTTTCCGCCGTGTAAAAGCTTGACGAAGCGGCGGCAATGCAGTTTTCGGAAAAGTCTGCCTCTAACATACAAGCGCCCAATATCAGCCCCTCTGCAAAGGTTGAGCACGCTCCGTAAAGACCGAAATACGGTATATCAAAGCTTTCAACCCCGTAGGCACAGCCCGTACACTGATTCATAAGGTCGCCGCCTAAGACAGCACCTATATCACATTCCTTTTTTTCGGATTTTTCTATAAGGCGGCAAAGCGTACTTTTTACCGTTTCACTTTCAAGCTTTTCCCATGTTCCGTCCTTGTCGGGCACATCGCTTATACAGCCGTCAAGATATTTTCCGAAAGGACCTTCACTTTCAAGGGAAGAGCCGAAGCAGGCTGTTTCCGATATACATACCGCCTTTTTAAAAACCTTGGGATATCTTAAGTCCGACACCCTTTTTCACTCCTTTCTTTTTGTATTGTATTATCTGCCAAAAAGGCAAAAATATTCTTGACTTTTCCCGTCACCGATATTATACTGTAATAAACAGTTCAAGGAGGTTTTCAATATGCTTGACAGTATGCTTAAAAACTATAATCTGCCTGAAATTCCGTCTAAAGACGACTGTAAAAGACTTCTTCAGGAATATGAATACGGCTTTCTTCCGAAAAAGCCCGAGGAATTGAATTTTGAAATACTTGCAACCAATCTGCGCTCATGTGCAGGACGTGCCGTTGAAACTCACGTCAGACTTTACGGCAAGCTTTGCGGCGAGGATTTTTCCTTTCCCATTAAGGTTACCGTTCCTGCAAAAAAAGGAGAAAAAAGACCGCTTTTCGTTCACATAAACTTCCGCCCCGACGTTCCCGACATTTACCAGCCCACCGAGGAAATATTTGACAACGGCTTTGCCATCGATTCATTCTGCTACACAGAAGTAACAAGCGATGACAACGATTTCTCAAACGGCCTTGCAAAGACAATCTATCCCGACGGCATCAAAAAAGGCGGCAACGGTACGGGTAAAATCATGATGTGGGCATGGGCGGCAATGAGAACCCTTGACTACATGGAAATCAACCACAAGGACGACATTGACTTTGAAAACGTGGCTGTCTGCGGACATTCAAGACTTGGAAAAACAGCCCTAGTAACAGGTGCCTTTGACGACAGATTCAAGTTTGTTTTCTCCAACGATTCGGGCTGCGGCGGTGCGGCAATCGAAAGAAACCATCAGCACAAAATACCCGGAAAACAGGGCTTTATGGCGGAAACTACGGAAATTATCACAAGGGCGTTCCCCTTCTGGTTCTGCGAAAATTACAAGAACTATGTGGGAAAGCCTCAGGAGATGCCCTTTGACCAGCACTTTTTCGCAGGCTGTATTTATCCGAGACATATGTACATCGCAAGTGCCGAAAACGACCATTGGGCAGACCAGATAAACGAGTATCTGTGTGCATACGTATCAGGCAAGTACTATGAAAAAATGGGCAAGACAGGCTTTATCTGTCCCGACAGACTTCCCGAAACAGGCGAGAGCTTCCACGACGGCACAATCGGCTACCACATAAGAATTGGCAACCACTATTTCTCAAGACTTGACTGGCTGGAGTATATGAAGTTTGTAAAAAAACACTTGAACTGAGGAGAAAACCATGTATTTTGAATTTAAAGACTGCTTTGTAAAATATGCAGACAGTGTTCTTACAATAGGCAACGGCATTATCGAAAGATGTATCAGCCTTGAAAACGGTATTCCCGCTTCGGTTTATCTGAAAAACGTAAAGACAGGATATGAATTTCGTTCAATGAACGATGAAAAGTGCGTGCTTTTCGGTATTCCCGGCTTTGACTTTGCTTCAAGCAGAGTGTCGGTGTATGCCTACGCAGACAACAGAGAGGGCTTTTCAAACCGGTCTTGCGTTGCCGAAGTACATTTTGACAAGGACGAAGCAAGCGTTTATGCCTACTTCAGAATATATCCCGACTGCGGATTTATAAACACAACCCTCAGCCTTGACGGAAAGTTCGGCACAGGCGTTGCAGTCAACATCTGTGAGGAAGAATACCAAGGCTACATCAAAGCAGATACAGATGACATCGAGGCTGTGGGTTTTAAAAATGAGCATGTAAAAATACACACGACCGAGCTTATCGACTTTACCGACGTTCATAACAACGTGGTTAAAAAACAAACCGAGCTTATGTTTAGTTCCCACTGGCACAACACCTTCAAGGGACAGTTTTTCATTATGGAAGACTATACTGACGGGGAAGCCTTTATGCTTGTAAAGGAAGCACCGTGTGCCTTCGGACGTTTTAAGGACAGCGAATTTGACGCAAACTTCCGCAAATTTGCAAGAGCATACATCAAGGGTATGGGCGTTGATATGTCAGGTGTACAGACCTTCAACCATTCCATTCAGCTGTATAACGTTACAATAGGCGTGGGAGAAGCAGACAAGCTTCTTTCCGGCTACAAAAAGTACTACCGCCTTGAATGGAAGGAAGGCGACAAGGGTACATTTACCATGTCAAACACCTGGGGCGACAGGAACGGCGACAGCAGAATCTGCGAGGAATTTATGCTGCAGGAAGCAGAGGCAGGCGGAAAAATCGGCGTTGACATCATACAGCTTGACGACGGCTGGCAGAAAGGTCTCACCGCAAACTCAAGATTTATAAAGCAGGGCGAAGGCGTATGGGGAAGCGGTTACTACAACACAGATCCCGATTTCTGGATGCCCGCTCCTCACAAGTTCCCTTCGGGCTTCAAAAAAGTAACCGACACCATTATGGAAAACGGTGCACATGTAGGTCTTTGGTTCAGCCCTGACTTTGCAAATAACTACGAAAACGTTGACAAGGACATTGAAACGGTAGTAAGTCTTTACAAAAATTATGATGTTAAGTTCTTTAAAATCGACGGAGTTGATGTAATAAACTCCACCATCGGCACAAAGCTTATGCACTTTGTAAAAGAGGTTTTGAGCAGAACTGACAACAAGGTAAGCCTTGATATGGACATTACGGGAAATCAGAAGAGATGGGGATATCTTTTCAACAAACAGTACGGCAATCTGTTCCTTGAAAACAGATATGCGAAAAACTACAAGGACAGATTAAATACCTACACATATTATCCCTTCAGCTCCCTGAGAAACCTATGGCAGCTTTCGGAATTTTTGCCTGCACAGCGTTTCCAGATTGAAATGCCGAACAGACTTTTAGGCAAGGGAAGCTACCGTGACGACGATATTCTTGCTCCCATGAACTATACTCAGGACTATCTTTTTGCCATCACCATGTTTGCCTGTCCTCTGTTATGGACGGAAATGTCAAACATCGCACAAGATGACCTTGAAACTCTTGGCAAGATAATGAAAATCCACAACAGCATCAAAAAAGACCTTGCACATCTTGACGTAAAGCCTATAGGACAAGAGCCTTACGGCATCAACTTTACGGGCTTTTCCGCACTTGACAAGGACGGCAGCGGCTATCTGCTCTTATTCCGTGACTGCACAAAAAAAGACAGCTTCGTATTTGAAAACTGTCTTGACGCTTCAAAAACACTTGAGCTTATGTATTCCAACTTTGACGTAAGTGCTGTTTCGGATAACGGCAATGTTACATTTAAAGCAGGCAATCAAAGAAGCTTCGGTCTTTTCCGAGTAAAATAAGCTTTAATTCAAAAATAAAGGGTGCGGAAATCCGCACCCTTCTCTTCCGCCGTTAAATTCGGCGGTTATTTTTTTATAATCTTGACCTTGTCGCCGTTCTTGATACCGCAGGCGTTTGCATCGTCCGTGTCAATGTGCATTTCCACATTGAAATCGTCTCTTACTCTTACCTGAACATCAAAGAACTTTGTGGGCTTTATGCTCTCGACAAGCACATCAACATAATCTCCGTCATTGATGCCGTTCTTTTGAGCATATTCGGGAGTAAGGTGGATGTGTCTGTTTGCAATAATAACGCCCTCGTTAAGATATACCGAGCCTTTGGGGCCTACAAGCACAAGCTTTTCGCTTCCCTTGATGTCGCCTGAAGGACGAACGGGAGGACTTACCTTTAATACAAAGGTGTCTGTTCTTGAAATTTCAACCTGTGTGTTCTTTCTTACAGGACCTAAAACTCTTACGTTTTCGATAGCTCTAAGTGACGGACCTACAAGCGTTACCTGCTGGTCTGAGGCATACTCACGTCCCATAAGAGTCTTTTTCTTTGTAAGCTCAAAGCCCTTGCCGAAAAGTGTGTCAAGGTCTTCTCTTGAAAGGTGTACGTGTCTTGCGGATACGCCTACCTTTATGTCATTGTCGTCGTCGACGCTGCTTATCTGCTCAATTGCCTTGCGAACAGCTTCGGCGATTACTTTTTCATCATACATCGTGTTTTCCTCTTTTCTAAGGTGTTAAGGAATTATTCTGCCGTGTCAAGTCCGCTTGTCATATCGAAGAATTTGAGCACTTCGGGGTGAGGATTTGCAATAACCTCGCAGCCGTATGTGGGACTGTAAGGCTCTGTTATAACCTTGCCCTTTTCAAGTGCACTTGTGACCGCATCAACCTTGCCTGCTATAACAAGGGTAACAAGACGTCCGCCAAGACGCTTTTCGGTGTGAACAAGTCTTACCTCTGCCGTCTTTACCATTTCATCAAGTCCTACAATTGAAGCGGTAAGCCCCGAAACCTCAAGAAGACCTATTGCACTTGCACCTTCAACCTCAAGAACGTCTTCAGCACCTCTGAAATTCTTAGGAAGCTTCTTGTTGAACTTGTCCTTGTTGATGTCCATAAGGTATGTCATCTTGTCAACATCTTCGCCGGGACTTGGGATAACGTGGGATACAATGTAATGTCCCTTTCCTTCGGCATATGCCTTTGCGGCTTCAACACTCGCCTTGACATCTGCAACATTTCCCTCAATCTTCGCCGCCATAATCAGCGGAACGGGAAAACCTGGATTGAAAGGTCTGTTTCTGTCAAAGGCTATAACCTTAATGTTGCCCGTTTTTGCCATAATATCCGCAGCTACAACCGCAGTTGTAAAGCTGTATACTTCTATCATTCCAAATGCTTTCATGTTTTTTCCTCTCTTTTGCAATCTTTGAGTTGTTCCGACTCAAAGACGGATAATCCGTCCTGCACAACACTGATACAGTAAACGAATCCTTAACAGTATTTCCGTCCTCCTTATTGACGGAAATACGACCTTCACGGGCACCGACAATAAAATATCATCAAAGGCTGCCTGCGAATATCGCCGCAGGGCGGTCCCCGCTAAACGATATGGAAGCCGTCAACGAGAACGCATCTTCTCTGGCGTGTAAAGGAGTGAGCAGCCGTAAGACCTTCGCCTGTAGGACCTGCAATAGTGAAGGTGGTATAACCTTCGCCTCCTGCACCGATACCTGCGTAGCTTGGAGCGTTTTTAACAAAGATAGTTGTTTCAACAGCTCTTGCAAAGCGTGTGAGATGGTCAACATTCTTTGAATGGATGTGAGCTGAATGTCTGTTACCGTGTTCAGCCTTGCAAGCCATTTCTATTGCTTCGTCAATATTCTTTACTCTTACGATACCCAAAACAGGCATCATCATTTCAACATAAACAAAGGGGTGGTTTTCGGGAACTTCCGCAATAACAAGTCTTGCGTCCGATTCAATTCCCAAAGCCTTCAGGAACTTGGAAGCATCCTTGCCTACCCAATCCTTGTTGATGCAGTACTTGCCGTTCTTTTCAACAAGACAGGTAGCAACCAGCTTGTCAATCTGCTCGCCCTTGATAAGGTAAGCACCGTTCTTCTGCATATTGTCAATAAGCTTGTCTGCGATATTGTCAAATGCAAAACATTCCTTTTCGGCAATACAGGGAAGATTGTTGTCAAAGGAAGCACCTGCAACAATGTCCTTAGCCGCCTTTTCGATATCGGCAGTATCGTCCACGATTACAGGGGGATTACCTGCACCAGCGCCGATTGCTTTCTTTCCTGATGAAAGAAGAGCCTTTACAACGCCGGGACCGCCTGTTGCAACCAGCATCTTAACGCAAGGTGCTGCCATCATTTCGTCTGAGCTTTCCTTTGTGGGCTTTTCAACGGTAACAACAAGGTTTTCGGGACCGCCTGCCTCTAAGATTGCTCTGTTTACAAGGTCAACTGCATAGTTTGCAGTTCTGCAGGCATTGGGGTGAGGATTGAACACAACCGCATTACCGCCTGCAATCATACCGATTGAATTACAGATAACTGTTTCGCTGGGGTTTGTTGAAGGTGTGATTGAACCGATAACTCCGTAGGGAGCCATTTCAATAAGGGTAAGTCCGTCGTCTCCTGAAATTGCCGTAGGATGTAAATCCTCGGTACCGGGAGTCTTGTTTGCAACAAGCTGATGCTTGATAATCTTGTCGGACACTCTGCCCATGCCTGTTTCTTCAACACCGAGCACTGCCATATTTTCAGCTTCCGCAAGGGTAAGCTCTCTGATTTTGGCAATCATTTTTTCTCTCTGCTCAACAGAATAGCTTCTGTACTGCTTGTAAGCCTTTTCAACAGCCGCAAGCGCTTCTGTCATTGTGGGAAATACGCCCTTTTGCTTGTTGGGCTTGCCCATGGTGTTCTTTACTACGCTTGCTACGATTTCGCTTATGTATCTCTCGTCCAGCATAATCTTTTTCTCCTATTCTCATATATGTGAACTTGTTTTATAACCCTTTTTAAAACCTTCAGCGCCTTTTTGTTGTAACGCACAAGTCGGACAGCCTTGCACTCTTTTTTTGCAATTCTGCCCAAAATGTTGATTTATCTTTGGTTTTTTCAAATCAAAATGTTGTTTTATGTTGTTTTTGACATCAATAACCCTAACAAAAATCAACATCATTCAACAACACAACATATTATAACACGTAAACAACAATAAGTCTATAATGTATTTGCACAAATTTTCGTATAATTTTTGTGATTTTTGCACAAACTTGTAAAAATCAGCTGTAAAGAAAGTCATCAGGGCCCTGAAGACCGCTTGACCAGCTCTCTTCTTCGGAGGAAGATGAGGACGAAATATACTGCTGTACCTCGCTGGGAGAGATGTTGTGGTACTTCTTGAACATCTTGGAAAAGTTATAAGCGTCGCTGTATCCGCACATAACGGCGGTTTTGTTTACGGGATAACCCTGACGGAGAAGATCGTATGCTGCTTCAAGACGTGTTCTTATAATATAGTTGACTATAGTAATTCCGAATTCACGCTTGAAAAGTCTGAGCAGGTATCTTCTGTCAATATTAAAGGACTCGGCAATCTGCTCCACACTCAGGTCGTCCATATAGTGAAGCTTTATGTAGTCCTTGGCACGAAGTGCATACCCCGGCATACTGTCAGGTGAAGCGGGAATAAGCTCTTCAAAAAGACGGATAAGACAAATAAGATACTTTTCGGGAAGACAAACGTTTTGCAGAACAAGTGCCTGAATGTCATCAAAAATGCTTTTGTCGCACACCTCGAAAACTCCGCCCTTGTCCTTTATTGCATCGCAGATGTTGCCTGAAAACGCAATCCAGCAATAGTTCCACGGATCCTTTTCGTCCGCCTTATAGAATGTAACCTCATCGGGATTTATGATAAAAGCCTTTCCCGGAGAGATGTCATACGTTCCCTCGGCATTGCGGAATATACCTTTTCCGCTGATACAGTAATGAATTATACAATGATGTCTTATGGCAGGGCCGTAGGAATGGTTGCTTTTACATTGTGACATTCCTGCAAACAAAGGCTTAATGTCGCTGTATTTCATTATTCCTGCAGTAAAATTAGCCTGAGGCATACCTTTTCTACCTCCTTTAAAGACGGTAATTTGGTTACATTATAACATGGTGCAAAGTTTATTTCAAGTGTTTTTGTTAAAACAGTCGGAAAATATGAAAAAAAGCAAAAAAGGTCTTGACAAAACAAGTTTTTTATGTTATCATATCTAAGTCCGCAGGGCAGGAGCCTCTTTTTGACCTGCGAGTACAAGAAAAATTCAACCTGCGGGTGTTGTTCAATGGTAGAACTCCAGCCTTCCAAGCTGGCAGCGAGGGTTCGATTCCCTTCACCCGCTCCAATACCTGTGCCTTTAGCTCAGCTGGATAGAGCAACTGCCTTCTAAGCAGTAGGTCGGGGGTTCGAGTCCCTCAAGGCACGCCATAGAGTGTGGATTTGCGGTACAAAATATGCTTATCGCTGACTTCTGAGGGACTCGAACCCTGAGAGGGTTTGGCGCGTTAAAAAAGTTGCCTGACGGCAAGTTTTTTAGCGACAAAGTGCGAAACGGGTACCGAAACGTAAGTTTTGGTCGTTGAGCAATAAAAGCGCGAAGCGGTTTTGTCCCTCAAGGCACGCCATTTTGTGCTAGAGAGAAATTTTGTCCCTCAAGGCACGCCAACCGCTGAAAAGCGGAAAATACGGTGGGATTAGCTAAGTTGGTTATAGCGCCAGGTTGTGGCCCTGGAGGCCATCGGTTCAACTCCGATATCTCACCCCATTAATGAAAACAGGCTGTCTTTGCAGTAATTGCGAAGACAGTTTTTTTGTTGCCTTTTTTTGTTCAAAAGAAACACGTCCGCAAGACCTTTATAAATCCTGCGGACGTATCAGTATGGGAATATAAAAATGTATCAATCAGTCAATTGCAGATGTTGCAACAATGTTGCAGCCGTAAACGTCGGCTTTTATAACATCGCCGATGGCAACGGGAGCTGTCGCTTTCACAGAACGGATAACCGCCATAACATCAAATATGTTTGCCTTTGAAACAGGTCTGTCCGTCTTTACGCTTACCGACTTGCCGTCACGGTTTTCCACAAACACCGAGCTTGTTACCGTTCTTGTGGGGTTTGTAAGCTCACTTTCGGCATAATCCTTGCCCTTGGGACAGCTGTTGCCGCTTACTTCTATGGTATCTGCCTGCTTTGTTACCTTCATAAGACAGCCTCTGGGGCAGATAATACAGGTCATATTCTTTTCTATACGTTCCATATCAGTTCATCTCCTCCAGTGTTACCTTGATTGTGCCCTTGACATTTTCAAGAACACTCTTCTTTATCACTATCTTTTCCATTTCACCGGGAGCCGCCTTAAGGCTTATCTTGCTTGCAAGAACATTTCCTTCTTCGTCAAGTGCAAAAAGCTTAACCTTTCCGAAGGGCTGTGTAACTCTCATAAACAGTGCAACATCTTCGCATACGGGAAGGCTGATTTTCTGAGGAAGCACGTATCTTACACCGCCGCTTGCCTTAACCTCAAGTGTGCCTGTGTAATTGCTTTCGCCTCTTATATACTTTGCCGCGCCCTTACCTGCAAGCTCCGCTTCGTCTGAAACATAGTCAACAAGGTCGTGCACCTGAAGTACGTTTCCGCAGGAGAATATGCCTTCGGCTTCTGTCTGTCTGTCCTGATTTACAACTGCACCCTTTGTGATGCCGTCAAGAGCAATGCCAGCCGCACTTGTAAGCTCATTTTCGGGAATGAGACCGCAGGAGAGGAGAAGTGTGTCACATTCGATATATCTTTCAGTACCGGGAATGGGATTTTTGTTTTCGTCAACCTGTGCAATGGTTACACCTTCAACACGCTTCTTACCGTGAATCTGTGAAACGGTATGGCTGAGATAAAGGGGAATGTTATAATCTTCAAGACACTGTACAATGTTTCTTACAAGACCGCCCGAATAAGGCATAATTTCGCAAACAGCCTCAACCTTGGCTCCTTCAAAGGTCATTCTGCGTGCCATAATAAGTCCGATATCGCCTGAGCCTAAAATGACAGCCTTTTTACCAACCGCATAGCCCTCACAGTTAATAAGCTTCTGTGCTGTACCTGCACTGTATACACCTGCAGGACGGCTTCCCGGTATGTTGAGAGCACCTCTGCTTCTTTCACGGCAGCCCATTGCAAGAATAACTGCCTTTGCACTGAAGGTGATAATACCGTCGGTGCTGTTCTGTGCTCTTACTTGTTTGTCTTTGTTTACGGAAAGTACCATGGTATCATAATATACCTTGATACCTCTTTCCTTTACCTTTTCGGCATAAACTGCGGCATATTCGGGACCTGTAAGCTCCTTACCCAGCTTATGAAGACCGAAGCCGTTGTGGATACACTGCTGAAGTATTCCGCCCGGTGCACTGTCTCGTTCTATAATTACTACATCTTTTATTCCTTCGTCATAGGCGCTTACTGCCGCCGCCATTCCCGCAGGGCCTGCACCTATAACTATGAGGTCGTGTTGAATGTTCATAGTGTTTCTTCTTTCTTACTTATAATTTATTTTGAATTAGATGAAAAGGTTTGTGCTCAAACCGTGGGACGAAGTGGGCATCGTCCCCTACGTCTTTTTGGGCAAGTATGGCAGTCTTTGAGTTGTTCAGACTCAAAGACGGGTAATCGAGCATCAATAGTAACGGTTTAATTAAACCCTTAGTTGGTGAGCCGTTCTTTTCTTCTTGTTTATGCTCTTTAGAAGTAATCAGCTTCTTTTGCCTGTAAGCATATAGGAATTTCCGCCCGACTTTGTTACCTTTTCCATGGGAATGTTTGCGTGCTGTGAGATGAGCTTGATAACATTAGGTCCGCAGAAGCCGCCCTGACAACGTCCCATGCCTGAACGTGTACGTCTCTTTACGCTGTCTACATCGTGTGCAGGAGGATTGGTTACAATTGCGTTTATAATTTCGCCTTCGCTTACCGTTTCGCATCTGCATACGATTTTGCCGTAAGAAGGATTCTTTTTGATAAACTCATTCTTTTCTTCATCGTTCATTTTACGGAATGCGTGCATATCGGGACGATTGGGATTAAAGCTTTCGTTGACAGTAAGCTCAAGACCTGCCTTCTTTAACACCTCAACGGCATACTCTGCAATAGCACAGGCAGAAGAAAGGCCGGGGGAGTCAATTGCCGCAACATTGATAAAGCCCTTTACCTTTTCCGACTCGCCTATAATAAAATCACTGTTCTTTTCAGAGGAACGCACACCGCAGAAGGACGTAATAACATTGAACGCCTTAACGGAGGGCACGCTCTTCTTTGCAAGAGCAACAACGGTATCAAGGTTTACCTTTGTTGTGTCGGTATCCTCGGGAGAGCCCACAGCTGTTGCAGTAGGACCTAAGAGAAGATTGTTGTCAACGGTGGGTGTTACAAGAATACCCTTGCCGTTTTCGTTAGGTACCTGGAAGATAGTCTTGTCAACAGTCTTGCCTTCTGTCTTATCAAGAAGAAGATATTCTCCTGCTCTTGGTATAATTTTGAAGAATCCGTCGCCTGCCATTTCGGCAACCTTATCGGAGTAAAGACCTGCACAGTTCACAAAGTACTTTGCCTCGACAGTCTGTCCGTCCTCGCTTGTAACGGTAAACTTTTCGCCGTTCTTCTCAATCTTTACAATTTCAAAGTTTGTTTTAAGCTGTGCTCCGTTATCCATAGCATTACCTGCTGCGGCAAGTGTAAGCTCATAAGGACATACAATACCTGCGTTGTTTACAAGAAGAGCACTTGTTACATCGGGAGAAAGGTTAGGCTCAAGCTCTCTTGCCTTGTCGCCGCTTAAAACCTCAAGTCCCGTAACGCCGTTGGTTATACCTCTGTCGTACAGCTCTTTAACAGCCTCGTCGTCCTTTTCGCCAAAGCCCACAACCAGCGAGCCGTTAAGACGGAAGGGAACATTCAGCTCCTTTACTGTCTTTTTCATAAGCTCAACGCCTCTTACGTTGAGAAGCGCCTTAAGTGTACCCGGCTCAGGATCATATCCGCCGTGGACAATTGCACTGTTCGCCTTGGACGCACCCATGGCAACGTCGTTCTGCTTTTCAAGCATGATAACCTTAAGGTTATACTTTGTCAGCTCTCTTGCAAGCATACTTCCGATTACGCCTGCACCTGCAATCACTACATCATACATTGTTTCTACCTCTTTATGGTTATTATTTTGTTGTAAAAATTAAAGATACCAAAGCTCTTCCATACCTGTGGAAACAGCCATAGCGCCTGCACCCAAAGCTGCTGTCACCTCGTCCTTTGTTTCCACAAGTCCGCCCGCAATAACGGGAATACCGTCACCTGCAAATTTACTTACCGTCTTGGTAATGACACCGGGCATTATTTCTATCATGGCGGGACTTATGTTTTTCAGCACATCCGAGATGCTTTCAAGCCCCTGTGAATCAAGGGTGAAAAAGCGCTGCACCGTGAACAGACCTTCTCTTTTGGCATATTTTATTATCTGCGCACGAGTGCTGATTATTCCGTCGCAGCCTAAAGATGCAAGATACTTCACGCCTGCCTCGTCCTTGCCTATGCCGTCAGCAAGGTCGATATGCACCAACATTTTTTTGCCTTTTGCGTGTGCCGCATTAATATGGTCTCCCACCGTCAGTATACTTTCGCCGAGGCTGAATATTACATCACAGGGGGAGCTTAATGCTTTGACAAACTTTTCCCCGTGAACGGCAGGAATTACGGGATTTTGCTCAAGAAGTGCAACAATATCCGTCATTATTTCCATTCTCCTCAATTTAAAAATATGCAAAAAAAGAGCGCAAAAAGAACACGTGGTTCTCCTGCGTCTCCAAATCTCTGCATTCATACTACGGGGTTATTGTAGCACAAAGTTTTTTTGTTGTCAAGTTTTTTAAAAAACTTTATGAAAACAAAATAACAGTATGTTTCCCTTGACAAAGAATAAACGAAAAGTCCGTGAGCTGTCTTTAACTCACGGACTGATTTTTTAAAAGAAAAAGACGCACCCTACCGGACACGTCAAATGGAGCTTCTGACCGGAGTCGGACCGGTGACCTCATCCTTACCAAGGATGCGCTCTACCTACTGAGCTACAGAAGCAGGGAAGACATTTACAAATAAAATGCCCTTAGAAACACAAATCCGCATTACTGCGGATTAAGTGTTGGCGACTCGAATGGGGCTCGAACCCATGACCTCCAGCGTGACAGGCTGGCGTTCTAACCAGCTGAACTACCGAGCCATGGTTAAAACTTTGAATTATCAAATTTTTTTGGTGGGGGGTACAGGGCTCGAACCTGTGACCCTCTGCTTGTAAGGCAGATGCTCTCCCAGCTGAGCTAACCCCCCATACTCTTCTTGAAAGAAAATGTTCATCGAACACTCTGCTTTCTTCCAAGTATTTAAAACGGTTACGATAATCAGCCTTACGACTACGCATCGCACCGTGCTGGAGCGGATTACGGGGCTCGAACCCGCCACCTCGACCTTGGCAAGGTCGCGCTCTACCAAATGAGCTAAATCCGCATGAATGGTGCCTCCGGTCGGAATCGAACCAACGACACGGGGATTTTCAGTCCCCTGCTCTACCAACTGAGCTACAGAGGCATGCTTATAAACTCTATATTCAATTAAAAGCTATAAGGCATTTTGGAGGCGCGACCCGGATTTGAACCGGGGCATAAAGGTTTTGCAGACCTCTGCCTTACCGCTTGGCTATGGCGCGATACTTTTCTTGAAAGAAAATCTGTATTTTACTTTCTTTCAAGTATCAAAAACGGTAACGACTGCGTATCGCTCCGTACTGGAGCGGATTACGGGGCTCGAACCCGCCACCTCGACCTTGGCAAGGTCGCGCTCTACCAAATGAGCTAAATCCGCATAAATGGTGCCTCCGGTCGGAATCGAACCAACGACACGGGGATTTTCAGTCCCCTGCTCTACCAACTGAGCTACAGAGGCGTTTTCTTTCTCTGTTGCCTAATAGCAGACAAGGGAAATAAATAAAATGGCGACTCGAATGGGGCTCGAACCCATGACCTCCAGCGTGACAGGCTGGCGTTCTAACCAGCTGAACTACCGAGCCGTGGTTAAAACTAATAACTATCGCTGATCTCTCATAGATGAAAAATCAAGTGGCAGGGGAAGTAGGACTTGAACCCACGGCACGCGGTTTTGGAGACCGCTGCTCTACCAACTGAGCTATTCCCCTGTATTTCTTCGGGGATACAGCCTCCACTTTTCAGTGTCGGTACAGCCGTCCTTGCAGCCGTGAAAATACCCCGTCAGCGACGATTGCTTAAGCAGTATAACACAACAGAACGTGTTTGTCAAGTGTTTTTTTCATTTTTTTCAAAAAAATTTTTACTTCACCTTTTTCCACTGATAAAAGTAACAAAATCATTCCGATATATACATCTTCACTTGACATTTATTCCAAAAGCCTCAATCGACAAACTTGAAGTCTCTGATCATAAAGAATCTTACAAGAGTTTTTTAAACAAACAAGCTTGGAAACTGTCTCTTGTAGTCAGACACAACGCCTGAATAATGCCGCTTACTACAATATTATAAGGCGTTTTCGCTTTTTATATACGGAAGCTGTTTTTTTGTAATTTTTAATGTTTTTTGAAAATTTGTGTTCATTTGCAGTAAAATGTAACGACAATTTTAACAATTTACCAAACTAAATTACAAATTGTAAACTCAATGTTCATTTTGTTGTCGTATAATAATATGTAATATTTCTTTTTTGAAAGTATGAGGACACACAATGCTTACACTTGACAAAATCTATCACGCATCCTTTGTGCTTAAGGATGTTATCAGACACACCGAGCTTGTACGCACAGAAAAAATCAATCCCGACTGTGAGCTGTACTTAAAGCCGGAAAACCTTCAGTTTACAGGTTCATTCAAGCTGAGAGGCTCAGGTTATATGATTTCGCAGCTTTCCGACGAAGAAAAGAGCCACGGCGTTATTGCCTGCTCTGCGGGAAATCATGCACAGGGCGTTGCTCTTGCCGCCACAAAGTACGGCATCAAGAGTCTTATCTGCCTTCCCGACGGTGCTCCCATTTCAAAGGTTGAAGCGACCAAGGGCTACGGTGCCGAGGTTTGTATGGTACCCGGTGTTTACGACGACGCCTACAACAAAGCAATTGAGCTTCGTGACAAAGAGGGCTACACCTTTGTTCATCCCTTTGACAACATTGACGTTATCGCAGGGCAGGGAACAATCGGTCTTGAAATTTTAAATGAGCTGTCCGATGTTGACGCAATCGTTGTTCCCATCGGCGGAGGCGGACTTATAAGCGGTGTTGCTTTTGCTGCCAAAAAGCTAAAGCCCGACATCAAGGTTTACGGTGTTCAGGCGGCAGGTGCACCAAGTATGTTCAATTCGTTAAGAGACGGCAAAATTGAGCGTTTGGAGAGCGTTTCCACCATTGCCGACGGTATTGCCGTAAAGCAGCCCGGCGAAAACACCTTCAAGCTTGTTTCGGAATACGTTGACGAAATCGTAACGGTAACCGAGGACGAAATCTCCTCTGCAATTCTTGCACTTATTGAACAGCAGAAGATGATTGCCGAGGGTGCAGGTGCAGTTTCCGTTGCGGCGGTTATGTTCAACAAAGTTCCCGTAAAGGGCAAAAAAGTTGTATGCGTAGTATCGGGCGGTAATATTGACGTTACCATTCTCTCACGTGTAATCAAGAGAGGTCTTATGAAGTCAGGACGTCTTTGCAGCCTTGTTATCGAGCTTATGGACAAGCCCGGTCAGCTTCAGAACGTTTCAAGAATCATTGCCGAGTGCGGCGGTAACGTAACAGGCGTTCACCATGAGCGTGCCAGCGAAACCACCGACATCAACGGCTGCTTCTTAAGAGTAACCCTTGAAACCAAAAACCACGAGCATACAGAGCAGATTGTCAAGGCTCTTAAGGACTTCGGCTTTAAAATCATAGAATAACATCGGAGGAAACAAAAATGGAAAAGGTATATACGAACAAGGCTCCCGAGGCTCTCGGTCCTTACACACAGGCAATAAAGGCAGGCTCATTTGTTTTCACATCGGGACAAATTGCAATAAATCCCGAAACAAACACTGTCGTTGAAGGCGGCATTGCAGAACAGGCAGAGCAGGTTTGCAAGAATCTTTGCGAGGTTCTCAAAGAAGCAGGCTCATCTATCGAAAAAGCAGTAAAGACAACCTGCTTTCTTGCCGACATGGCTGATTTTGCAGCATTCAACGAAGTTTACGGCAAATACTTCACATCAAAACCCGCAAGAAGCTGCGTTGCAGCAAAAACACTTCCCAAAAACGTACTTTGTGAAGTGGAAGTTATTGCAGAGGTATAAATTCAGCAAATTATGTTTACGGCAACCCCGTCCCGAGGCACCGCAAAAGTTAGGAGATAATTTAAAATGAGAATGAATTTCTTAAGAAAGCTGCCCATTCCTATGGACATTAAGGCTCAGTACCCTTTAAAGCCTGAGCTTGAGGAAAAAAAGAAGGTATTTGACGCAGGTGTTGAAAAGGTTTTCACAGGCGAGTCCGACAAGCTTATACTTGTTATAGGTCCTTGCTCTGCAGACCATGAAGATTCTGTGCTTGATTACATTTCCCGTCTTGCAAAGGTACAGGAAAAGGTAAAGGACAAAATCCTTATCATTCCCAGAGTTTACACCAACAAGCCCCGTACTACAGGCGACGGCTACAAGGGTATGCTTCATCAGCCCAACCCCGAAAAGGATGCTGATATGCTTGAAGGTATCATCGCTATAAGAAGACTTCACACAAGAGTTATAGAAGAAACAGGCTTCTTTACGGCAGATGAAATGCTTTACTGTGAAAACTACCGTTATCTTTCCGATCTTCTTTCCTATGTTGCTGTAGGTGCAAGAAGCGTTGAAAACCAGCTTCACAGACTTACTGCAAGCGGTATGGCTGTTCCCGTAGGTATGAAAAATCCTACAGGCGGCGACATCTCCGTTATGCTCAACTCCATAACAGCGGCTCAGCACTCACATACATTTATATATCGAGGCTGGGAGGTAGTTTCCGAAGGCAATCCTCTTGCTCACGCAATTCTCAGAGGTTACGTAAACAAGCACGGTCAGTCGCTTCCCAACTACCATTACGAGGATCTTATCCACCTTTACGAAGCATACTCCGCAAAGAATCTTCAGAACCTTTCACTCATCGTAGATGCAAACCATGCAAATTCAGGCAAAAAGCCTCTTGAACAGGTTCGTATCTGCAAGGAAGTTCTCCACAGCTGCCGTCACAACGCAGACATCAAAAAGATGGTTAAGGGCTTTATGATTGAAAGCTACATCGAAGACGGCGCTCAGAAAATCGGCGAAGGCATCTACGGAAAGTCCATCACCGACCCCTGCATCGGCTGGGACAAAACAGAACGTCTTATTATGGATATGGCTGATCTTCTCTGATAACAAAAACAATTTTTACTCCGCTTGTATCTTTGGTACAGGCGGATTTTTTATTATCATTTTACTGCTTCAAAAAAACTTTGGTATTGTAATTGTAGGAAATCTATGTTATAATGTGGATACCACACTTTTACTCATAAAATGGAATAGTATTCTCGCACTTATAATCCGAGTCACAGGGGGTATGCTAAGTAAAAAGCGTACGCTCTTGTTTGACGTGCCCTTGTCCTCGGATAAGTGTGTGAGTAAAAGTGTGTGGTAACCTTTTAGAACAGAGCCGTCGTTTTTTAGTGTGCAGTTCTGTTCTTACAGGCTGCACACTTTTTGTTTTTGGGGGCGAAACGTATGAAAACCGTAACCTTTTGCGGTCAGTACAGCTTACAGCACAGTAATTACGAACACATCAGAAAACAGCTTTACTCAGTCCTGGAAAAGTTAATATGTGAGGGCGCTGACATCTTTTTACTTGGCGGAAACGGTGAGTTTGACAGAATGTGTGCCATCGCCGTTAAATTTTTTAAGCAGTCCTATCCAAAAATAACTTCTGTTCTTGTAACCCCGTATCCTTGCCGTGACTTTGACAGGGATTTGTACGACAAAAACGATCACCCCGATTTATACCGTATCAACAGAAAATATTCCATTACAAGAAGAAATGAGTACATGGTGCGTGAAGCAGACACAGTTGTGGCTTTTGTCAGGCACGCCGTCGGGGAAGAGACAAAAATGCTCACCTATGCCAAAAGCAAAGACAAGCCCGTAATTATGCTGTCGGACAGTGAAGAAAGCTCTGATGATAATACACATCTATAAATTTTACTGCGAGCAGTTTGATTTCGGAACAGTGTATTGATTTTTTTCACAGCTTGTGGTATCATAATTACATAATTACATAATTATAAATGCAAAGGGTGATACTATGAGCTTAAACGAAACACCGAGCGCCGTTCGCTCACACATAGGCTTTTTCGGACGTACAAATGCAGGCAAGTCAAGCCTTGTAAACGCCATTACAAACCAGCAAATTTCCATCGTTTCTCCCGTATCGGGAACAACCACCGACCCCGTAAAAAAAGCAATGGAGCTTTTGCCATTCGGTCCTGTTGTCATAATTGACACACCCGGCTTTGACGATGAAAGTGCTCTTGGCGGTCTTCGTATGAAAAAGACCAAGGAGACTATCGCCAAATGCGACCTTGCTGTGCTTGTTTCCTCGGCAAAGGAAGGTCTTTCGGAAACCGACACCACTCTCATTGAGCTTTTCAGAAACAGGGGAGTTCCCTTTATAATTGTATACAACAAGGCTGACGAAAGCGACAGAGAAATATCTCTCGAAGAAAATTCAGTCTACACAAGTGCTACAGAAAACCTTGGCATTGAAGAGCTTAAAAACCTTATGGCAAAGGCTCTTGCAAAGAACTCCACGGTAGAAAAGCCGATTATTTCCGATTTAGTAAGCGAAAACGATCTTGTAATTTTAGTTGTACCCATAGATTCCTCTGCTCCCAAGGGAAGAATTATACTTCCTCAGCAGCAGGTTATCCGTGACGGTCTTGACGCAAATGCCGAGATTATGGTGGTTAAGGAAACTAACCTTGAGCACACTCTTAAAACCATAGGACGCACGCCAAAGCTTGTTATAACCGACAGTCAGGTGTTCGGCAAGGTAATGAAAATAGTGCCGAGAGAAATACCCCTAACCTCTTTCTCCATTCTTATGGCACGCTTTAAAGGATTTCTTGACGGTGCAGTAAAGGGAGCAAAGGTACTTGACGAGCTGACCGACGGCAGTAAAATCCTTATTTCCGAAGGCTGTACTCATCACAGACAGTGCGAAGACATCGGAACGGTAAAGCTTCCCGGCTGGATTAAGGGCTATTGCAAAAAGGACGTTGAATTTCACTTTACACAGGGCACAGACTTTCCCGAGGATTTGTCGGAATTTGATGTTGTTATTCACTGCGGCGGCTGTATGCTGACAGAGCGTGAAGTTATCCGCAGAAGAAAACAGGCGGAATATCAGGGAATTCCTTTTACCAACTACGGTACGGTTATTGCAAAAATCAACGGGATTTTGGATATTTCCACAGAATTTCTCAATATGAAAAAAGACTAAGATTGTTAAAAGGGGTTGTATCACGTTTGATACAGCCCCGAATTTTATATGTTTTTTCTTTTTCGTAGGGGACGATGCCCACATCGTCCCGATTTTTATGCTTTTTTGTATCTTAAAAAAATAAAAAGCGATAAAAAAATCCCATGTACCTATCAAAGATACATGGGACAATTATTTTTGATGCTATCCTTAGATAATTCTTACTCTTACTACATTTTCAATAGCAGCAATCTTTTCGGCAATGTCTGCAGCAAGATCACCCTTAACTTCAAAGAGTGAGTATGCATTTTCCTTCTTGGATGCGTTAACCATATTTTCAATGTTAATCTTTGCATCTGAAAGAACTGCAGTTACCTGTGCGATGATTGAAGGAACGTTCTTATGAAGAACGCAGATTCTTGCATCACCTGTGTGAGGCATTAAAACGTTGGGGAAGTTTACGCTGTTCTTGATGTTACCGTTTTCAAGGTAATCAACAAGCTCATTTGCCGCCATAACAGCACAGTTGTCCTCTGATTCGGGAGTTGAAGCACCAAGGTGAGGAATTGCAACGATGCCGGGAACATTAATTGTTTCTTCGGTGGGGAAGTCAACAACATATGCGCCAACCTTACCGTCAGCCAGTGCTTTCTTGATGTCAGCAGCGTTTACAAGGTCCGCTCTTGCAAGGTTGATAATTCTTACGCCGTCCTTCATCTGAGCGATGGTTTCTGCATTGATCATACCCTTTGTGTCAGGTGTGGAAGGAACGTGAACAGAGATGTAGTCGCACTTTTCGTAGATTTCGGAAAGCTCGCTTGCATGCTTGATTGTACCGGAAAGCTTCCAGGCAGCATCAACGCTGATGAAGGGGTCATAACCATATACTGTCATGCCAAGTGCTTCTGCAGCGTTTGCAAGCAAAGCACCGATAGCACCAAGACCGATAACACCTAAAGTCTTGCCGTAAAGCTCAGGACCTACGTATGCCCCCTTGCCCTTTTCAACTGCCTTTGCAACGTCCTCTGTAAGTGTGGAAGCCCAGTTGATACCGTCAACAATCTTTCTTGAGCCAAGAAGAAGTGCACAGATTGCAAGCTCCTTAACAGCGTTTGCGTTTGCACCGGGTGTGTTGAATACAACAATACCTTCGTCGGCACACTTGTCAACGGGAATGTTGTTTACACCTGCGCCTGCTCTTGCAATTGCAAGTAATTCCTTGTCAAATTCCATTTCGTGCATGGATGCACTTCTTACCATAATGGCTTCGGCATTGTTTACGTCTTCGCCTACTGTGTATGTACCTTTGTCAAAAATATCAGTACCGCACTTTGCGATTTTGTTGAGTAATTTTACATTATACATTTTGGTTTTTCTCCTTGTTTGGGACGACGTCCCGTTATATTAGGTTAATTCAAGCGTTTTCTGCCTCGAACTTCTTCATGAATGCAACGAGAGCTTCAACGCCTTCTCTGGGCATAGCATTGTAAATGGATGCACGCATACCGCCTACACTTCTGTGTCCCTTAAGGTTGGAAAGACCTGCAGCTTCTGCTTCCTTGCAGAACTTCTTGTCAAGGTCAGCGTCGCCTGTTACAAAGCAAACGTTCATCATGGAACGGCACTTCTTATCAGCTGTGGGCTTGAAGAGCTTTGAGGAGTCAAGGTAGTCGTAAAGGAGAGCTGCCTTTTCTTCGTTTCTCTTCTTCATAGCTTCAAGTCCGCCATTCTTAAGAGCCCACTTATATACAAGACCTGCAACGTAGATTGCGTAGCAAGGAGGAGTATTGTACATAGAGTCATTTTCAGCCATTTCCTTGTAGCTGAGCATAACGGGAGTAAATTCCTTTTCTGTACCCAGAAGGTCTTCTCTGATAATAACAACCGTAAGACCTGCGGGAGCCATGTTCTTCTGTGCACCTGCGTAGATTACGCCGAACTTTGTTACATCAACAGGTTCGCTTGTGATGCAGGAAGACATATCGGCAACAAGAACCTTATCACCTACGTTGGGAACTTCTGGATACTTTGTACCGAAAATGGTATTGTTGTAGCAAACGTGTACATAGTCTGCATCTTCTCTTACCATATCGGGTGTGATTTCGGGAATATAAGCAAATGTTCTGTCCTCGGAAGTAGCGATACACTTAACGTCGCCGTACTTCTGGGCTTCCTTATATGCCTTCTTTGAGAACTGACCGGAAACTACATAGTCTGCCTTACCGGTCTTCATCAGATTGAGGGGAACGGCTGCGAACTGTGTGGACGCACCGCCCTGAAGGAACAGAACCTTGTAGTTGTCGGGAATGTTCATGAGCTTTCTGAAGTCAGCTTCGGTTTCCTTGATAATTGCATCATAAACGGGACTGCGGTGGCTCATTTCCATTACGGACATACCGCTGCCGTTATAGTCAAGCATTTCTGCTGCACACTGCTCAAGTACTTCTACAGGCAGCATGGAAGGACCTGCTGAAAAGTTGTATATTCTGCTCATTGTTATACCTCCAACAATTGAAAAAATAAAAATAAATTGGTAATTACTATTATACATTCCTTTTTTTCTGTTGTCAACCGCATTTTTGTATTTTCTGACGATTTTTCTCCAATTGTAGGCAATTTAACAGGCTGTTAAAAAATTAACATATTTTTCTTATTACATTTCTCCCATATTTCTTCTCATATACCCGCACAGCTTTATTACAGGCAAAGATAACAGTATCCACAGCAAGGAAAAACCAAGACATATCTGCCCGTAAAAATTATAAGCCATATCTGAATAGTCCCACACATCAAGCCCCATTACAACATTTACAACACACCCGCACACAAGCTCCATCGACGTAATAAATACACCGCTTACCACACATCGCAATGACGCAGACAGAGGGTAAAATCTCTTGTCGCACTGAAATATAACCAAAAAGCAGATACCGCCCAGGATTACCATTGAAATATGGGTATATCCCCGCCACAATATTTCGCACAGCCCATAACCGAATCCGCCAAGCAAAAACAGCTGTACAAAAGAAGCTGCCTTTCTCATAACTGCACCGCCGCTTTTTCTATAATATTTAAAAAAATGTCAAGCAACCCTGCGGCAAGAGCCACTGTTATTTGAAATACTTCCGTAATCACAGACCATACCGCACTTCCCCAAAGCTTTTCGTTAAAGGACACAAGAACATTCAATGCCCCAATCACATTACCGTTTATTTCAAAGCTTTTTCCCAAAACCGTAACCACCGTTCCGTCAATGGCAAAGTCCGCCTCAAACAGGGCGGACGTACATATTATTCCAATTGAGGACAGTACAATAACAGCCGCTATAAAAGACGTGGCAAAAGGCTTGATTTTATCTGTCATTATTAAGCTTCCTTTCTTATTTCCTGTATTTTTCCTTTATTATACGGCGTTATCCTTGATGACCGCCGTCAAGGTATGAGCAAACGCCTGCGCTGAAAGAAGTGCCTCGTCAAGTGTATTTGATACCGAGCCTGCCTCCAGCAGAAGATATCCGTCACTTAGCCATTGATTAAAAGGCACACTTCTCAGATTGATATTTCTGAACAGCGACGGATAACGCTCCTCTGCCGCCGTCTGAACCGTTGCCGCAAGGGAGAGATTATCCTGCCAGTCAGGGTGGCTGTGCCCCGATTTGTCCGTTCCCACAACAAACATAAGCTGTGCATACTCCTGACCTGCGATAGAGACGGCAGGACGTATGCTCTCGCCGCTGTCCTTGACTATTGCATCACGGTGAACGTCAATTACTATTCTGATTGAGGGATACTTTTCAAGATATTCCTTAACGGTATTGTGGGATACATTATAGGCATTGATAAATGATTCTTTGTCGCAAAGCTTTGTGCAATGAATGGTGTTTATACCGTAGCCCCACAGAGTATCGGCAATTTCCTTTCCGATTCTCACAACATTTTTTTCGGTATCCTCTGTTCTTGTTGCTTCGTTTTTCGGATACAGACCGCTGTACTCGGTGTAGCTTTCACAGGCATGGGTGTGAACTATCAGCACCAGCGGCTCATCAGGATTTATAACAAGATTTTCAAGAGCAGGAGGTTTTTCTTTTACCGCCTGTTCCATATCGGGGCTGTAGGAGGTGGCATTACTGAGAACAGCAACGCTTTTTGCCGACAAATCCTTTGTGACAATGGGATAATAAACCTCGCCGTCCACCGAAACGGGCATATTTTCCGTTCCCGAAACAGACGCCGTCGGCTCTTCGACGGCACTGTCCTTGTCCGACAGCGGCAAAAGTATGGTGTTTTCTGAATCAGTATGTTGTGAATTTACAGGCTTTTCCGCATTTGCCGTATACTCCGCCTCTTGTGCAAAAAAGCTGTCTGTTACATCATTTGTTTCAGGTTGCGATTTATGCTCCTGCTCAAATATGCTGTTTACAATGCCCTTTACGGCAGCGAAGGTTTTTTCATAAATAACACCGTCCAGCTTTTTCGCATCAAATGTAAAAATGCAGAACAATGCGGCAGCAGCAACCGTCACAGCCTTCAGAAAAGAACCGTGTTTCTTTCTTTTTATACCGCTTTTTCGCATTGTCTTTCTGAGATTTCTTTTCTTTACGGCTTTTGCAACAACAGGTATAATATCCTCTCTGTTGTATTCCACAATTCTCGCCTGTGCCGTACCTACATTGATTCCGTATCTGTTTTCACTTTTTTGTCTTACGGTACCCGCACCGTTTTTTTCATAAATCAACAACCTCACCGCCAACGCTTTTTTTACAGTTTATGCCGCCGTCAGCTCAATAATTCCTCCATCTCCGAAAAAGACATATCTTTGTGCATCGCCTTGTTTATTGCAAAGCCAATCAGCTTTGACAGATTTTTTACATAAATATCCGAGTCCTTGGGTGTTACAAAAAAGTCCGACGGTTTTTCTTCAAACTCTTTTTTTATGTTCCGATAAAGCTGTCTGTCCGTCAGCTTTTCATCGAGAAAATGTGCACACAGTGTCGAAGCGTCCACCACCGTCGGCACGCCTATTGCTATGACGGGTACTCCAAGTGTATTTCTGCTTATTTCGCCTCTGCTGTTATTTACTCCCGATCCCGGATTTATACCTGTATCGCTTATCTGCACCGTATTCATAAGGCGTGTCACTTTTGAAGACGCAAGTGCATCAACAGCAATCACACAACATGGCTTCAGCTTTTCCACCAAACCCTTCAGCATTTCTGCCGCATCTATTCCCGTTTCTCCCGTAACACCCGTAACGGTACAGGCACATTCTCCAAGCTCCATTTGTGAAAACAACGAAGGATTATACTGCTTTATGTGCCTTGAAACAATTATTTTCTCGGCAGTCAGCGGTCCTATGGCATCTGCCGAAAGATTTCTGTTTCCAAGACACGCCGTAAGGCACAAGCCTTTTTCTTTGGGAATAAGACCGCTTATAATATCTGCCGCAATTTCACAAGCCTGCTCAAATTCTTCACGGGTAAAGCTGTTAATATTGCCAAAGGCTACCGTAACGTAGTTTCCTGCCTGTTTTTTCACGTCTCCGTAGATAAAATCCCGTTCAACGTGCATTTTTTCCACCTTGATTTTGCCGAAGGTGCTGCTTTTAAAGGTTATTCCGTCGCCGAAATCACCCTTTTTGCCGTATATTCCCTCGAGAATTTCATCAGCCATATCTGTTCTTACTGTATAATTTGTACTAAAATCCATATATATTTGCTTCTCCTTTACGTAAATATTGAAAAAGTTGTTAAAAATCTTTATAAACTATTGTATTTTTAAAAAAAACGTGTTACAATACGTTAGAATAAATGTATTAGTGTGCCTGTCGGTACACAAAAACAGGGAGGTGAACACTTTGCCGAACATTAAGTCCGCTAAGAAGCGTGTAAAGGTTACCGCAACAAAGGCATTACAGAACCAGATGTTCAAGACAAATCTTAAGACAGCTCTTAAGAAGTTTGAGCAGGCTGTAGCTGCAGGCGATAAGGCTGTTGCTGCTGAAGCATACAAGGTAGCTGTAAGCAAGCTTGACAAGGCTGCTGCAAAGGGCACAATGCACATCAATGCAGTTGCAAGAAAAAAGAGCCAGTTTACTGTTAAGCTCAACGCTATGAACTAATTTGAAATTTTAGTTTATTACAACTATGGTATGGATTTTTTCCATACCATTTTTGTTTTACCTTTTCATAATAACTTAAAAGAGAAAACCTTCAATCCAGTATTACCTCATTACCCATATCGTCAACCCCGAAAAAGAAAACCTCTTTGACATTGTTTTTGCCGTGAGCATTCAGTCTTTTCAACAACCATTTTTCGGAATATCCGAACATTTCAAGCTCGGATTTGTTTATTCTTCCGTCAATGACAAGCATATGCTGCAGACCGTTTTTGTTTTCTGCCTCCTCCTGAGACGGCAAATCCCGAAAAGGAATAATACTTATATTGCCGTCCGGCTCAAGGACGGCATAATTTATTTTATCCAAAGAGGCAACTCCTTCCTTTCTCATTGCACTGACAAGCTCGGAAAGTGTTACCTGTGCCTTATACATTGCATTTTTGTCAATTTTGCCTTTTACCACCAGAAATTCAGGCTTTCCTGCGATTACGTGCTTCACAACGGGAATCCTGATGCTTAACTTTGAAATAATATAGTTAATTGCTACCACCGTTACAGAAAAAACAACCGCCTCATACAGCGGCACTTCGGGATCTGTTATGGGCATACAGGCAATTTCCGACACCATAAAGGAGGTTACAAGCTCGCTTAGCTCAAGCTGGCTGACCTCTTTTTTTCCTGCAAGCCGCATTATTACAATGCTTGACAGATACATTACCGTAATTCTGACAACCGTTTTTACCATTACTTTTTCCTTTTCTGTTAGTGTTTTTGATAGTTTTCTCCTTTTTATAAGTTTTATGCCCAAATGACAGCAAAAAAGAAAAGAGCTGCAGGTGCAACTCTTTTCGTAATGAATGTTGATTTAAACGATTTACTTATTCAGCAACTTCTTCTGTAGCTGCTTCTTCGCCTTCGGCTGTTTCTTCTGTTTCTGCTGCTTCCTCTTCGGGAACTTCTACTTCATAGAATTCATAAAGAGCACCGTTTGCCTTAACTGCCGAAGCAAGATCCTCTGCTCCTTCGGGAACGGAGAAGGTAAGAGCCTTATCGCTCATAAATACTGCATTGTCGTCAAGCTCAAGCTCGCCGTTTTCAACAGTAATCTTAACTGCGCCCACATTTGAAAATGCATAGTATGCAACGCTCTTGATATCCTGTGTAAGAGTATAGTCGCCGTTTCCGTTATACTTAAGAAGAATTCCGTCGCCTACAACTACTGCTGTATCCTTAAGTGCACTGTACCAAGCAATTTCGTTAAGCTGTGAAGAGAATGCCATAAAGCCGATTTCCGATACGGTAGAGGGAAATTCATTTCCGATTGCATCGTAAAGAGGAGCTTTTTCTTCTTCCACTGCTTCTTCAGCTGCTTCTTCGCCTTCGGCTGTTTCTTGTGTTTCTTCAACCTCTTCTGCAACAGCTACAGGATAGGGAAGCATACCCAGCTTATCAATTTTATTGGAGTTATAGAAAGCATTTGCTTCGATTACTTCGAGTGATGCAGGAAGAGAAACTGCACAAAGATTGGGACAGCTCTGGAAAGCACCCTTTTCAATATCGGTTACTGTTTCGGGAAGAGCAACCGCTTCAATTGCTTCGTTCTCGGCAAAAGCATATGTACCGATTACCGTAACGGGAACAACATCACCGTATACAGGATCGGTAATTGTATCGGGAACGATAACTTCGGAATCTTCTCCCAGGTATGCCGTAATCTTTGCTGTCATATCAAAGGTATTGATTTCAAACTCATAGTCAAGCTGTGAAGAAGGAACTTCGATTGTAACTGTTTCCTCAACAACTTCGTTTTCCACAACAACCTCTTCATTTTCCTTTTTAACTGCCTTCTTGCCGCAAGCCGAGAGAACAACCGCACCTGCAAGACCAAGACAAAGCATCGATGCAAATATCTTTTTCATAATAAAACTCCTTATCTGCCGAAAATTTCAATACTTTAACATTAAAACTATATCACAAATTAATTTAAATTTCAATAGCAATTTTTATATTGTTGCACTTTTCACAATAAATCGGAACAATTTTTGTGTTTTGTGCCGAATTAACCGTGACATTCTTCCCAATTCTTACCTGTTTCAGCCGCAACTTCAAAGTGCACATCAAGTCCCGTGTCACGGCTCATTTCTCTTTCAAGCAGTATTTTCGCTTTATCAGCATCCTTTTCGCTGCATTCAAGAATCAATTCGTCGTGAACCTGAAGAATAAGCTTTGCATCAAGCTTTTCCTGCTTCAGAGCATTGTAAACACGTACCATTGCTATTTTGATAATGTCCGCCGCCGTACCCTGTATGGGTGCATTCATGGCAACTCTTTCACCAAAGGCTCTCTGCATAAATATTCTGCTTGCAAGCTCGGGAATATATCTTCTTCTTGCAAAGAAGGTGGTAACAAAACCGTCCTCTTTTGCCTTTTCCTTAACAGAGTCAAGGTAAGCCTTGACAGCAGGATACTTTTCAAAGTAGCGCCTGATATATTCGGAGGCTTCCTTTTTGGTAACCTTCATATCGCCTGCAAGAGAAAAATCGCTGATGCCGTAAATTATACCGAAATTTATCGCCTTCGCCTTTTTACGCATCTCTCCCGTAACTGCATCGGGAGCTACATCAAACACCTGACTTGCCGTCATGGTATGAATGTCTTTTCCTTCACGGTAAGTTCTCAGCATATTTTCATCGCCTGAAATTGCCGCCATAACTCTCAGCTCAATCTGTGAATAGTCGGCATCTATCAGCACTTTGCCTTCATCGGGAATAAATACCTTACGTATTTCTCTTCCCTCAACCGTACGGATAGGAATGTTCTGCAAATTGGGCTCAGCGCTTGATAATCTGCCTGTCAACGTAAACGCCTGTTTAAAATTCGTGTGAAGTCTTCCGTCGTCTCCAAGAGCTTTGAGAAGACCGTCGGCATAAGTGCTTTTAAGCTTTGACACAGTTCTGTATTCAAGAATTTCATCAATAATCGGGCTTACCGCTCTCAGCTTTTCAAGACTTTCGGCATCGGTGGAATAACCGCTTTTTGTCTTTTTTACGGGAGGAAGCATCATCTTTTCAAACAGAACCTCGCCAAGCTGCTTGGGAGAATTGATATTAAACTCGCAGCCTGCAAGCTCATATATGTCCTTCTGTCTTGCATTTATTCTCTCATCAAGCTCTCTGCCGTAGCTTTCAAGCGCTTCCTTATTGATTCTGAAGCCCTCGTTTTCCATATCCTCAAGAATAAGAGCAAGAGGAAATTCCACTTCATACAGCAAATATTCCTGACCGTTATTTTTTATTTTTACATCAAGCTCGTCCTTAAGCTTTCCAATGTTCGAAGCACAAAGCAAGCCCTTCTGAACTTTGTCTTCAAGATTTACCCCGCTTGTACCGTAGGCACTGACAAGGTTATCCTCGTTTACCACCGAGCTTGGATCAACAACATATGAAGCGAGCATAACATCGTAGTACTTACTTGATATGCTGTCAATTCCGTACCTGCGTAAGGCTTTCATTATGCTCTTTACATCGTGTACAACAACATTCTTATCCTGTGAGCAGAATACCTCTTTTAGATTTTCTTCGTTACACGGTAAAACAAAATTCTTTGTGTCCTGTGCCGAAATATAAATGCTGTCTTCATCAAAATACAAAGCAAAGTCATTATAAGGCACTTGTGACACGGTTTGTATACCTGTATACGTAAAGCACACGTGTTCACTGCACACCGTCATTTCAGCCTGACGCAGATTCATACTCTTGATAATTGATTCAAGCTCGAGGCTTTCGCAAAGCTCCAAAAGCCCTGCGTTATCCGTACCGTGGTACTCAAGCTCATCGAGAGTTACTCCAAGAGGTACATTCTTAACGATTTCAGCAAGGAATCTGCTTGCAAACGCCATTTCCTTGTCCGCTCTCAGCTTTTCAAGCACACCCTTTGAAATACCTTCTGCATTATCAAGACTGTTATACAGGTTTTCCACAGTTTCAAACCGCTTTACAAGGTCTATTGCCGTCTTTTCGCCAATACCCTTAACACCGGGAATGTTATCGCTTGTGTCTCCCATAAGAGCCTTTACTTCTATAAGGCTTCGGGGCTTTACGCCGTACTTTTCATCAACTGCCTTTTCGTCGATGGGAAGCGTCTCTTTTGTGGAAAGGTACAGCACCGTTACGTTTTCGTTTACAAGCTGATAGGAATCACGGTCTCCCGTTAATAGGTATACCTGTATATCTTCTTTACCGTATTGGGAAAGTGTGCCCAGAATATCGTCCGCTTCAAAGCCTTCCACGGTAATCATATGAAAACCAAGAAGCTGTGCCGCCTTTTTTGAATCGTCAAGCTGTTCGGCAAGCTCTGAGGGCATACCTTTTCTTGTGGCTTTATAAAAGTCATACTTTTCGTGCCTGAAGGTAGGTTTTTTCAAGTCAAAAGCAATTGCCGCATAATCGGGCTTTACACTTTCAAGATGATTGTGAAGCATCTTTATAAAACCGAAGGTGGCATTTGTATTTTTACCGTCTCTTGTGGTTAACGGCTTTACGCCGTAAAACGCACGGTTAAGCAAGCTGTTTCCGTCTACACATAAAAGTTTTTTCATATCATCACTCTTTTTGGTTAGTTTTATGTCAGGTAGGGGTACGGTCGCCTCTTGAAAGAAGCTCCGCAAGAACTTTATTTTGGCTGTCGCCGTTGGAAAATTATTTCGGGTTGATATTTTCTGCCGGGGCGATTTTTGGTTGTCCTTTTCCAATTTTAAGCTTTTGGTTTAGTACCGGTTATTTAGCTTTCTCACGGCAATAAACTTTTGCCTGTTTATCAGCCTCAACTATATCTTCTATTGTCGGGCTGTCTGTATTACCGTTTTTAAAGTGTTCGGTGCAATTTTCCATAATATCAAAGATATCGGTATACTTTATTTTATCCTGCAAAAACAGATTTACACATTCTTCGTTTGAAGCATTATATACGCAAGTGCCGATATCGCCGTAGTTTACTGCTCTTTTTGCAAGCTTTATTGACGGAAAAGTCTCATGGTCAACGTCAAAAAACGTAAGCTTTCCAACCTGTGTAAGGTCAAGCTTTTTACTTATACCCGCAACTCTTTCGGGATAGGTAAGGGCATACTGTATGCAAAGTCTCATATCCGAAGCACCAAGCTGTGCCATAACAGAACCGTCCACCGTTTCAACCATGGAATGAATTATACTTTCTCGGTTGACAATAACATCTATCTTTTCCATGGGAAAATCAAAAAGATGCATGGCTTCAATCATTTCAAGACCTTTGTTTACAAGGGTTGAGCTGTAAATTGTAATGCCTTTTCCCATACTCCAATTTGGGTGCTTAAGTGCCTGTTCCTTTGTTACATCACGAAGCTGTTCTTTGGTATATCCGAAAAACGGTCCGCCCGAGGCTGTGATTATAAGTCTGTCTACCTCTGAATGTTTACAGCTTCTGAGACACTGATGAAGGGCACAATGCTCGCTGTCAATGGGAATAACAGGCACATTTTTTTCTCTTGCCTTATCCATAACAAGCCTTCCTGCCGAAACAAGAGTCTCTTTATTTGCAAGAGCTATATTTTTACCTTTTTCAATGGCACAAAGGGTGGGCAAAAGTCCTGCAAAACCGATAATTGCATTTACAACCGTATCAGGCTCATCAAGTGATGCAATAGTTTTCGCACTGTTTTCGCCGTCAATGACCACCACATTTTCACCTGAAAGAGCTTCCTTTACTTTTTGTGCCGCAGCTTTATCTGTAACGCCTATATATTGCGGTTTTACGTCATAATACTGTTTTATCAGCAAATCCGCATTTGAATTTGCAGTTATGGCAACAACCTCAAGACCTAAATGCTTTGCAACATCAAGCGTCTGTGTTCCGATTGAACCTGTTGAGCCGAGAACAGAAATTTTATTCATTTTCACACTGTCCTTTATTTTTATTAAACAGAAAGCCTCGCATTTATTTTGGCGAAGCTTTCTTTGTATATTTTCAGTTAAGGAAAGAAAGCTGTTTTCCGCTTGTAACGGTAGTACCTGTACTTGGTACCTTTGTCTTTCTGTAGCGGCTGAAGATTTCCTTTCTTTCTTCACTGCCGTCATCGATAAATTCTGCTGCCTTGACTATCTTTTGTCCTTTTTTAAGAGTAAAGCAGATTGTACCGCTTGACGTTCTTGTTACCTTTGGTGTAAGAATAGAGGAGCTTACAATCATTGCCTTTCCGCCGTCGGAGGTTAAGAAGAAGTCCTTGTTATCGCTTCTTGTTTTTATTTCGGGAACAAAGAAAATTCCCACCGCCTTACTGTCTGAGCTGTAAGCATTTGTCAGCTTTTTGCGGTTTGTTTTTGTTTCATAGCAGCTTAAAGGAATAAGTACAGCCTTACCGTTTTCAAAGAACAGTGCAACACTTCCCTTATAGTCCTTTGTAACTGTCATTGCTACAACATTTTCATCGGCATCAAAGCCAAGCTTTGCAGGTATATAGTCACCCAGTCCCGACGGTTTTATTTCATCGAAATCATCAAGCTTTGCTTTATAAACCTGACATTTATCGCTGAAGGCAACAAGATCATAGTCATTTGCCACAAGCTCCTGATATACAATACTGTCATTTTCCTTGAGCTTTTGTTCTTCTACCTTTGCTTTGTCGCTCTTGGGAGGAAGAATCTTTTTAAAGTAGCCTTCCTTTGTGATAACCACATTTACGGGATAATCAAGCACAACGGGTTCATCTGATGCTGTGCTTTCAAACTCGTAAACAATTTCGGTTTTTCTCGGCTTTGCGTATTTTTTCTTAATTTCGCCAAGCTGCTTTGAAATAATTGCTCTTACCTTTCTTTCGCTCTTCAAGGTGTCCTCGGTATCGGCAATTTTCTTTTCAAGCTCATCTGTTTCTTCAAGTCTGTTTAAGATATATTCTTTATTTAAGTATCTCAACTTGATTTCGGCAATATATTCTGCCTGTATTTCATCAATGTTGAAGCCCTTCATCAAGTTGGGAATTACGTCCTTATCCTTTTCGGTTTTGCGGATAATTTTAATAGCCTTGTCAATATCAGCCAGTATTTCCTTAAGACCTAAGAGAAGGTGAAGCTTTTCCTTCATTTTCTGAAGATTGAAGTACAGCTCTCTCTTTATACATTCGCTTCTCCAAGCTGTCCATTCTTCAATAATCTCACGTATACCCAGTGTCTTCGGTGTACCTGCTATAAGAACATTAAAATTGCAGGAGAAAGAATCTTCAAGTGTGGTATTTTTGAGAAGGCGGTTCATAAGCTTTTCATGGTCTGCGCCTCTCTTTAAGTCAATTGTAAGTCTCAGACCGTCAATACCCGTTTCATCTCTTACATCGCTTATTTCCTTTACTTTACCTTCCTTGGCAAGTGCGGAAATTTTATCAATTATTGCTTCAACCTTTGTTGAATAGGGAATTTCGGTAATTTCTATGCAATTATCCTTTTTGTTGTAAGAATACTTACTTCTGATTTTGAAGGAACCGCGTCCTGTGCGGTAAATTTCCTCCATCTGAGCTCTGTCATAAAGAAGATAACCGCCTGTTGTAAAGTCGGGAGCTTTGATAATATCAAGCAAATCCACATCGGGATCCTTGATAAATTCGCAAACCGCATCACAAACCTCGCCTAAGTTAAAGGAGCAAAAGTCAGATGCCATACCTACAGCAATACCTTTGTTCGGCGAAACAAGAATATTTGGAAAAGCCGTGGGCAAAAGCGTGGGCTCCTTCTGTGTTCCGTCAAAGTTATCCACCATTTCAACGGCGTCTTTGTCAATACCCGAAAAAATGTATTCACAGAAAGGATCAAGCTTTGCTTCGGTATATCTTGCCGCCGCAAAAGCCATATCCGAATACACCTTACCGAATGAGCCCTTTGAATCTATGAAAGGATGAAGTAAAGCCTCGTTACCTTTGGTAAGACGCACCATTGTTTCGTAAATTGCCCCATCTCCGTGGGGATTTAATTGCATGGTCTGACCTACAATGTTTGACGACTTTGTAAGGTTGCCGTGCATAAGCCCCATTTTGTACATGGTATAAAGCAATTTTCTGTGGGACGGCTTAAAACCGTCAATTTCGGGAATTGCTCTTGAAATAATAACACTCATTGCATAGGGCATATAGTTTACCTTTAAGGTCTCTGTTATGCCCTGGTCGGTAACAACTGCTTCTATTTCAGGTTCTTCAACTTTTTTTATCTTCTTCTTTGGCACTTTTTCTGCTCACTTTCTTTAAGATTTAAAGCCTTTTAATGTGCTGAATTATCTGCTTCTTACAGGCATTACAAGCTCAAGATAAGAAGTATCTTCCTTTACGTCCTCATCTCTCGGAACAATAACCATACCCTTACCTCTTGTTGCAAGTCTGAGTACCACCATATCGTCATCGCACGCCTTAAGTGCATCGATAAGATAATTCTGGTTAAAGTTTATTTCCATATCTTCGCCGTCAAGATCGCAGGCAATAAGGTCATTGATTTTACCCTTGTCTGTTTCACAGCTGATTTTAAGCTGTCCCGATGTAAAATTAAGCTTTGCAGACGCTTTAAGCTTATCGTTGATAAGTGCAACTCTTTCAAGACTTGTAATAAGACTTGCTCTGTCTACCGTTGCAACAGCTTCATATTCGGGAAGATACTTTCTGTAGTCGGGAAAATCACCTTCAAGAAGTCTGAACAGCATAAACAGACCGTCCATTGTAATAATGAGGTGCTTATTTGAAAGCTCACATACAATATCCTCGTCGCTGTCGTCCATAAGACGGATAATATTCTGCTGTGCTTTTCCGGGCATAATAAATCTGATATTAAGCTCGGGGTTTTCAGACTTGCTCTTTTCTTCACGCACAGCAACTCTAAATCCGTCAATAGCACTGATAGATATTTTTTCGCTTGTTACATTGAACTGTGAGCCTTTAAGAATGGGCTTTGTATCGTCGCTTGAAACAGCAAAAATTGTCTTGTTAATCATGGAACGGAACTGCTTCTTTGAAAGCTTGAAGGTAGAATAACCTTTTACCTCAGGCATATTGGGATATGTGTCGCCGCTTCTGCCGAGAATCTGGAAATCCGCTTCACCTGAAGAAATTCTCATAATGTAGTTGTCGTCAACTTCAATTCTTACTTCTCCTTCGGAAAGTGAGTGGATAATGGGAACAATCTGAGGATCGGCAATAATTTTGCCTTCCTTTTCAATGTCAGCTTCTGTTGTTGTCTTGATACCCTTTTCAATGTCATAGCAGTACAGCGTAAGGTGACCGTCCTTTGCCTCAATGAAAATACCTGAGTAATTGGACTCTGCTGCCTTGCTTTGTGAAATAATGCTTACGGGAGTAATTGCCTTTTCAAATGCAGACTTGTCAACAGTGAAAATCATATGTATATCTCCTTTCGGTTTTTACGATATAAAAAGAATATAATATATTATTTTAAAGGTAATAGTAGTAGTAGGGTATGTGGAAACGGTGGAATTCCCTGCAAATGCCGATACTGCCGTGTTTTACAAAATTTTCAGATATGGAAAATCTATACTGAAAGGTGTTAAAGCCGTGTGGAAATAAAAGTCGTGCATTTGTGGAAAAACCAATGTGGAAACAGTGGAAAAATATGTTTTACACAAAATGTTGAAAACAGCGGTGGAAACAGTGTTAAAACTATTTTTGAAGTAAATTAAGGTAATTCTGAATTCTTGGAGGAGTACAGCTTGTGATGGTATTGTTTATAAACAGTACCTCTTTTATGCCGTTTTCCTTTGCAAATGTTACAGCATTAAAGGGAAATGTTCTGATATCTGCAACATAAACGGTATCGTAATTGCTTACAAGAAACGGAACAAAAGCATTTCCGTAGGATTCCTTGAAAATCAGAATACTGCGTCCTGTATTGTTATCCGTTGTGATTTTTGAAAGGGGAATGTCACCGCCCATAAATACAAGATATCCTGCAGAAACAGCACTTATATTTTCATAAAGCAGAGCTCCTTCGTAGGTATCTGTTCCGTTTGCTCTGTAATTAAGAACAGAATAGTTGCAAGCAGGCTTGTAATAGTCAACTCTGTCAGGATGCTCTTTAAGCTTTTTGTCGTAGGTTGAGGTGTAGAAAGTGCCGAGAAATTCGTCTATTGTTTTCTTTTCAAAGCTTTTGAGGGGTGTTGGCTTGAAGCCTGCCTTATTTGCAAAGGCTGTATATGCTCTGTAAGCACCAAGGCTTGTCCAGTGATGGTCGGAATTAAAGTATAAATATTCTCCTGCCTTGTAATGCTTTTGAATGTTTGAATAGGCATCAACCTTGACAATGGAAGGATCAAGAGTATCGTAAATATGGTCAATAATAGGTTTTTGTGCTTTGCCCACCTTGTCTTTATATTTTGTTGGAAGACCAAATTCAAAATGAGTGGGAATAATAAGATTGTAAACGGTAACATCGCTTCCGACAGTTGACTTATAGGTATTGATTACATTACAGTAATCGGTGGCAATAGCTGTATTTCCGTAGAAAATTTCAAGCGCCGTGTTTTTAACCATAAACAGAGCGCCTCTCTGCTCACCCATAATATCGTCGGCATCAAGGTTTTTATAAAGCTCTGAGTTTGCAACAATTGAGTCGATTGTAAGATGCAAGGGTAATTCTTCTCCGGGCTTTGCACAAACAGAAATATCTTTGATTTTCTTCATTTGCAAAGGTAAAACATCAATTGTTTTATAGTTTGCTGTTTTATCGTACAGGGTGTAGTCTGTACTGTTTTCCGAAGAATACATTTTTACGCCGTCGGCACGTATTCCCCTTGAATCCTCAAGCTTGAAGGCAAAATCCACAAGGTTGTCACGAAAGACGAAGTTATCTGAAACATATCTTGTAAGATTGTCGGTAAAATCACCTTTTGACAGCTCTTCCATATTAAATTTTGGAAACTCCATAAGCTTTCTTTTTTCAATTTCCGAATAATCTTTCTTAGGCATTATAAAAAACAGAATACCCATTATAACGGAAAAAGCAAAGAACGAAAATACAGTTAAAAGCTGAAACAGCATTTTAATGCTTTTTAAATTGTTGTTTTTCTTATTCTTCATTATATTATCCTTTAAGTATCGGCTTTTTTACTGTTCCTTAGGCAATTCTGGCAAATGCCGTAGAAAACAGTTCTTGAATTATCTACCATAAAGCCGTGGTGTGAAAAAATATGTTTGTCAAGGGATTCCATAAAATCGCAGGAAGCGTGGAAAAGCTCGGAACAAACGGTGCATTTTAAGTGAAAATGCATTTTGCAGTTTTCTCCGTTGTACTGATAACAGGCACCGCTTTCGCTGTCAACGTTGTATTTTGTTACAAGACCTTCATTTACAAGCTTTTGTACCTGCCTGTAAACGGTGGTTGTTCCCACGGGCGTTCCGTTTTCCTTAAGTGAAAGACAGATGTCATCTACTGTCACATGTAAGCCTTTGTTCTGCTCAAAAAAGTTAAGAACAAGTGCCTGCTGTTTTGTTTTATAAGTTACAGAACCGTTGTTGTTTGGCATTATTTAAATCTGCCTTTCATTATTCTTCAGGTACAATAAGATTTATTGCACTTTTTATATTCTTAATTGAAATTTTATCTGTGCCCTTCTGAAATTCGCCGTCAATTGTCCAGTCAATCTCATCGTCGGTTTCTATTTTAAGCTCTGTTGCCGAGAAAAACTCAAACATGGAGCTTTGAAAATGCTTGTTGTTTATATCCATAAGTATCTGCATAAGCTCTGCAGGATTTTTTGGATTTTTAATTAGCAATACTTCCAGAAGACCGTCGTTCATATCAACATCGTTGTCCGAAAACTTAAGCATACCGCCGCCAAGACGCTTTGAATTGCATACCGCACCGAAAATGAAATTTCCGTCAATGCTTTTTTCTTTTGAGGTGAGCTTTATATGATAGCTCTTTATATCGGCAATTTCTTTTATTCCTTCAAGAAGATAGGCAAAGTATCCAAGGGTGTTTTTTAGGTCTCTCGGAGTATTGTAGCTTGTTTTTGTAAAAACTCCGAAGGAAGCGGTATAAACGAAAATTCTTGTATTGAAAAGTCCCACGTCAAGACATTTGGGTTTTCCGTTTAATATATCCTTTGCCGCTTGAAGAGGATTTAAAGAAATCTTCATACCTGCAGCAAAGTCGTTGGTGCTTCCCGACGGAATGTATCCTACTTTGGGAGACAGTTTGTTTCTAAGTAAGCCTGAAATCATTTCGTTAAAGGTGCCGTCGCCGCCTATACAGATTATCAAATCTTTATCTTTTCCGTAAAGCTCAATAATCTTTTCGGGGCCGAAGGAAACGGTGGTTGTCTGAACACAGCATTCATATTCCCAAAACAGGCAAAGTATATCCGTTAAGTATTTATTTGATTTTTTTACTCCCGCTACGGGATTCATAATAAGCAAAAGCTTTTGTGCCATTTAATAACCTTCTGTCAATATAGATATTTTTACTCATTTTAATTACAAATACAATGTTTCATTATATTATACCTTTTTCTTACGATTTAATCAACCCATTTTTTGTATGATTTTGTGTTTTTTTTGTTATTTAGTGTAAAAAATCTTGAAAAACACATATAAAAATAGTATAATAAAAGCTGAAATTAAAATTTGTTGAATTTAAGGAGGTCAGCTGTTGTTTAAATCCATATATTCAAAGTATCTTACTTCCTTTATTTTACTGTTGGGCTTCGGTTTTTGCACCATTGCTCTGATAATCAGCTATGTTGTTACAAACTATTCCTTAAGCTCCAAAACCGACATAATGTACAAAACGGCAAAGGTTGTATACACTACCGTCATTACCGATATGGAGCAGTCGGGAAAAAGCTTTGAAAAGACAGTAAAACAAAACAAAAACGATTACTACGAGCTGTTCGGACCTCTTACCGATTATTCCGAATCAAGTATTGTTATCATAGGAAAAGACGGAGACATTCTTTTTAAAAACGGCGAAAACAATCTTATTAAGAACACTAAGATTCCTTCTCAGGTAATTAACTCTATGTGGAAATCCGAAAACAGCTCAAAGCTGTCAAATCTGGGAGGTCTGTTCGAAAAACGGCGTTTTAATTATATTTATCCCATAGAAGAGAAGCTTGACGGCGAAAGCTCGCTTATCGGTATTATTCTTTTATCCTCCTCTTCGTCGGGGCTTCAGAATGTGTATGAGCAGATAATAAGAGTTGTGATTGTTGCAAGTCTTTGGGTATTTTTGGCGGCAATTGTAATAGTTTATTTTATTTCAAACAGAATTACAACCCCCGTCAAGCAAATATCAAAAGCGGTGGATTCCTATACAAAGGGAAAATTCGATGTCCGTATTCCTGTCAAGGGAACAGATGAGATTGCCACCCTTTCGCAGGCGTTCAACAATATGGCACAGGCACTTGATAAGCTGGAAAAAACACGTAATACCTTCATTTCAAGCATATCCCATGACCTTCGTACTCCCATGACAAGTATTCAGGGCTTTATAGAAGGAATAATGGACGGTACGATTCCTCCTGAAAAGCAGGAGTATTATCTTAATGTTGTACTGACAGAGGTAAAGCGTCTTTCAAGGCTTGTAAACAGTTTGCTTGACGTGTCCAGAATGGAGTCGGGCGGATTTAAAGTAAATCCCTCATACTTTGATATATGCGAAATTGCAAGACTTATACTTATATCTTTTGAGGAAAAGATAGACGAAGAAAAAATCAATATCGAATTTGAAACCGATGATGATCCGTCAAGAGTATATGCTGACAAGGATGCAATTTATCAGGTGCTTTACAATATTGTGGGAAATGCTTTGAAATTTACTCCCGAAAACGGTAAGCTGCGTATTGAAATACGCCGTAAAAAGCAGGAAAACAAATATTCCGTATCCGTTTACAATACGGGAATAGGTATTAAAGAAGAAGAGCTTCCTTTTATCTTCGATAGATTCTACAAGGCAGACTCTTCAAGAGGTCTTGACAAAACAGGTACAGGTCTCGGTCTTTACATTGCCAAAACAAAGATAGAAGCCCATGGAGAAAAAATTTCCGTGGACAGCAAATACGGCGAATACTGTATGTTTACTTTTACACTTTCCATTGATGAAAAAAGTGTTGAAAAAAATTTATCAAAATTGAGAAACTGATTAACGGAGGAACAATATGTCCGAAAGCTCATATACACCGTCACTTGAAAGACTTGCCGCCTGCTTCCGCTCACTTCCCGGAGTAGGTAAAAAAAGTGCATACAGAATGGCTTTTGCCGTGCTTGATATGTCAAAGGAAAAGGCTGAAGGCTTTGCAGGTGCAATACTTGATGCCAAGAAAACAGTAAAAAAATGTACGGTATGCCAGAACATTTCCGAGGAAGATATTTGTCCCGTCTGTGCAGATGCAGGCCGCAACGAAAAGCTGATATGCGTTGTTGAAAACCCAAGAGATGTGGGTGCAATTCACAGACTCAGTGAGTACAAGGGATTGTTTCATGTGCTTCACGGCGTTATATCGCCACTTGACGGCAAAACTCCCGAAATGCTGAAAATCAAGGAGCTTATTGCAAGAGTGACGGCACTTTGCGCAAAATATCCCGAAAACGAAATTGAGGTTATTCTTGCCACAAATGCAAGCGTTGAGGGAGAGGCTACGGCAATGTATGTGGGAAAGCTGCTGCGTCCCTTCGGAATAAAGGTGACACGTCTTGCATACGGTATTCCCGTTGGAGGCGACCTTGAATACACGGACGAGGTTACTCTTTGCAAGGCAATTGAGGGAAGAAAGGATATTTGAGGGTTACTTGTTTTTTATGTAATGATAAAGACTGCTTCAGATTGCTGAGGCAGTTTTCTTTTTCTGTGTAGGGCTTTTAAATATAAAGCAAACAATATAAAAAAATACGGCACAGCAATTTGCCGTACCGTATCTGTTTCTCACGCGATTGAACAACGGTGAGAGTTTGCTAATATAGGAGTGTATGGGATTGTTTTAATATGTGAGGATAAAAAATGTTCAGTTTTCGGTGTTTTTATTTGATGAACAGCAAGAACATTCGCCGCCCTTGGCTGAAGCACATTTTTTTGCATAAGCACAGCCGATACATTTTGCACCGCTCTTTTTTGCACGTATTATATAAGCCGATGCAAGACCGATAATTAATATAATTACTGCCGCTATGATAATATCTGTCATTTAAAACACCTGTCTTTATATTTTAGTTTTTGCTTGCATACTCTTCACGAAGCTTTTTGTTGGTGTTTGCGATAAGAGCGCAGATAATTACAACAAATGCAACCACTGCAATAAGTCCGCCCATAAAGCCTGCGCCAAGTGCTCCTGTTGTGATAAGAGTACCTATCTGATATACAAGGAAGCTTACTGTAAAGCCTGTACCCATCTGAAGACCGATACCGCCCCACAGCCACTTTGCACTCTTCATTTCACTGTTCATAGCTCCGATTGCCGCAAAGCAAGGAGGTGTAAAAAGGTTGAACATAAGATATGCAAGAGCTGC